>NZ_QMEX01000135.1 GCF_003284925.1 Mycolicibacter senuensis
CGGCGACGAACTCCAGGCCCGGATGACGCGGCCGAGTCGGCCGCGGCGGCGGCTCGCGGGCGGGACCGCACCCGCGCCCGCCGCCGTCGACGCGCACGCGACGAGGCCAACGAGTTCGCCGATGTGAAGGTCGCCGCCGAACCAGTCGAGACAGCGACTCAGCCGTCAGACCGCGGCGCCGGCAGCGGGGGATTCCCGGGCGCGCAAGCCAAGCGGGAACGGGCCGCGGCGGGGATGACCGCATTGACGGTCAACGGTTTCAGCCATGGACCGACGGTTCCGCTGCTCCCCGAGAGCTGGAACGACGGCACCGGCGCCTGATTTCCTTGCGCGAGCGTCTGTTCGCGGTGCGCAGTGCCGGACGGACTAACCCAGGATCAGCCCCGAGGTAGGCACGCCGGTGCCGGCGGTGACCAGTACATGCTCCACGTTCGGCACCTGGTTGACCGAGGTGCCGCGCAGCTGGCGTACTCCTTCGGCGATGCCGTTCATACCGTGCACATAGGCCTCGCCGAGCTGCCCACCATGGGTGTTGATCGGCAGTCGGCCACCCAGCTCGATGGCGCCACCGGCGATGAAGTCTTTGGCCTCGCCTTTACCGCAGAATCCCAACTCCTCCAACTGGATCAAGGTGTAGGGGGTGAAGTGGTCATAGAGCACCGCGGTCTGGATGTCGGTCGGCGTCAGGCCGGACTGCGCCCACAATTGCTTGCCCACCAGCCCCATCTCGGGAAGCCCCAGTTCGTCGCGGTAGTAGGAGTACATGGTGAACTGGTCGGCCCCGGCGCCCTGTGCCGCCGCCTCGATGACCGCCGGGCGGTGCTTGAGGTCCTTGGCACGTTCCGGGGTGGTGACCACGATCGCCACCCCGCCGTCGGTCTCCTGACAGCAGTCCAGCAGCCGCAGCGGCTCGGCGATCCACCGCGAATTCTGGTGATCCTCGATGGTGATCGGCTTGCCGTAGAAGTGCGCTTTGGGGTTGGTCGCCGCATGCTTGCGATCAGCCACCGACACCACACCGAAATCCGCACTGGTGGCGCCGTATTCGTGCATGTAGCGCTGGGCGATCATGGCCACCGATGCCGCCGGTGTGCTCAGCCCGTGCGGGTAGGACCAGCTGTACTCCACGCCGCGCGAATCGGCGTTGATGGTCAGCCCGGTCATCACCTGGCCGAACCGGAACTCCGAGCGCTCGTTGAATGCCCGGTAGGCCACCACGACCTCGGCAATCCCGGTGGCCACCGCCAGCGCCGCCTGCTGCACGGTCGCGGCGGCCGCACCGCCGCCATAGCCGATCTGGGAGAAGAATGTCAGCTCGCCGATACCGGTGGCGCGCGCGACGGCGGTCTCCAGGTTGGAGTCCATGGTGAAGGTGACCAGGCCGTCGACGTCGGCGGGCTTCAGGCCCGCATCATCGAGGGCGTCGAGCACCGCCTCGGCGGCCAGTCGCAGCTCGCTGCGCCCGGATTCCTTGGAGAAGTCGGTCGCGCCGATTCCGGCGATAGCCGCCTTACCGGACAGCATCATGCCTCCCCGAGGGTGAGTGTGGCGGTGGCGATGACGTGATCGCCAAGACTGTTGTTGCCCACAACTTTCACGGTGACCAGAGGCCCGTCTGCGGTGTTTTCCAGGGCGGTCACCTCGCCGGAGAAGGTGACGGTGTCGTAGGCGTACCACGGCACGCCCAGTCGCAGCCCGATGGAGCGGATCACCGCCTTGGATCCGGCCCAATCGGTGAGGTAGCGCTGCACCAGGCCGGTGTCGGTGAGAATATTGACGAAGATGTCCTTGGAGCCCTTGGCCTGCGCCTTGTCCCGGTCGTGGTGCACGTCCTGGTAATCGCGGGTCGCGATGGCGGTGGAGACGATGAACGTCGGGTCGCCATAGATCTTGAGCTCCGGCAGCTTGGTGCCGACTTCGACGGTCGGAGCGCTCATGCCCCGCCTCCTTCCACTGGCTCCCAGGCGTACAGGCTCCACGCCGGTCCGGCATCGCTAGCCGGGAAGTCGAGATAGGTTGCCCGGACGGGCATTCCGATCCGCACGGCCGCGGCGTCGACGCCGCGCAGCTCACCGAGCATCCGCACGCCCTCCTCGAGTTCGACCAACGCGATGACGAACGGCACGCTGCGACCGGGGACTTTGGGTGCATGGTGCACCACGAAGCTGAACACCGTTCCGTTGCCGGAGGCCACGATGTAGTCGGTGGTCTCGGTCTTGTCCTTCCAGACCGCCGGCACCGGGGGGTGCTGCAGGCTGCCGTCGGGGCGTTGCTGGACCCGCAACTCGTGGGCGGCGACCCCCTCCCAGAAGTACGCCGAATCCCTCGACCACGACGGCCGCATCATCTTGGCGGGGTCGAGATCCTCAGGCGTCTCGACGGTTTCGACACGATCCTTCGGCAGGAACTTCAGGATGCGCCAGTTCATGTCGGCCACCAGTTCCCCGTCACCGTCTTGGCCTGCCCACCAGCGGATCTTCTGGGTGATGAAGTAGCCCTCGCCCAAACCCGTCTGTTTGGGGCCGACGATATCGGTCACCTCGGCGGTGACGCTGACCTCTTCGCCGGGCCGCAGGTAGCGGTGGTAGGTCTGCTCACAGTTGGTGGCCACCACCCCGACATAGCCGGCGCCGTCGAACAGTTCCATGACCTTGCCGAGCGGGTCGTCGGCGGGGCGCTCGCCGCCCAGGCCCATCATCGTCCAGACCTGGATCATCGCCGGCGGTGCGACGATCCCCGGATGCCCGGCCGCGCGCGCGGCCTCCTCATCGACGTAGATCGGATTCTCATCGCCGATGGCGTCAACCCAGTGCCGAATCATCGGCTGGTTCACCGGATCCCGGCCGGTCCGCGGCTCGCTGCGGCCGGAAGCCAGTATCTGCTCGATCCCGGCGGAAAGGTCGCTCATCTGTCTCCTCGACTCATCGTGGCACCCGCGGAACCTTCAGGCCCGAGGCCGCGATCATCTCCCGCATCACCTCGTTGACCCCGCCACCGAACGTGATGACCAGGTTGCGTTTCGTCTGCACGTCCAGCCAGCGGAGCAGCTCGGCGGTGGCCGCATCGGCCGGGTTGCCGTAGCAGCCGACCAACTCCTCGGCCAACCGCCCGGCGTACTGGATCCGCTCGGTGCCGAAGACTTTAGTGGCCGCCGCGTCGGCGACGTCGATGATCTCGCCGGCCGCGGCGACCTGCCAGTTGAGCAGCTCGTTGATGCGAAACATGGCGTGGATCTCGCCGAGACCGCGTTTGACCGCATCATGGCTGATCGGGGTCACCCCGTCGCTGCCGGGCTTGGTGGCCCAGGCGTGCACCTTGTCGTAGATGGCGCCGAACCGGCCGGCCGGACCCAACATCACCCGCTCGTTGTTGAGCTGGGTGGTGATCAGCCGCCAGCCGCCGTTCTCCTCGCCCACCAGCATCTCGACGGGCACCCGAACGTCGTTGTAGTAGGTCGCGTTGGTGTGATGCGCCCCGTCGGACAGGATCATCGGAGTCCACGAGTAACCGGGGTCCTTGGTGTCCACGATCAGGATCGAAATCCCCTTGTGTTTCACCGCCGCCGGATCGGTGCGCACCGCCAGCCAGATGTAGTCGGCGTCGTGAGCGCCGGTGGTGAACACCTTCTGGCCGTTGACGATGTAATGGTCGCCATCACGAACCGCGGTGGTGCGCAACGACGCCAAGTCGGTGCCGGCCTCCGGTTCGGTGTAGCCGATCGCAAAATGCACCTCCCCGGCCAGGATGGCCGGCAGGAACTTCTTCTTCTGCGCTTCGTTGCCGTACACCTGCAGGGTGGGGCCAACGGTCTGCAGCGTCACGGCCGGCAGTGGGATGTCGGCTCGCTGCGCCTCGTTGACGAAGATCTGCTGCTCGATCGGCCCGAAGCCCAGGCCGCCGAACTCTTTGGGCCAGCCGACGCCGAGCTTGCCGTCACGGCCCATCCGGCGGATCACATCGCGATAGGCCTGGTTGTGCCGGTCGGAGGCCATCGCCTTTTCCTCATCGGGCGTGATCAGGTTGGCGAAGTACTCGCGCAGTTCGGCCTGGAGTTTGCGCTGCTCCGGGGTCAGATCGACAAACATTGCACTCCTGTGTCTTCTGGGTGTCGACCCGCTGCACCCGGCTCCGCCGCGCTTGCGATCGCCACCATTTCGAGGCGTTGCGACCGGCCACCCAGCAGGCGGTTCAGGTCTTTGATCGTGGAGTAGTAGCGGTCCATCGGGTAGTCGACGTCCATGCCCATCCCGCCGTGCAGGTGGTGGCAGAGTTGCATCACCGGCGGGGCCTGCGAGGTGATCCAGTACCCGAGCACCCCGAGGTCGTCGTCGGCGTCAAGACCGTTGGCCAGCCGCCAGACCACCGATGTCGCCGCCAGCGTGATGGTGCGCGAGACGATGTAGACCTCCGAGAGCTGAGCTGCCACCGTCTGGAAGGTGGACAGCGGCCGGCCGAACTGTTCGCGGCTGCCGACGTAGTCGGCGGTCAGCCGCAGCGCGCCGGCTACCAACCCGGAGGCGTAGGCGCCGACCATCGCCAGCACCAATTGGTTCACCCGATGTACCGAGGCGCCGTCCAAAACGGCGTCGACCTCGGCATCGTCGAATACGACGGCGTACTCGTCGCTGTGGTTGGCGGTCGGGGTCTTCGTCAGCTGCACCCCGGCCGCCCTCGGCGAGATCACCGCGACGCCCGTATCCGCGGTGACCAGCATCCACTCGGCCTGATCGGCGTAGGGCACGCCGATCTTGGTGCCGGACAACCGGTTACCGGCCAGCGTCACCGCGGGCTGCTCGGGCAGCGCGGCGGCCGGCTCGTCGAGCGCGGCGGACAGCACCGCGCCCTTGGCCACACCGGCCAGGTAGCGGTCCTGTTGGGCGTCGCCGGCCAACTCCAGCAGCGGCACCAGAGCGAACCCGAGGGTGCACAGCGCCGGGCTGACGGTCCCGTGCCGGCCGATCTCGGTCAGCGCCGTAGCCACCTCCGACAGGCCGACGCCGTCACCGCCGAGCCGCTCCGGCACCGCGAGCGCGCTCACCCCGCCGGCGACCAGCGCCTCCCAGCTGTTGTCCCGCTCGAGCACCGACGCGACGACATCGGCGACCGCCTGCTGTTCCGGCTCTGGACTGAAGTCCACCGAATCTCCTTAAATCTAGTGGGCCACCGGACATTTGCCGGTGTAGTCCATCTGCCAGTGCTTGATGCCGTTGAGCCACCCGGAGCGCAGCCGCTCGGGTTTGGCCAGCGGCGCGAGGTCGGGCACGTGGTCGGCGACCGCGTTGAAGATCAGGTCGATCGTCAACCGGGCCAGGTGGGTGCCGATGCAGTAGTGCGCCCCGGTGCCACCGAATCCGACGTGTGGGTTCGGGTCGCGCAGGATGTTGAATTTGTGCGGCTCGTCGAAGGCGTCCTCGTCGAAGTTGGCCGAGCGGTAGAACATCACCACCCGCTGCCCCTTCTTGATCTGCGCGCCGGACAGCTCGTAGTCCTCCAGCGCGGTGCGCTGGAAGCAGATCACCGGGGAGGCCCACCGCACGATCTCGTCGGCAGTGGTCGCCGGGCGTTCCTTCTTGAACAACTCCCACTGCTCGGGGTGCTCGGAGAACGCGATCATGCCGTGGGTGATCGAGTTGCGGGTGGTCTCGTTGCCGGCCACCGCCAGCATCACCACGAAGAAGCCGAACTCGTCGTCGGAGAGCTTCTCGCCGTCGATGTCGGCGTTGATCAGCGTGGTGACGATGTCTTCACCGGGGTTCTCCGCCTTGGCCGCCGCCAGCTGCATGGCGTAGGTGATCAACTCGAACGACGAGGCCTGCGGGTCGATGTCGGCGTACTCGGGGTCTTCGCTGCCGGTCATCTCGTTCGACCACTGGAACAGCTTGTCGCGATCTTCCTGCGGCACACCGAGCAGTCCGGCGATCGCCTGCAGCGGCAGTTCGCACGACACCTGTTCGACGAAGTCTCCGGAGCCGGCCTCGGCGGCGGCCTTGACGATCGCCTGAGCCCGTTCATGGAGTTCGTCGCGCAACCGTCCGATAGCCCGCGGTGTGAAACCCCGGGAAATGATCCGGCGCAGCCGCGTGTGGTGCGGTGCGTCCATGTTGAGCATCACGAACCGCTGAACCTCGATGTTCTCCCGCTGCATGTCGTCGGAGAACCGCGGGATCACACAGTTCTCGTAGCTGGAGAAGACGTCGCTGCGCAGCGACACCTCTTTGACGTCGGCGAGCTTGGTGACCGCCCAGTAGCCGCCGTCGTTGAAGCCGCCGCCCTTGCCGGGGGCCTGCTCGATCCAACAGACCGGCGCGGTTTTGCGCAGTTGCGCGAACTCCTTCTCGGGGATGCCCTCGGCGATGAGGTCGGGGTTGAGGAAGTCGAATCCTGCGGGAAGTGTGGACATGCTGGAACTAGCCTCCGTGTCTCGTTCGGTGGTTCAGGCGGACTTGCCGGTGTAGTCGACCCGCCAGGTTTTGCTGCCGTTGAGCCAACCCGACTTCAACCGGTCCGGCGTGTCCAGCGGCTTGAGGTCCGGGTTGTGGTCGGCGATCGCGTTGGACATCAGGTTCCCCGACATCCGGGCCAGCTGGGTGCCGATGCAAGGCGGCGGCACTTTGACACTCGACATCGGCGGACTCCTAAATGCAACGCGTTCTAGTAGCAGTAAAACATGGGCTCACCATAGACCAAAGGCCTGTTCGCATCGCCGCTTGTCAGACTAATGAAACGTGTTCTAGCCTGGCCGCATGGGTAATCCTGTCATCGTCGAAGCCACACGAAGCCCCATCGGTAAACGTAACGGCTGGCTGTCGGGTCTGCACGCCACTGAACTGCTCGGGGCGGTGCAGAAGGCGCTGGTCACCAAGGCCGGTATCGAGCCGGGCAGCGTCGAGCAGGTCATCAGCGGCTGCGTCACCCAGTACGGCGAGCAGGCCAACAACGTGGCCCGGCAGTCTTGGCTGATCGCCGGGCTGCCCGAGCACGTGGGCGCCACCACCATCGACTGCCAGTGCGGCAGTGCGCAGCAGGCCAACCATCTGATCGCCGGCCTGATCTCGGTCGGTGCCATCGACATCGGTATCGCGTGCGGTATCGAGGCGATGAGCCGGGTCGGGCTGGGCGAGAACGGCGGCGGCGCCCGGGCGTCGTCGTGGACCATCGACCTGCCCAACCAGTTCGAAGCCGCCGAGCGGATCGCCAAGCGGCGCGGGATCACCCGCGCCGACGTCGACGCATTCGGGCTGCGCTCCCAGCAGCGGGCCAAGCAGGCCTGGGATGAAGGCCGGTTCGACCGGGAGATCTCCCCGATCGAGGCGCCGGTGATCGACGAGAACAAGCAACCCACCGCCGAGTGGAACACCGTCAGCCGCGACCAGGGTCTGCGCGACACCACGATCGAGGGCCTGACCAAGCTGAACCCGGTGATCGAGGGTGGCATCCACACTGCCGGCAGCTCCTCGCAGATCTCCGACGGGGCGGCCGCGGTGCTGTGGATGGATGAGGACAAGGCCAAAGCGCTGGGCCTGAAGCCGCGGGCCCGGATCATCAGCCAGGCCAACGTCGGCGCCGAGACCTACTACCACCTGGACGGCCCGGTGCAGTCCACCGCGAAAGTGCTCGAGAAGGCCGGGATGAAGATGGGTGACATCGACCTGGTCGAGATCAACGAGGCGTTCGCATCGGTGGTGTTGTCCTGGGCGGCGGTGCACAACCCGGACATGGACCGGGTCAACGTCAACGGCGGGGCGATCGCGCTGGGGCACCCGGTGGGCTCCACCGGCAGCCGGCTGATCACCACCGCGCTGCACGAGCTGGAGCGCACCGACAAGTCGACCGCGCTGATCACCATGTGCGCGGGCGGGGCGCTGTCCACCGGCACCATCATCGAGCGGATTTAGTGGCGCCGGTGTCTCAGCCCCTTTCAAAGCCCGTCACGGAGGCCGACCGCATCGCAGCGGCGCAGGCCTACATCGACGCGCTGGTCAGCCACGACGCGTCCGCGGTCCGGTTCAGTCCGGACTGCACCCGAGTCGAAGTCGGAATCAAGACCGGCTTCTCCGGAAATCACTTGCGTCGCAGCCTGAATCGTGGCCCGCAGTTTCGGCTGATCTCAGCCGCCACGCTGCCGGAATACAGCGTCGACGGTGATGAGGTGCGGGCGGTCTACGACATCATCACCAAGCCGTCGCTGTTCGGGCGGCGGGTGTGCGCGCACGTCGACGAGGTATTCGTCATTCCGTCCGACAGTCCCGACGGCATCGCGACGATCCACCACATCCGGGCCGGGATCAAGCCGTTCATTCAGTAGGGTTGCGCACGTGAGCACACCGGAGAAGCCGAAATCGCTGGACTCGCCGGTCACCGGCACCATCATCAAATGGATGTCGCGGGCCAACACCTGGGCCTACAAGGCCACCGGCGGCCGGGTCGGCGGCAAGTGGCGCTTGGGCACCAAGCACTTCGGCGAGGTTCCCGAGGTCGGCATCCTCACCACCACCGGACGCAAGACCGGTGAGCCGCGTGAGGCCCCGCTGCTGTTCCTGCGCGAAGGCGACCGGGTGATCCTGGTGGCATCCCAGGGCGGGCGCGCCACCAACCCGATGTGGTACCTGAACCTCAAAGCCAACCCGCAGGTCTCGTTCCGGATCCGCAACGAGGTGCTGCGGCTGCGCGCCCGTGACGCCGACGAGTCGGAGCGGGCCGCCTACTGGCCCAAGCTCGATGCGATGTACCCGGACTTCGTCAACTACCGCGCCTGGACCGATCGGGAGATTCCGATCGTCATCTGCGAGCCTTAGCGCTCGCTGTGGTGCGCAGGCTGGGCCCGATCCCGGCCAGGTAATCGGAAGTCGCTTTTCGGCAGGCGGTTTTTCGGCAGGCGGTTAGGCCGCCGGCGTTCCGGCGATCCTCCGACGAACGGCCGGGAGGCCCCGCACGCCATGCGTACGGGGCCTCCCGGTGCTGCTTCGCTGCCGAGGGCTCGGACCTCGATCAGTAGTTCGCGCCGTAGGCGCCCTGGTGACCGGCGCTGCCGGCGTTGCCCGCGCCCCCGTCGGCACCATCCTGGCCATTGACGCTGCCGGTACCTCCGGCACCACCCTTACCTCCGACAAGGCCGGCGCCGCCTCCGGGCCCGCCGGGGCCGCCTGGACCACCGCTCGGATGCTCCTCGGTCCCTTGGCCACCGGTTCCACCGGTTCCGCCGCCGCCGCCGGTGCCACCGGTACCGCCGTTGCCACCGTTGCCGCCGACCCCGGTCGTGCCATTAGCCGCGGTGCCGCCG
>NZ_QMEX01000136.1 GCF_003284925.1 Mycolicibacter senuensis
CCGTAGCGCAGTTCCCGACGCGATCATCGACCTGCGGTACGCCACGACCAACAACTTCACCGGCGTGCAGCTGTATCCGGCGAACGCCCGGTGCCTGGTGCACGAGTCGCTGGCCCCGGGGTTGGCGGCGGCAGCCGATGTGCTGCGCCGACGCGGCCGAACGCTGGTGTTCTGGGACTGCTACCGCCCGCATGCGGTACAGGTCCGGATGTTCGAGGTGGTGCCGGACCCGAATTGGGTTGCCCGCCCGGGACCGCTGGCCCGCAGCCACGAGACCGGGCGGTCGGTCGACGTGACCACCGCCGACCCGCAGGGCCGGCTGGTCGAGATGGGCACCGGCTTCGACGACTTCTCCCCCCGTGCCGCTGCATTCGCCGAGGGGATCGGCGCGCAGGCCGCCGCCGAACGCGCCGCCCTGCGCGAGGCGATGAGCGCCGGCGGCCTCGCCGTCTACCCCGGGGAGTGGTGGCACTTCGACGGGCCGGGCGCCGGCGTGGGCAGGCCGATCCTCGATGTGGCGGTCAATTAGGCGGTGGCGCCGCCAGGTGCCGCTCCACCGACTCCACCTTGGTGCTCATCGCGTCGACCGCGCCGGCTCGCCAGTCGGCCTTGATTACCGTGCTCACTCGTGGTGACCGGGCGGCCACCGCTTCCACCGCCCGCTGCACGACCGCCATCGCCTCGGCCCAGCTGTCGCTTTCGATCACCGTGAACATCGAATCGGTGCGATTCGGCAGCCCCGACTCGCGAACCACCCGCACCGCTTCCGCGACGATCTCGCCGACTCCCTCGCCCGCCCCCAGCGGCGTGACCGAGAACGCAACCAACACCGACATTGCGACCACCCTCCCGCAGACACCACCACCGAGCCTACTTAGCATCGAGCCCGTGCGGGTTCTGGTGCAACGCGTCGCGTCGGCGCGAGTCACGGTCGACGGCGAAACCGTCGGCGCCATCGCCCCGGACGGACAGGGACTGGTGGCGCTGGTCGGGGTCACCCACGACGATGATGTGAAGACAGCCCATCGGCTCGCCGAAAAGCTCTGGTACCTACGGATTCTCGACGAACAACGATCGGCGGCCGACGTGGGTGCACCGATCCTGGTGGTCAGCCAGTTCACCCTCTACGCCGACACCGCCAAGGGGCGGCGCCCGTCCTGGAACGCCGCTGCCCCCGGTGCCGTCGCCGAGCCGCTGGTCGACGAGTTCGCCGAGGCGCTGCGGCGGTTGGGTGCCCGGGTGGCCACCGGCCGATTCGGGGCGCACATGCACGTGGAACTGGTCAACGACGGCCCGGTGACCGTGCTGCTCGAGCTCTGAGGCGAAACCCGCCGTGCCCGGCACGGCGCGCCGTTAACGTTGCCAGGATGGACACGTCAGCCAAGATCCGCTGCGGGGGCTATGCCGCGATAGCGGTCGTCGCCCTGATCGCCACCTGGAGCCAGAACCTGGCCTACGAGGGCTCCGATTTTCTCTCCCGGTTCATCCCGGACACCGCAGTGACGCCTGCGTCGCGCTCGATCACCGCCGATATCTTGATGCTCTTCTTGGCGGCGGCGGTGCTGATGGTCGCCGAGGCTCGCCGGCACCACGTCCGGTTCGTGTGGGCCTACATCGCAGGCGGATTCCTCATCGCGATCAGCGTCACGTTCCCGTTGTTTCTGATCGCCCGCGAACGACGGTTGGCGGCCGAGGGCGCGCAGACACCCCGACTGGGTGTTCTGGATATGACGCTGCTGGCTGTGGTCACGTTGGTGTTGGTGGCCACCACGCTGTGGGTCGACACCCGGTAGCGGCGCCCCTCACCATCTCCGTCAGCGTGAGTCGGGGTGCCGGCCTTTCCGATTCGACACGATCCCCGGGGCGCGTGTCCCCACCCCGACTTGACGACCGCCCGCCCGAAGCTGGGTGACCACCGCGGCGCTAACGGGGGCCCGGCGGCGCGGGCGTCCCGCTCACCGACACCGGCGGCAGATAGACGCCCACCAGGCTGCGACGCCACCACGCCCGATCTCGCCGACGCTCGGCAGGTGTGGTGAAGCGGTATTCGTAGAGCAGCGCCCGCACGTAGCGCGGCGGCTCGTCGGGAAACGGGTTGTGGCGCAACAGTCGCACGGTATCGCGGTCGTTGCGCAGCAGACGTTGCAACAGGGCGTCGCGCCACGGTCGCGCGTAAGCGGGTGAGAGCGCGGCAAACCACATCAGCCAGTCCAGCCGCAGATGGTATGGCGCCCATTGCCGCGGCAACCGATCCAGCGCACCGGGTTTGCCCTTGAACTCGTATTCGCGCCAGACCGTCTGGTCGGTGAGCTCTGTGGCTGCGGTCCCCTCGATGACCACTTCCCGGCGGCAACGGCCGACGGTGCCGAATGCCCCGTAACTGTTGACCAGATGAAACGGGTTGAACGAGGCGTTCATTCGCTGATGCCGTGAGGCCAGGTTGCGCACCGGCCAGTAGCTGAGCACGACCACCGCGGCGGTGAACGCGATCACCACGGCGGTGAACCACACCGGGGATTCCGGCATCTCCGGTGGCCGCAACCCGGGAAACAGTCCGGTGAGCCAGGATTGGTCGAGCGCAGCGGCGGCCAGCACGATCGTCACCCAGTTCAGCCAGGCGAAGTTGCCGGAGGCCACCAGCCACAGCTGGGTGACGATGATGATCGCCGCCGCCGCCCCGGCGATCGGCTGGGGGGCGAACAGCCCGAACGGCACCACCAGCTGGGCGAAGTGGTTGCCGGCGGCTTCAATACGGTGCAGCGGCTTGGGCAGCTGGTGGAAGAACCAGCTCAGCGGGCCCGGCATCGGTTGGGTCTCGTGGTGGAAGTACAGGCAGGTCAAATTGCGCCAGCAGGAGTCACCACGCAGCTTGATCAACCCCGCCCCGAACTCGATCCGGAACAGCAGCCACCGGGCCAGCCACATCACCAGCACCGGCGGTGCGACCCGGTCGTTGCCCAAAAACACCGCCAGGAACCCGGCCTCCAGCAGGATCGACTCCCAGCCGAACGAGTACCACGCCTGGCCGACGTTGACGATCGACAGGTACATCACCCACAGCAGCAACCAGATCGACATCACCGCCCACAACGGCACCAGCTCGCCGGCGCCGGCCACCAGCGCCGCCGCCAGCGCCGCGCCGGACCAGCAGGTGGCGGCGAAGAACCGATCCGAGTAGTGCAGCTGGAATATGCTGGGCGCCACCCGAAATGACCGCCGTCGCAGGTACCGCGGCACCGGCAGCATGCCGCTCTCGCCGATCAGCGCGCGAAACTGCCGCCCGGCAGCGACGAACGCGACCACGTACACCGCGGCGATGCCGCGTTGCAGCACCAGCCGGCCCAGCCAATAGCCGGACCCGTCGAACCACGCCCACTGTGTGTCCACGCCCGCAACTCCTCGGTGTGACGTTCATACCACCGGTTGCGGGTCACCATCAGCCGGTTGACAATGCGCGTCGCAGCAGATGCATCGCCACCGTCGTCGACCGTTCCCGGACGTCGGCTCGGTCCCCGGGCAGCCGAGTCGTCCGGGTGAGCAGCGTGCCGTCGCCCAGGGCAACGCAGAAACAGACCGTGCCCACCGGCTTGTCCGGCGTTCCGCCGCCGGGCCCGGCGATTCCGGTGATCGCCACCGCGGTGTCCGCGGCGAATCGGCGCAGTGCGCCGGCGGCCATCGCCTCGGCCACCGGTTCGGAGACCGCGCCGTGCTCGGCGATCAATGCCGGGTCAACGTCGAGCAGGTCCGCCTTGGCGTCGTTGGAGTAGGACACCACCCCGCCGGCGAGATAGTCCGAGGCCCCGGGCGGGTCGGCCAGTCTGCCCGCCAGCAGGCCCGCGGTGCACGATTCCGCGGTCGCGATCCACCGGCCGGCCAACAGCCCCGCCACCAGATCGTCGATCCGCGAACCGTCTTCGGAGAAGATCGCCCGGGCGTGCCGCTCACGCAGCACCGCCAGCAGTTGTACGTAGGCCGCCGCCGCGTCAGGCTCGTAGCGGGTGACGATCTCGAGCTCGCCGCCACGAAGGCAGGTGGTGATCTCCAGCCGCACGAAGTCCGCGATCACTTGTTGTGCGTGCCGCAGCGTGTCGGCCAGCCCGGACTCGGGCAGCCCGAACATCCGCACGGTCTGCTGTTCGTAGTGGGTCCGGCCGGCGATCGCCTGCTGCACTTCGGGGGTGTTGATCGCCTTGTGCCACATCGGTTGCAACTCGCGGGGCGGACCCGGCAGCACCACCACCGTCGGGGCGCCGGGCACCACCACTCCCGGGGCGGTGCCCACCGGGTCGAGCACGGTCGAGCCGGCCGGGATCAACGCCTGCTTGCGGTTGGCCGCCCGGACCGTCGCGAAATCCGGAGCGCCCGGACCGGTGAAGCGCGCCATCAGCGGCTTGATGATCTCGGCGATCCGGGCCTCCAGTGCGGCGTCGAGCACCACATCCCGGCCACAGAACCGGGCGACGGTGTCGACCGTCAGGTCATCAGCCGTCGGCCCCAGGCCGCCGCTGGTGATGATCAGGTCGACACCCTCGCCGGCCAGGAACCGCAGCTGTGCCTCGATGTCGCGGGGCCGGTCGCCGCAGATCGTGATGTGCGCCAGTTCAACTCCGAGCTCCAAGAGCCGGTCGGCCAGCCACGGTCCGTTGCGATCTGCGATCCGCCCGGTGAGGACCTCGGTACCGGTGACGACGATTCCTGCGCGTGCGCTCACCGGTCCGAGGTTACGGCCTCAGCGTCAGGGCAAGCCGGGAATCAGCATGACCTCCATCGGCGTCACCGGAGCCGTCGGCGCGAAGATGCCGGGGACCATGGTGGTCGGTGCGGCCGCCACCGGTGTCGTGCCGCCGAAGTTCGGCAGCGGGAACGGCAGCACCGAACTGAGGTTGGCCAGCCCGGGCAGGCCGGCGGGCTGGCTGGCCGTCGTCGTGGTCTGCGGCACGTTGAGTGTGGCGGTGGCGATCGGCGACTGCGCCGGCGACGCGGCGGGCGCCAGCGGCGTTCCGCTCAGCGCGGAGGTGGTGGTCTGCAGCAACTGCTGCGGAATGGCCGTCGAGGACGCGACCATCTGCTCGACCACACCGGGCAGCCCCGGGTTGATCGGAGCGGTGTCCGCGGTGGCGGCGGTGCTGGAGGCGAGCGCCCCCAGGAACAGTCCCGCGGCGGCACCGGCCGCAACAGTGAGGTACTTACGGATTCGTGACATGGCTTCTTCCCCATCCCGATAACAACAAGGTCGGGACCGAAGTTAGCGCTGTGAAAAATGTCGCCCAGAGTGACACGAGGGGCGGTTATGCAACCGTTGCCAACCGGAGCCGCCCCGGTTACCGATGCGCTATCTGGCCAGCCAGCTCTGGATCTTGCCCAGATCGGTGGTGTAGGCCAGCAACACAGAGTCCTCATAGTGCGCGCCGCCGTTGAGGGTGCCGGCATCGCGCCACACGGCGTGGACGTGGAAGACCCCCCGACCGTAGACGTCGACGCGCTCCCGCTGGGTTCGCTGCCAGCCCAGCTGCTCGGCCCGCTCGGCCAGGGTCTGGCGCGCCTCGCCCGCAGCGGTCTCACTGGTCGTCGAGGCGGTCTGTTCATCCATAGGCCGAACACGCTATCAGCTGCCGGTTTCGCCACTGCCGCTGCGGCGCGTGACCACCAACGCCGGCGGGCCCCGCCGTAACATCGACGCCGATGACCAGCGATCTGATCGCCGAGATCGGCAGCACCGAGCCGGGAGCCCGGGTCGGGGCGTTCTTCGACCTGGACGGCACGCTGGTGTCGGGGTTCACCGCCACCGCGCATGCCGGCGACCGGATCCGCCGGCGCCAGGCCCGGGCCGGCGAGGTGCTCGGCGTCATCGAGGCCGCCGTGCGGTACCGGTTGGGCCGCATGCAATTCGAACGCCTCTTGATACGCGCGGCGGGTTACCTGCGCGGCGAATCGATCCGTGAGCTCGACGACATCGGTGAGCGGCTCTTCGCCGACCACATCACCGGCCGGATATACCCGCTCATGCAGCAGGTGGTTCGGGCCCACCAGCAGCGCGGCCACAGTGTGGTGCTGAGCTCCTCGGCGCTGACCATCCACGCCGAACCGGTCGCCCGGTATTTGGGTATCGGACAGGTGCTGTGCAACCGGTTCGAACTCGACGAACAAGGACTGCTGACCGGTGACATCGTCAAACCGGTGGTGTGGGGCCGCCAGAAGGCGGCTGCGGTGCAGCGGTTCTGCGCGGACAACGGGATCGACCTCGGCCAGAGCTTCTTCTACGCCGACGGCAATGAGGATGCCGCACTGATGTCGCTGGTGGGCCGGCCACGGCCGGTCAATCCGCGGCCCGGGCTGGCGGCGCTGGCCGCCGAGCACGGCTGGCCGGTGCTGCGTGTCAGCGGGCCCGGCCGTCCGCCCGGCCGTTCCCTGCGTCGCGCAGCCGGTTTCGGGGTGGCGGTGTTACGGGCTGTCGCCACGCGCTGAGCGGTTACACGATCGGCGGTAGTGTGGGCTGCAGAGCGCTCACCTGGTGGCCGACTGGCCTAGCCGCGCCCGGGTCTGGTACTAAATTAGAACACGTTCCACTTCCATCCGCCGCCCTCGAAGGAGTAGGTCATGCACACTCCCCTCTGCGACGAACTCGGCATCGAGTTCCCGATCTTTGCGTTCACCCACTGTCGTGACGTGGTCGTCGCAGTGAGCAAGGCTGGCGGGTTCGGGGTGCTCGGCGCGGTCGGCTTCACCCCCGAGCAACTCGAGATCGAACTGAAGTGGATCGACGAGAACATCGGGGACCACCCCTACGGCGTGGACATCGTCATCCCGAACAAATACGAGGGCATGGACTCCGGGCAGTCCGCCGAGGAACTCGCCGAATCGCTTCGCAAGCTGGTACCGCAGGAGCACCTGGACTTCGGCAAGAAGCTGCTCGCCGACCACGGTGTCCCGGTCGAGAACGCCGCCGAGGACAGCCTGCAGTTGCTCGGGTGGACCGAGGCGACCGCCACCCCGCAGGTCGAAGTGGCGCTGCAGCATCCCAAGGTGACGATGATCGCCAACGCGCTGGGGACTCCCCCGGCCGACATGATCAAGCACATCCACGAGTCCGGCCGCAAGGTCGCCGCGCTGTGCGGCTCCGCATCGCAGGCGCGCAAGCACGCCGCGGCCGGTGTGGACATCATCATCGCCCAGGGCGGCGAGGCGGGCGGCCACTGCGGCGAGGTGGGTTCGATCGTGCTGTGGCCCGAGGTCGTCAAGGCCGTGGCACCAGTGCCGGTGCTGGCGGCGGGCGGCATCGGCAGCGGTCAGCAGATCGCCGCGGCCCTGGCGCTGGGCGCCCAGGGCGCGTGGACCGGCTCGCAGTGGCTGATGGTCGAGGAGTCCTCCAACACCGAGGCGCAGCACGCCGCCTACATCAAGGCGACCAGCCGCGACACCGTCCGCAGCCGCTCCTTCACCGGTAAGCCGGCCCGGATGCTGCGCAATGAGTGGACCGAGGCGTGGGAGGCTCCGGGGAACCCCAAGCCGCTGGGTATGCCGCTGCAGTACATGGTCTCCGGCATGGCGGTCCGGGCGACCAACAAGTACCCCAATGAGAGCGTCGACGTGGCGTTCAACCCGGTGGGCCAGGTCGTCGGCCAGTTCACCAAGGTGGAGAAGACCTCGACGGTCATCGAGCGCTGGGTGCAGGAGTACCTCGAGGCGACCAGCACCCTGGAGGCGCTCAACGAGGCCCCCGGAGTCTGACCGGTTACCGTTCGGTGCCCAGAAACGGTTGAGCCACCACGACGCAGAGACCGAGCACCACGAACGGCGCCAGTAGCGGCAGCCACGGCAGACTCCATGGGAACGCCGTGGCCGCCACCCCGGCCACGGTGAACCCGAGGACGGCGATCACCGTCGGCAGTGTCATCGTGCCGGCGTGCCGCAACACCAGGTATCCCACCGCGGCCAGCCCGGCCACGGCCGCCGAAACCGTTGGCGGATCGGTGATCCCGACCGCGACGACTGCCAGCAGCACTGCAACCGTCGCCGCTGCCGCCCACCGGAGTCCGGCCAGCACCGCGCCGGCGGCGGCCAGCGCCGCAACGGCAGCCGGCCCGGAGGCGCCAGATACGACGGTCGCCGTCATCGCCATCCCGCACGCGCCGGACAACACCAGCGGCAGGGTCTCGGTGGCGCCGACCGGACGCCCCATCACCGCACCACCGTCGGGCGGTGGCGCTGCATCGCCAGCAGCATCGACTGTTCCAGTGTCTGCGATGGTGGCCACGATGCGACGTCGACGCCGATGCTGGCCATGTCGCGGTACATGGCGGTGCGCTCCAGCATCCAGATCCGGCTGACCAGCGGATCGGGGTCCTGCTCGAACGGGGGGCCGGCCAGCACGTCGACGGCGAGCACCACGTGGCCGCGTTTGCGCAAGTCGGTCAGCGCGAGCGCGAACTCGGTGTCGAGCAGGGTGGAGAAGGCGATGATGAGGGCGCCCGGTGGCACCGCCGCCCGCGGTGCGAGCGTTCCGGTGGTTTTCTCGAAGCCGTCGCCGGCGCCCAGCACCGCGTCGACGATGCGATAGAACTGACGCTGTCCGATATCCGCGCCGACCCAGCGCGGCTGCCGGCCACCGAGCGTCACGACGCCGGCGCGGTCACCGTTGCGCAACGCGGTCTGCACCACCTGCGCGGCGCCGATCACCGAGCGTTCGGTCGCGGCCGTCGCCGGCCCGCGCGGCTGCGGGTAGCCGTCGATCAATACCACCACGTCGGCGGCCCGATCGGTCAACCGCTCGGTCACGTGCAGTCTCCCCCGTCTCGCGCTTACCGGCCAATTCACCGAACGCAACGGGTCACCGGGGGTGTAAGGGCGGATGTCGGCGTACTCCACGCCGCGGCCCGGGTGCCGGGTCAGGTGCGTTCCCACCCGGTCGAGCAGTTCGCTGTGCGGGGTCGGCGTGGCCTGTGGGGGCGCCAACGGAAACACCGTGACCTCGCCGACCTCGACGGTGGCCGTCCCGGCCAGCAACCCGCCCCGCGCCACGGCGGTCACGGTGGCCCGGATCGGGTAACGGCCCCAGCGTTCCGCGCGGGCGGTCACGACCGTGCATGAGTCGGACTC
>NZ_QMEX01000137.1 GCF_003284925.1 Mycolicibacter senuensis
CCCCGGCCAGCAGCGGCGGAACCGGCAGCGCGGCCTCGAAAGCCTGGGCAGCCGGAACAGCCGAGACCACTCCCCGCCGCCCGGCGCCTACCTTTCCGGCCACCGCCGCCATCTGCCGACGCAGCTGTTCCAGCTGGTCAGCGCGATTTTCAGGGCCGCTGGGACGTTGCCCCAGCTCCACCGCCGCCGTCATGATCGCCTCCGGGAAACCTCGCATCGACTCGAAACTATGTTCGATTGACCCGAGTGAACACTTCCCCACCGACAACCGTCAAGCCGGGCGGATCAGGCGTCCCGCGCGTCACACCCGCACCGCATCAGCAGACTTCGAAGAACGGCCCGGTTGCCGCTCGGCGGCGGCCAACAGCGACCGTGGCTTGCTCCTGTGGCGCCTGAGGCGGATGCGCCCACAGCGCGGTAAGTGACGGGTGTGTCTACTCCCACTCGATGGTGCCGGGCGGTTTGCTGGTGACATCCAGCACGACGCGGTTGACCTCGGGCACCTCGTTGGTGATCCGGGTGGAGATGCGCTCGAGCACCTCGTAGGGGACCCGGGTCCAGTCGGCGGTCATGGCGTCCTCGCTGGAGACCGGCCGCAGCACGATCGGATGCCCGTAGGTGCGGCCGTCGCCCTGCACCCCGACCGAGCGGACGTCGGCCAGCAGCACCACCGGGCACTGCCAGATCTGATGGTCCAGACCGGCGGTGGTCAACTCCTCGCGGGCGATCGCATCGGCCTGACGCAGCGTCGCCAGCCGCTCCGCGGTGACCTCGCCGACGATCCGGATGCCCAGCCCCGGCCCGGGGAACGGTTGGCGCGCCACGATCTCCTCCGGCAGCCCCAACTCCCGTCCGACCGCGCGCACCTCATCTTTGAACAGCAGCCGCAGCGGCTCGACGAGAGTGAACTTCAGGTCGTCCGGCAGCCCGCCGACGTTGTGGTGGCTCTTGATGTTCGCGGTGCCGGCACCCCCGCCGGATTCCACCACGTCCGGATACAGCGTGCCCTGCACCAGAAAATCGATCGGTTCCTCGGCGGCCAGATCACGCACCGCGCCCTCGAAGGCGCGAATGAACTGGCGCCCGATGATCTTTCGCTTGCCCTCCGGGTCGGACACCCCCGACAGCGCGTCCAGGAACGTCTCGGCGGCGTCGACCGTGATCAGCTTCGCCCCGGTGGCGGCGACGAAGTCCTCCTGCACCTGCTCGCGCTCCCCGGCGCGCAACAACCCGTGGTCGACGAACACACACGTCAGCCGGTCCCCGATGGCGCGCTGCACCAGCGCCGCGGCGACCGCGGAATCCACCCCACCGGACAACCCGCAGATGGCGTGCCCGTCACCGATCTGCTCACCCACCTGCGCGATCAGCGCGTCGGCGATGTTGGCCGGCGTCCAGGACGCGTCGATCCCGGCGAACTCGTGCAGGAACCGGCTGAGCACCCGCTGCCCGTACGGGGTGTGGATCACCTCCGGGTGGTACTGCACCCCGGCCAGTCGGCGGGCCCGGTTCTCGAACGCGGCCACCGGAGCGCCCTCGGTGCTGGCCACTACCGCGAACCCGTCCGGGGCGGCGGTCACCGCATCGCCATGGCTCATCCACACCGGCTGGGAAGCCGGGAAGCCCGAATGGAGTTCGCCGCCGGACACTTTCAGCTCGGTGCGGCCGTACTCACTGGTGCCGGTACGCTCGACGGTGCCGCCGAGGGCGGCCGCCATCGCCTGAAAGCCGTAGCAGATGCCGAACACCGGCACATCGAGGTCGAACAGCGCCGGATCGAGCCGGGGGGCGCCGTCGGCGTAGACGCTGGCCGGCCCGCCGGACAGCACGATCGCCCGCGGTTCACGCGCGGCGATCTCCTCGACGGTCGCGGTGTGCGGAACGACTTCGGAGAACACCCGCGCCTCCCGGACCCGGCGCGCGATCAGTTGGGCATACTGCGCGCCGAAGTCGATGACCAACACGGGGCGAGGCGATGGAGACGACACCACACAGAGCTTAGTGGCGGCAAACTCAACCCATCCGACGGTAGGCATGGTGAAGTGGACACAACCGGAAAGGAGGGCGGACCGTGTCCGAACTGCTCGGCCTGCCCCGGTCGGTGCGCGCCTGCCTGTTCGATCTGGACGGCGTGCTCACCGACACCGCCAGCGTGCATACCCGGGCCTGGAAGGCCATGTTCGACGCGTATCTGTCGGCACGCTCCGAACGCACCGGCGAGCCGTTCGTGCCGTTCGACCCGGTCGACGACTACCTGCGCTTCGTCGACGGCCGGAAACGCGACGACGGGGTGCGTACCTTTCTGGCCAGTCGCAACATCACGCTGCCCGACGGCACCGACGACGACCCGCCCGACGCCGAAACCGTGCACGGCCTGGGCAACCGCAAGAACGAGGCCTTCCACCTGACGCTGCAGACCGACGGGGTGGACGTGTTCGAAGGCTCCCGGCGCTACCTGGCGGCGGTCACCGCGGCAGGCCTGGCCACCGCGGTGGTGTCGGCCAGCGCCAACGCCGGCGAGGTACTGGCGATCACCGGCCTGGAGAAGTTCATCGGCCAGCGTGTCGACGGCGTCACCCTGCGCGCCGAACGCCTCGCGGGTAAACCGGCCCCCGACTCGTTCCTGCGGGCGGCGCAACTGCTCGACGTCGACCCCGCCGCGGCCGCGGTGTTCGAGGACGCGCTGTCGGGGGTGGCGGCCGGACGGGCCGGCGGGTTTGGTTTCGTGGTGGGTGTCGACCGGGTGGGGCAGGCCGAAGACCTACGCAGCCATGGCGCCGACGTCGTTGTCACCGATCTGGAGGAACTGTTGGGAGAAAAGGCCGAATGATTCCTGAGGACTATTTTCCGATCGAGCCGTGGCAGGTCCGCGAAACGCGGCTCGACCTCGATGTGCTCGGGCAGACCGAATCCCTGTTCACGCTGTCCAACGGGCACATCGGCCTGCGCGGCAACCTCGACGAGGGCGAGCCCTACGGCCTGCCCGGTACCTACCTGAACTCGTTCTACGAGGTTCGGCCGCTGCCCTACGCCGAAGCCGGGTACGGCTATCCGCAGGCCGGGCAGACCGTCGTCGACGTGACCAACGGCAAGATCATCCGGCTGATGGTCGACGACGAGCCGTTCGACGTCCGCTACGGCGAGCTGATCGACCACGAGCGGATCCTCGACATGCGGGCGGGCACCCTGACCCGCCGCGTGCACTGGCGCTCCCCGGCGGGCCAACAGGTCAAGGTGCACTCGACCCGACTGGTCTCGCTGGCCCAGCGCAGTGTCGCGGCCATCGAATACACCGTCGAGGCCGTCGACGAATTCGTGCGTGTGACAGTGCAATCCGAGCTGGTCGCCAACGAGGATCAGCCGCCGACCTCCGGTGATCCCCGGGTCGCGGCGATCCTGGACCACCCGCTGGAAGCCGTGGAACGGGAGACCACCGACACCGGCGCGGTGCTGGTGCACCGTACCCGGGCCAGTGATCTGATGATGGCCGCGGCCATGCACCACGAGATCGAGGTACCGGGCCGGGTCCAGGTCAACACCATGGCGATTCCCGACGTGGCCGCGACCACCGTGGTGTGCGGGCTGCGGCCGGGACAGCAACTGCGGATCATCAAGTACCTGGCCTACGGCTGGTCCAGCGAGCGGTCCCGGCCCGCGCTGCGCGACCAGGCGATCGCCGCGCTGACCGGTGCGCGCTACAGCGGCTGGCAGGGGCTGCTGGATTCCCAGCGGGCCTACCTCGACGAGTTCTGGGACGGTGCCGACGTCGAGGTCGACGGTGACCCCGATTGCCAGCAGGCGGTCCGTTTCGCGCTGTTCCACATCCTGCAGGCCAGCGCCCGCGCCGAACACCGGGCGATCCCCAGCAAGGGGTTGACCGGCACCGGATACGACGGCCACACGTTCTGGGACAGCGAGAGTTTCATCATCCCGGTGCTGACCTACACCGCTCCCTACGCGGCGGCCGACGCGCTGCGCTGGCGGTCGTCGACGCTCGACCTGGCCCGCGACCGGGCCACCGAACTCGGGCTGGCCGGTGCGGCGTTCCCGTGGCGGACGATCCGCGGCCAGGAATGCTCGGGGTACTGGCCGGCCGGCACCGCCGCCTGGCACATCAACGCCGACATCGCCGCGGCATTCGAGCAGTACCGGGTCGTCACCGGGGACGGCTCGCTGGAGGCCGAGTGCGGGCTGGAGGTGCTGATCGAGACGGCCCGGCTGTGGCGATCGCTGGGTCACCACGACCGGCACGGGGTGTGGCACCTGTCGGGGGTGACCGGCCCCGACGAGTACACCGCGATCGTCCGCGACAACCTGTTCACCAACCTGATGGCCGCCCACAACCTGCGCACCGCCGCCGACGCGTGCGCTCGCCACCCCGATGCCGCCCAGGAACTGGGGGTCACCAACGAGGAGATGGCCAGCTGGCGGGATGCCGCCGACGCGACGCACATTCCCTACGACGAGGAGCTCGGCGTTCACCCGCAGTGCGAAGGTTTCACCTCCGCCGCGGAGTGGGACTTCGACAACCGGACCACCTACCCGCTGTTGCTCAACGAGCCCTACGTGCGGCTGTACCCGGCCCAGGTGGTCAAGCAGGCCGATGTGCTGCTGGCCATGCACTGGCGCAGCCATGCGTTCACAGCTGAGCAGAAGGCCCGCAACGTCGACTACTACGAGCGGCGCACGGTGCGGGACTCCTCCCTGTCGGCGTGCACCCAGGCGGTGATGTGCGCAGAGGTGGGCCACCTGGAGCTGGCCCACGACTACACCTACGAGACGGCGTTCGTCGACCTGCGCGACCTGCACGACAACACCCGCGAGGGTTTGCATCTGGCGGCACTGGCCGGGACCTGGCTGGCGCTGGTGGCCGGGTTCGGCGGGCTACGTGACGACCAGGGCGTGCTGGCGCTGAACCCGGCTTTGCCCGAGGGGATTTCACGCCTGCGATTCCGGTTGCGCTGGAAGGGATTCCGCGTGACGGTAACCGCCACCGACGACGAAGTCAGCTACACCCTGCGGGACGGCCCGGACGGCCTGCTGACGATCCACCATGCCGGCAAGGAACTCGAACTGAGCACGCAAGCGCCCACCACGGTGCCGGCGTGTCCGCGCGAGCCACTGCTGCCGCCACCGATGCAGCCGCCCGGCCGCGCGCCCTCCCACCGGCGCCAGTTCGCGCGGTGACGCCTCAGCCGATACCGGAAGCCCAGCGCAGCGCGCCGACGGCGTGGTCGGGCACCGCCGGGTTCTTCGGCGCGATCGGCTCCAACCGCCGATAGGGTTCGCCCTGGGCCGGCCGCTGGTCGTCCTCACCTTTGTTCGGCCACAGCGACGCGGCCCGCTCGGCCTGCGCGGTGATCGACAGCGACGGGTTGACGCCGAGGTTGGCCGAGACCGCCGCACCGTCGACCACCGCCAGCGTCGGGTAGCCGTACACCCGCTGGTAGGGGTCGATGACGCCGTGCTCGGGGCTGTCTCCGATCGCCGCCCCGCCCAGGAAGTGCGCGGTGAGCGGGATGTTGAACAGTTCGCCCCAGGTGCCGCCGGCCACGCCGTCGATCTTGGCGGCGATGCGGCGGGTGACCTCGTTGCCGACCGGGATCCAGCTCGGGTTGGGTTCACCGTGGCCCTGCTTGCTGGTGTAGCGGCGGATGCCCAGCTTGCCGCGTTTGGTGAACGTGGTGATCGAGTTGTCCAGGTGCTGCATGACCAGCGCGATCACCGTGCGCTCGCTCCACTGCTTGGGGTTGAGCAGCCGCAGGATGTGCGCCGGGTCTTCACGGGCCTGATCCAGCAGCTGCTTCCAGCGCGGGACGTCGGTTCCCTGCGGGCCGGCGCCATCAGTCATCAGGGTCTGCAGCAGGCCCATCGCGTTGGAGCCCTTGCCGTAGCGGACCGGTTCGACGTGGGTGTCGGCGGTCGGATGGATCGAGGAGGTGATCGCCACGCCGTGGGTCAGGTCCAGGTCCGGGTTGACGTTCAACGTGGCTGCGCCGACGATCGATTCGGAGTTGGTGCGGGTCAGCACACCCAGCTTGTCGGAGAGTCGGGGCAGCTTCCCCCGGTCGCGCATCTTGAACAGCAACTTCTGGGTGTTGTAGGTGCCCGCGGCCAGGATCAGATACCGGGCGGTGAAGGTCTTGCGGTGCCGGCGCACCCGCAGGCCGGTGCGCACCGTCCGCACCTGCCACAGCCCATCGACATCCTGCTCGAAGCCGGTCACGGTCGTCATCGGATGCACTTGCGCGCCAGCCGATTCCGCCAGGTACAGGTAGTTCTTCACCAGGGTGTTCTTGGCGCCCCACCGGCAGCCCGTCATGCACTCGCCGCACTCCAGGCAACCGGTGCGCTGCGGGCCGGCGCCGCCGAAGTATGGGTCGGGCACCGTCTTGCCCGGGGTCTTCTCGCCGCCCTCACCGAAGAACACCCCAACCGGCGTGGGCACGAACGTGTCGCCGACGCCCATGTCGTCGGCGACCTCCTTGACGATGCGGTCGGCGTCGGTGAACGTCGGGTTCTTGACTACTCCGAGCATCCGCTGGGCCTGGTCGTAGTGCGGCATGAGCTCGGCACGCCAGTCGGTGATGTGCGCCCACTGCTTGTCGGCGAAGAACGGCTCCGGCGGCACGTAGAGGGTGTTGGCGTAGTTCAGCGAGCCGCCGCCCACCCCGGCGCCGGCCAGCACCATGACGTTGTTGAGCAGGTGGATCCGCTGGATGCCGTAGCACCCCAGTTTCGGCGCCCACAGGAAATCCCGCAGGTGCCAGGAATTCTTGGCGAAGTCCGGGTCGGCGTAGCGGCGGCCCGCCTCCAAAACGCCGACCCGATAGCCCTTCTCGGTCAGTCGCAGCGCGCTCACGCTGCCACCGAACCCCGAGCCGATGATGAGGACGTCATAGTCAGGTTGGCGATCAGGCTCCATAGCCCGCAAGTATGGCTCTACCCGCCGGTAACTTGCTAGCTAGGCAGCCCTTACCTGTCGGGGTCATTCGGCGGTTCCAGCTTCGCATCGCCTCCACCGGCCCGGGGGCCGACTCCGGCGAACCTCGCTGAACCGCCGGGGTCATTCGGCGGTCCCAGCTTCGCTTCGCCTCCACCGGCCCGGGGGCCGACTCCGGCGAACCTCGCTGAACCGCCGGGGTCATTCGGCGGTTCCAGCTTCGCTTCGCCTCCACCGGCCCGGGGGCCGACTCCGGCGAACCTCGCTGAACCGCCGGGATCAGCTCCCGACGGTCAGCCCGACCTTCTGGAATTCCTTGAGATCGCAGTAGCCGGCCTTGGCCATCGACCGGCGCAGTCCGCCGACCAGGTTCAACGAGCCGAACGGGTCGTCCGACGGGCCGTCGAGCACCTGCGCCAGGCCCGGACGCTCACCGTAGGCGACCTGCATCAGCGCGCCACGCGGCAGCGAGGGGTGCGCCGCCGCCGAGGGCCAGTACCAGCCCTCGCCCTGCGCCTCGGCCGCCGCGGCCAGCGGCGTGCCCAGCACCACCGCGTCGGCGCCGCAGGCGATCGCCTTGGCCAGGTCCCCGGAGGTGTGGATGTCGCCGTCGGCCAGCACGTGCACGTAACGCCCGCCGGTCTCGTCCAGGTATTCGCGGCGGGCCGCGGCGGCATCGGCGATCGCGGTGGCCATCGGCACGGAGATGCCCAGCACCTCATCGGAGGTGGTGACCCCCGCGGTGGAGCCGTAGCCGACGATCACCCCGGCCGCGCCGGTGCGCATCAGGTGCAGCGCGGTGCGGTGGTCGATCACCCCGCCGGCCACCACCGGGATGTCGAGCTCGGAGATGAACGTCTTGAGGTTCAACGGTTCGCCGTCGCTCGCAACCCGTTCGGCGGAGATGATGGTGCCCTGGATGACCAGCAGATCGATGCCGGCGGCCACCAGCGCCGGCGTCAGCGCCGCGGCGTTTTGCGGGCTGACCCGCACCGCGGTGGTCACCCCGGCCTCGCGGATGCGCGCCACCGCGGCACCCAGCAACTCGGGGTCCAGCGGTGCGGCATGCAACTGCTGCAGCAGCCGGATCGACGCCTCCGGCTCCGGCTCCTTGGCCGCGACCTCGACGACCTGAGCGATCTTGGCCTCGATGTCGGCGTGCCGGCCGACCAACCCTTCACCGTTGAGCACCCCCAGGCCGCCGAGTTTGCCCAGCTCGATCGCGAACTCCGGGGAGACCAGCGAGTCGGTGGGGTGCGCCAGCACCGGGATCTCGAACCGGTAGGCGTCGAGCTGCCAGGCCGTCGACACGTCCTTGGAGGAGCGGGTGCGCCGGGACGGCACGATGTTGATGTCGTCGAGCTCGTAGGTGCGACGGGCGGTGCGGCCCATGCCGATCTCAACCATGTCACGCATGACGGGTCAGCCTCGTTTCTGTTTCGCGGTGCGCGAATGCGCCGGGACGAACGCCTGCTCAGCGCACGTAGTAGTTGGGCGCTTCCACGGTCATGGTGATGTCGTGCGGGTGGCTTTCCTTCAGGCCGGCCGCCGTGATTTGCACGAACTGCGCCTGCTGCAGCGCCTCGATGGTCGCCGACCCGGTGTAGCCCATCGCCGCGCGCAGCCCGCCGGTGAGCTGGTGGATGACGGTGGTCAGCGGGCCCCGGAACGGCACCCGGCCCTCGATGCCCTCGGGCACCAGCTTGTCCTCGGAGAGCGCGTCGTCTTGGAAGTAGCGGTCTTTGGAGTAGGACTTGGCTCCGCCGCGGCCCTGCATCGCGCCCAGCGACCCCATCCCGCGGTAACTCTTGAACTGCTTGCCGTTGACGAAGATCAGCTCGCCGGGCGACTCGGCGGTGCCGGCCAGCAGCGAGCCGAGCATGGTCGTCGACGCCCCGGCGGCCAGCGCCTTGGCGATGTCACCGGAGTACTGCAGCCCGCCGTCGGCGATCACCGGTACGCCCGCCGGCGCACAGACGGCCACGGCCTCCATGATGGCGGTGATCTGCGGGGCGCCCACCCCGGCT
>NZ_QMEX01000138.1 GCF_003284925.1 Mycolicibacter senuensis
CCGGCCCCGCAACCCGGTACCGGGCGCCAGGCCGCTGCCGATCGGCGGCAGCCCTTTCGACGGCAGGTACAGCGGATGCGGACTCAGCTCGACCCACGGGATGCCGAGCAGTTCGGCGGCCATGCCGCCGCAGGCGGTGATGACGTCGGAGACCACCAGGTCCGGCGCCAGCTGTCGGAGCTGGTCGAGGTTCTGCCGCGCCATGCGCGCCGCCCGCCGATGAATCTTGGCCCCGGCATCCCCGTCGTCGTCGCCGGCGGCGGGATCCAATCCGATCAGCTCGGCGGCGTCCACCCCGGCGGCCCGCGCGGTGTCCAGCCACTGCACCCCGGTCAGCAGCGTCGGCGCGTCCCCGGCCGCGACGAATCGCCGGCACAACGCCATCGCCGGGAACGCGTGACCGGGGTCAGGCCCGGCGACCACCACGATGCGCATCGGCCTACCGTGCCACAGGCCCGCGGGCCTAGGCTGACAGGCATGACCGAACCGAGTGTCCACGACAGCGCCGTCGACAACATCCGAACCGTGGAGACCTTCCTCGACGCCCTCGCCGACGATGATCTCGACACGGCGGCCGACGCCCTGGCCGAGGACGTGGTGTACCACAACGTCGGGCTGCCGACCATTTACGGCCGCAGCGCCACCGTCGGGGTGTTCCGCCGGATGTCCGGCCGCGCGGGCTTCGAGGTGAAGATCCACCGCATCGCCGCCGACGGCTCGGCGGTGCTCACCGAGCGCACCGACGCCCTGACCTTCGGCCCGCTGCGGCTGCAGTTCTGGGTGTGCGGGGTCTTCGAGGTGCACAACGGGCGTATCACGTTGTGGCGCGACTACTTTGACTTCCTGGATATGTTCAAGGCGACGTTGCGCGCGGTGGCGGCAACCGTCTTCCCGGCGCTGCGCCCGACGCTGTAGGCCGCGTTGAGCACCCGCCGACGCCCCAACCCGATCCAATACGTCCGCTACTGCATCGGGCGACCCCTGCCGCCGTCCATGCGGGACTGGGTGCGCAACGACCTGGCCGGACCTGGTGCAACCCTTCGGATAATCATGCGCGCCGTCGTGCCGACGACGTTGATCCTGCTCCCGTTCTGGTTTCTGCCGACCGATTTCATGACGCATCTGTCCATGACGTTTCCCATCTGGTTCATGGCGATCCTGTTCTCGCACGCCCTCAACAAGGTGTGGCGCAAGCACATGCTGCGAATGCACGGTCTCGACCCGGACCTGGCCGACGCACGTAAGCGCGAACGCGAGGCCCACATTCACCGGGACTACATCACCCGCTACGGACCGCGACCCGAATCTGTCGACCAACGCACCGACGATATTTAAGTCCGGTGGTTCCGTCCAGGTTCAGTCCGACACTTCGGCGTCGTTGATTCCAGCTCTGGCCGAATGGGTACCGTGGATTTCCTTTGCACGGCACCTGCCTGAATCCCCACGGCCGCACTGCCGATTCAGCGGGACCTCCTGGATTCGATGTCGGCAATTTTGTATGCATTTGAGCACCTGGACGGACTCAGTGATCGGAGCAACACTGGGCTCAGCCGAGGACGCGCTTCGTCGTAGCGTACTATCACGATATGATTTCGCGGATGTATAGAATCCAGTTCCCCCCAGTCAACTCGGAACGCCTAACCCAGGACGAAGTCGAATTCGGACTCGTCGATAATGGCGGGCTTCAAATGTTACGCTTTCATGATTACAGTGAAATATATAAGCGTCCAGGCCTTTACGAGGAACTCTTCTATGGTCGGCTGAGGTGCAAATCTCCGGGTAAGGTGATGGAGTTGCTCGAGCGCGCGTTGCAGACCGAACGGGAGCCGCTGACCGAGCTGCGGGTCCTGGACCTGGGAGCAGGCAACGGCATGATGGGCGAGGTCCTCAAGCGCGATGGCGTGGCCCGACTGGTCGGCATCGACATCATCCCCGAGGCACGCGACGCAGCCTATCGTGACCGGCCCACCGTTTACGACGCGTACTACGTCACCGATCTGGCTGACGTGGACAGCCGCGTGCATGGTGAGCTCATGGAGTGGAACTTCGATTGCCTAACGTGTGTGGCGGCTCTGGGTTTCGGAGATATCCCGCCACGTGCGTTTATCAATGCGGTACGACTCATCAAGCCAAACGGTTGGCTGGCGTTCAACATCAAACATTCATTTTTGGACGCCGACGATCAGACCGGATTTTCGCGCTTGGTGCGGGCACTCGTCTTTTCGAGATATTTCGAGGTCTACCACCTCGAATTATACCGGCATCGACTATCGATGGAAGGCAGACAGCTATTCTACTACGCACTGGTCGGACGTTTGACAGCGACTTTGCCGGATAATTTCCTGGAAAGTCACAATATTGCGAACTAGACCGACGCCGATTAGCTGCGCCGACCGTCGCCGATACGACGGGATGTCGGAGCACGAACCGATTCTGGCTGGATACAAGGTTCACCCGGGTAGCAGCGCAACCGCTGCACGCTTCGCCGGTTCGTACACATGCGCCGCAGAAAGCGCGGCGGGCTGTGAGTCGGCACGGGTTCGTGAGGCGTATGTCTAGGACTTCCCCGCTGGATTTGCGGCTGTTTGCGGCCTACGACACGTTCCTGGCGGAGCGTCCTGCCGGCGCCGACGAAGATGTGCACATGCTCACCGCAATTGTCGACCATGTGATCGAACGGTGTAGTAAACCCGGCGACCTGGTGTTTGATCCGTTCGCCGGGTTCGGCACCACCCTTGATCGGGCGGTCGCTCTCGGTCGGGCAGCGCTCGGTGTCGAGTTGCTGCCCGAGCGTGTGGAATACCTGCGGCAGCGAGTGCCCGGTGCGCAGGTTCTCCAGGGTGACGCACGGAAACTGCTCGACGTATCCGGGAGCGGACGCCACATGCCCGACGTGAATGTCGATCTTGTCCTCACCTCTCCGCCGTATATGACGCGGCAACATCACGAGGCCGATCCGCTTACGGGTTACGAGGAGAACAACGGAGACTACAGCCGTTACCTCGACGAACTCGGAGCCGTTGCCGCCCAGTGCGCGCGCATGCTGGTGCCCGGTGGCCTCACCGTGTGGAACGTGGCGGACATCCACCACATGGGTTGCACCACACACTTGATCTCCGACTGTGCACAGGTGCTGGAACCGCACCTCGCTTCACTGGGGGCGACGGAGGTGGTGTGGGATCGGTACCCGCATGATCTGACCGCCGATGCGCTGCTGGTTTTTCAGCGGACCATCGCCTGCTAAGGCCGGGGTGACCGCGCCAGCTCCTCGAATGCCTGCGCCCAGCCCAGCATTCGGTCGGTCGCGTCGGTCAACTCTTCGCGGTAAGCACGAGGCGACATCGATGACCCATCGTTCGCTGAAGCTACCAATTGTGCTGCGGCGGTAACCATCTCGTTGTACTGCCGAACACCGGCACTGAGCTGGGCGGTGCAGGCGTTGATGGTGGGCACCAGGTACTCCCGCGATTGCACGCTGTGTTGCACCGTGCGTTCCATCGCCACCACCTGAGCCGCGGTGGCCGCCATCGTCGACGCGGCGCCGTTGACCGCGGCGGTCAGTTCGGCGATCTCCTCGCTGGGTAGCAACCGACCGCGTTCCAGCACGCCCAGCAGCGACACCATGCCGCGCTCGGAGGCGCCCAGCGCATACATCGCCGGCCGCGCCGCCGAACCGGGCGGCGGCAGGCGGCGCGCGGTGACGGTCCGCGCGGCCGGCAGCGGCACCGAACGCAGCCAACGGAACCGCAGCAACAACAGCGTGGCAGGCGCGGCCGCTCCGGCGGCGATCAGCCCGGTGATCAGCAACACCCACACCGGTGTGGCCCACGAAGCCAGCACCGCCGTCACCAGCAACCAGAATCCGCATGCCGCGCCGAAGAACAAGCCCAGGCGCAGCGCCCAGCGGCGCTTGCGCAGCAGCCTGGCCCGCGGGTCGGCGATCGCACCGAGCTTGTCGGCCAGTACGTCGGCGGCCTCACTGGCACGGTCGACGGCCCGCTGCAGCAGCGCGCGCCGCGAGCGACCTCCGACTGACATGGCCATCTACTACCGGCCCAGCGGATTCTCGGGGTTGGGATCGGCGCTCGATTGCGGCGCCGCCGGTGTGACCGGCGGTGTGGCGCCGCCGGCCGGCAGCGACTCGCCGCGCATCGAGGCGCGGATCTGCTCCAACCGGGAGTGGCCGGCCATCTGCACGCCGGCCTGTTCGACCTCGATCATCCGGCCGGCCACCGAGCCCTGCGCCAGCTCGGCGGCGCCGATCGCGTTGGCGTAGCGCCGTTCGATCTTGTCACGCACCTCGTCGAGGCTGGGAGTGGTTCCGGGAGCGGCGATCTCGCTCATCGAGCGCAGCGAGGCACTGACCTGCTCCTGCATCTTGGCCTGCTCGAGCTGGCTGAGCAGCTTGGTGCGCTCGCCGATCTTCTGCTGCAGCACCATGGCGTTCTGCTCGACGGCCTTCTTGGCCTGCATCGCCGCCGAGAGCGCCTGGTCATGCAGGGCCTTGAGGTCTTCGACGCTCTGTTCGGCGGTGACCAGCTGCGCCGCGAACGCTTCGGCGGCATTGTTGTACTCGGTGGCCTTGGCGCTGTCGCCGGCCGCGGTGGCCTGGTCGGCCAGCGTGAGCGCCTGGCGCACATTGACCTGGAGCTTCTCGATGTCGGCCAGCTGCCGGTTCAGCCGCATCTCCAGTTGCCGCTGGTTGCCGATCACCTGGGCGGCCTGCTGGGTCAAGGCCTGGTGCTGACGCTGCGCCTCTTCGATCGCCTGCTGGATCTGCACCTTGGGATCGGCGTGCTCGTCGATCTTCGAGTTGAACAGCGCCATCAGGTACTTCCACGCCTTGACGAACGGGTTGGCCATCAGTCAGCTCCGTCTGATTGTTCGGATGTTGTCAGTCTGCCGCTTACCGCTGACAATTTATCGGTTCGCCGGTCGGTGGGTGCGGCTTCAGGCTGCCTTTCGCCCGGGCGCGCCGGGCCAGGCTGTCATGCCGAGGCCATCGCCCGCGGCGGCGGGATCACGACCTTGGTACCAGCGTCGATGCGGGTGACCCCGAGGTTCCGGACGGCCCGTTCGGCCCGTTCGGCCCGCTCGGCCCGCGCCAACCGGCCGCCGGCATCGAAGAGCACGTCCGACAACGGGACCTGCAATGCCGAACAGATCGCGTTGAGCAACTCGCTGGACGCCTCCTTGCGGCCCCGCTCGACCTCCGAGAGATAGCCCAGGCTGACCCGCGCCGAGTCGGACACCTCACGCAGCGTGCGACCCTGCGCCGTCCGGGCCTGGCGCAACACCTCGCCGACCGATTCCCGCAGCAATGCCGTCATCGTGTACTCCCCCTTTAGGGCCAACCTGGAAAAACCGACAGTCACCAAGGTCAACGCACACCACGCCCGTCAGGGTTCCCGGATCGCTCGATCAGCTCCGGTCGCGCAGATCGGCGATCGCCGACCTCACGTAATCCACGCCGGTCACCACGGTCAGCACCACCGCGGCGGCCATCACCGCCCAGGCCGTCACCAGCCAGGGACCGCTCAGCGGCAGGATGAGCAGCCCGATACCGACCGCCTGCACCAGTGTCTTGAGTTTCCCGCCGCGGCTGGCCGGAATCACGCCGCGGTGCAGCACCGCGAACCGCAGCACGGTGATCCCGATCTCTCGGGCCAGTACCACCACCGTCACCCACCACCACAGATCGCCGAGCATCGACAGGCCGATCAACGCGGCGCCGATCAGTGCCTTGTCGGCAATGGGGTCGGCCAGGGTGCCGAATTCGGTCACCAACCCGTAGTTGCGGGCCAGCGCACCGTCAAGCCGGTCGGTGATGATCGCCACCGCGAAGATGACGAACGCCGCGATGCGGGCCTTGGCGTCGTGACCGTCCGCGACGAACAGCGCCAGCAGAAAGACGGGCACCAACAGCAAGCGGACGACGGTGACCGCGTTGGCGAGATTCACCACCGGGACGTGCGTCACCGCCGGGCCGGTTTGAGGTTGCCGCGACACGGCAGACAGAATATCGGTTACCAAGCCGGAAATGAGAAACCGTTACTGTGCACCTGTGCACCTCGCGGCTGATTCGCCGGCCCCACCGCCCCTGATCCGGCGCGCGCGGACATCCGACGTCCCGGCGATCAAGCGACTGGTGGACACTTACGCCGGCAAGATCCTGCTGGAAAAGAACCTGGTGACGCTGTACGAGGCGGTCCAGGAGTTCTGGGTCGCCGAGGATTCCGACCAACAGGTGGTGGGCTGCGGCGCCCTGCACGTGCTGTGGTCTGATCTCGGCGAGGTGCGCACCATCGCGGTGGATCCGGCGCTGACGGGCCGCGGCATCGGCCACGCGCTCGTCGACCGGCTGCTGCAGGTCGCCCGGGAACTGCAGTTGCAGCGACTGTTCGTGTTGACTTTCGAGACCGCGTTCTTCGCCCGGCACGGCTTCACCGAGATCGATGGAACACCGGTCACCGCAGAGGTTTTCGCGGAAATGCAGCGATCCTACGACGTCGGGGTGGCCGAATTCCTGGACCTGAGCTACGTCAAGCCCAACACGCTGGGCAACACCCGGATGCTGCTGGTGCTCTAGTCCATCACCAGACCGGCGGTCCGGCGCGTCGAGCCGACGAGGAAACTGAACTGGCCGTCGGATTCCATGCGGCCCTCCCGCACCATGGCGAGGTCCGCGATCCCCTGCTTGCGGGCCTGCTCGCGGACGTGCTGCTCGGTGATCATCTCCTTGCGCATGTTGCCGTGCAGGAGTTCGCCGTCGTGAATCACCAGCAATGGCCCGGGCCGTAGCAGCCGTGCCACGGTCGGCCAGCGGTGGGCCATCCAGTTCAGCAGGTAGGACCAGCCGATGATCACTCCGACCAGCAGGATCCCGTCGCTGATCGACCGGTAACCGCCCGCCATCCCGTTCTGGGCGGCGTCGGCGATCAACACCACGACGATCAGATCCGTGATGCCGTTGGTGCCCGCCTCCCGTTTCAACACCACCCGCAGCAACGCATAAATCGCTATGTAGATGACGGTCCCGCGGACAATGATCTCCGAAGGCGGTGTGTCGAAAGCAAAAAGTCGAGCCCAGTCCACGAGGCGAGATTACGCGCCCGGCCGACCCGGGAAAACCGCCGGTGTCTGGTCCGTGTCCGGTCCGTGTCCGGTCCGTGTCCGGTGTGTGCCGGGCGCCGAACCAGGGACTTCCGGCCCTGCCGCCGGCGACGCGAACACGAGATAGTGGTACTGACAGTTGCAGACAACTGGAGGTAGCCGTGGCCGAGCACCTGAGCCCCCTGGATGCGAGTCTGCTGAACGTCGAGGACGCCGATCGGCACACCAACCTCGGCATGGGCGCCCTGGCGGTGCTCGACGGCCCGATGCCCGATCACCAGACGCTGATGTCGGTGCTGGGCGAGCGGATCGCGGCCTGCCCACGGTTCGCCCAGCGGCTGCGGCGTCGCCTCTTCGACCTCGGCTCTCCCGAGTGGGTGGAGGACCCCAACTTCAAGCTTGCCAACCACGTCTGCGGTATCGCGGTCCCGGGCGCCGGTAGCGACGACGATTTGTTCTCGGTGGTGGCCGAGGTGATGTCCTGGCGACTGGAGCGGGACAGGCCGCTGTGGGAGATCTGGGTGATCGGGGGCCTGTCCGGTGGCCGCTGGGCGATGCTGGTCAAGGTCCACCCCTGTATCGCCGACGCCGTCGCCACCGTCCACATCCTCGCCGGGCTGTCCGATGAGGGTCCGGCCCGCGGCACCATGCCCGGCGCGATCACAGCTGCTGCCGGCGGGTGGCGCGGTGCGCTGCGGGTCGCCTCCTCGATCGCGACCGCCACGGTGGCCGGGGTGATGCGGACCGACCAGGCGTTGCGCGACGCCGCGGAGTTCGCGGCCGGCCTACGGCGACCGGCGACACCGCTGAACGGCCCGCTGACCAGCCGGCGGCGCCGGTACGTCTCGGCCCGGGTCAGCGCCGCCGAGGTCGACCAGATCTGCCAGACCTTCGACGACACCGCCGTCCGGCGGAAGGTCGCGGTCAGCGCGCCGTCGATCAGCAGCGGAAAGTGTGTCGCTGCTCGCGGCGACAAGGACGCCGAGGGCGTGCTGCAGGCAACCAAGGTCACGGTGTGGAACAGCAACGGTGGTGACTGCCCGCAGCCGGGAGCGTAACGGCCGAAGCGGCGGATCAGCGATCCCCGGACGGGCAGTGCCGGTCTCGGCCTGCGCCGTGCGGGCAGCTGCGCGGCCAACCGCTGTCAGCGGGGGCGGGCTACCCGGATTTTCTTCGGGCGGCCCGCCCCCTCCCATTACCGCCTCGGGAGCAGTGCCGAAGCTCATTCACCGGCACTATGGGGAGAACATCAACTGCTGTTGAAGACGACATCCCCCGCGAGGTGAGGCAATGATGGTCCCGGGTGTAGCCGCCGTCGTCGGTGGCATCACCGGTGGCGCGGTGCAGGTGCTGCGGGCCGGCGTGAACAGTGCCGCCGAAAGCACCTCCTGGTTACGCGACAGCGCCACCGACACGATGCAGACGATCCTCGGCCCGGTGGTCGAGACGGTCAGCCAGACAGCCGGGCGGTTGCTGGGCGACTCCGGCACCGGGACAGCGCTGCCGGTGTGCTGGCGCAGCGGGCACCGCGTGCACCTGGACCTGGATCGGCTGCTGCCGTTCTCGCGCTGGTACGAGCACGCCGACACCGTCGAGCAGCCGGTCGGCAACATCCCCGGCGTGGCCAGCGCCCACATCGAGGGTGCGCTGGGCCGGTTGGTGGTCGACCTGGCCCCAGGCGCCGACAGCGACCGGGTGCTGAGCGCCGTCTGCGACACCGTGACCGAGGTAACCAGGGACTTGGGCCGCCCGCGTCCGCAATCGGCACCGCGCACCGCGCCGTTCGCCGATCCGGGAAACCCACTGGCGCTGCTGGTGCCGCTGACCGCGGCCGCGC
>NZ_QMEX01000139.1 GCF_003284925.1 Mycolicibacter senuensis
GCGTCGTAGAGCCCGTTGAGCAGGTGGATCGCGCCGCCGCCGGATCAGCCACGGCAGCGTCAGCCCGTGCAGCAGCAGGGTGCCGACGACCACCACGAAGGTCAGAAACACCAGCTGCGGCCGGCCCGGGAACCCCTGCCCGGCCAGCGTCGTCAACGGCACACCGAAGGCGGCCGCCAGCGACACCACGCCGCGCATTCCCGCCCACGCCAGGATGAACACCGCCCCGGGAGTGGGCGCCGGCTCGCGTTGCCGAATCCTCGCCGACAGCATCCGCGGCAGGTAGGAAAACGTCACCACCCACAGCGCACGCACCAGCAGTGCCGTGATGAACACCGCAACCGATGCGACGGTCAGGGTCGAGAACCGCACGCCTTGCATGTTCTGTACCACCGTGGGCAGTTGCAGACCGATCAGCAGAAATGCCAGCGACTCCAGCACCAGTTGAACCGCTCGCCACACCGCCTGGTCCTGCAGTCGGGTGGCGTAGTGGGCGCGGGTGAACCGCTGCCCGAGAATCAGGGCGGCGACCACCACCGCGAGCACCCCGGAGCCATGGACGTCTTCGGCCACCAGATAGATGACGAACGGGGCCACCAGCCCGACCGCGCTCTCCACCAGCGGGTCGGTCAGCCGGTCGCGGATGACCACGATGAGCGTCCCGAAGACCACCCCGACCGCCACACCGCCGACGGCCGCCAGCACGAAGGTCGCCAGCCCCATGCCCCAGCCGGTTGCGACGCCGATCGCCGCGGCCAGGGCCACTTTGTAGACCGTGAGCGCGGTGGCGTCGTTGAGCAGGCTCTCACCGCCCAGCAGCGTCATGGTCCGCCGCGGCAGGCCGACCCGGCGGCCGATGGCGGTGGCCGACACCGCGTCCGGCGGGGCCACGACCGCTCCCAGCGTCAGCGCGGCCGCAACGGTGAACTCCGGCACGGTGAAGTAGGCGACCATGCCGACGGCGACGGTGGTGGCCAGCGGCAGCCCCACCGCCAGCAGCATGATCGAACGCCGGTTGCGGCGCATGTTGATGAAAGAGCTCTCCAGCCCGGCCGACCACAGCAGTGGCGGCAGGATCACGAACAGCACCAGGTCGGGGCGGAGCTCGATGTCGGGTACCCCCGGGATCAGCCCGACCAGCAGGCCGGTGATCACCAGTACGAGCGGCGCGGACAGCTGACGATGCCGGGCGATGGCTGCCACCAGTACCGCGCCCACCAGCGGACCCAGCAGCACCGCGTTCACCGTCGCCACACCCCCAATGCGTTTGCACCTTTATCCTTGAGCACCATGCAACATTGCCTTGGCGCGGGAGGGTAGGGCAGTTGAACGGGGAGGCCGAGGAAGGGCGGGAGTCCGAGACCGAGCGGTTGACCGCTGCCGGCCCCGGTCGGACCCGGGTGGCGCTGCTCGGCTCGGGTGAGCTCGGCCGCGAACTGGTGACGGCGCTGCAGCGGCTGGGCGCCGAGGTGATCGCCGTCGACCGTTACGCCGACGCCGCGTTACACCGGATCGCCGACCGCTCGATGGTGGTCGACCTGAGCGACAATGACGAACTCGCCGCGGCGATCCGGTGGTTGCAGCCCAAGTTCGTGGTGGTCGGTTCCGAGGTGGTGGCCACCGAGGCGCTGACGGCGGTTGTCGACACCGGCTTCACCGAATTGGTGCCGGGCATCCGCGGCGCCCGGCTGGCCGCCAACCCCGAGGGGTTGCGACGGCTGGCGGCTGATGAGCTCGGGCTGCCGACGGCGCCGTTCTGGTTCGCCGGCTCAGTCGAGGAACTTCGGGCGGTGGCGGAGCACGCCGGGTTTCCGATGGTGGTCAAACCGGTGATCGGTGCGCTCGGCGAGGGCCGCTCGGTGATGGTGCGGGACAGCGATATCGAACCCGCCTGGCAGCGCGCGGTCGCGGCCGCCGGCCCCGGGGCAGACCCTCGGGTGCTGGCCGAGCGGGTGGTGGAGTTCGACAGCGAGGTCACGCTGCTGGCGGTGCATCGCGACGGCACCGACGGCCCGGCACTGGATTTCTGCGCACCCATCGGGCATCGCAGCGAAGAGGATCCGAATGGGCAACTGATGGTGGAACTTTGGCAGCCCTATCCGATGACCGCGGTGGCGCTGGACACGGCCAAGTCGGTCGCCGCGCGGGTGGCCCGGGCGCTCGGCGGACGCGGCCTGTTCGGGGTGCAACTGCTGGTTCACGGCGACGAGGTGTACTTCACCGGCGTCGACGTGCGCCCCTACGACGCGGCATTGCTGACACTGCGCACCCAGCGGCTCTCCGGTTTCGAACTGCAGGCACGCGCCATCCTCGGGCTGGCGGTCGACTCCATCATGATCTCGCCCGGCGCCGCCCGGCTGATCTACTCGCGGCGGCCGCCGGGTGCGGTCGCCACCGAAGCCACACTCGACAGTGTGGCGGTGGTCGCCGATGCGCTCAGCGTGACCGAAAGTGATGCGGTGGTGTTCTCCCACCACGAGGGCCACCCTCGCCGGAGGCTCGGTTTGGCATTGGCCACCGGTCCGGACGTGGCGGTGGCCCGCGAACGAGCCGAGCAGGTCGCGGCCGTGCTGGGCAAGCTGTGGCCGTGACCCCCGCGGTGGCGTGAGCCCGCCGCGGGTGCGAGACTTCGGCAGGTGAGCTACGCAGGAGACATCACACCCGAGCAGGCCTGGGCGATGCTGCGCGACGACCCCACAGCGACACTGGTCGACGTGCGCACCGACGCCGAATGGCGCTTCGTGGGACTGCCCGACCTGGCCGGCCTGGGCCGCGAGGTGGTCTGCGTGGAATGGGTGCACTCCGACGGCAGCCCCAATCTGGACTTCGCCCGTGAGCTGACCGCCCGGGTACCGGCCGGGCCGGCAGTCTTCCTGTGCCGCTCCGGGAACCGCTCCATTCCGGCCGCCGAGACCGCGACAGCGGCCGGCATCGCCCCGTCCTACAACGTGCTGGACGGTTTTGAGGGCCAGCTCGACGAGCATTCCCACCGCGGCGGAACCGGTTGGCGCGCACTGGGATTGCCCTGGAAACAGTCGTGAACGATCGGTCGCACTCGGGTTCATGCGCCGGTCCCAGCGTCGGCTCTCCTTCGTCGAGCCTCGCTGAACCGTCGGGTTCATGCGCCGGTTCCAGCGTCGGCTCTCCTTCGTCGAGCCTCGCTGAACCGTCGGTCCGCGTCCCGAAACCGTTGCCGGACGGCGTCAGTCAGGCAACGCTCGGGGTGCGCGGCGGGCTGCTGCGCTCGCAGTTCGACGAGACCACCGAGGCACTGTTCCTCAGTTCCGGCTATATCTACGATTCCGCGGCCGCTGCCGAGCAGGCGTTCGCCGGTGAGGTCGACCGGTTCGTCTACTCTCGCTACGGCAACCCGACCGTCTCGATGTTCGAGGAGCGGCTTCGGCTGATCGAGGGCGCCCCGGCGGCGTTCGCGACCGCCAGTGGTATGGCGGCGGTGTTCGTGTCACTCGGCGCGCTGCTGGGCGCGGGTGACCGATTGGTGGCCGCGCGCAGCCTGTTCGGGTCGTGTTTCGTGGTCTGCAACGAGATCCTGCCCCGTTGGGGGGTCGAGACCGTCTTCGTCGACGGCGACGACATGGCGCAGTGGGAGCAGGCGCTGTCGGTACCCACCACCGCGGTGTTCTTCGAGACGCCGTCCAACCCGATGCAGTCACTGGTCGACATCGCCGCCGTCACAGAGCTGGCCCACGCCGCCGGCGCGAAAGTTGTGCTGGACAATGTGTTCGCCACGCCGCTGCTGCAGCAGGGCTTTCCGCTCGGGGTGGACGTGGTGGTGTACTCGGGCACCAAACACCTCGATGGGCAGGGCAGGGTGCTCGGCGGGGCAATCCTGGGCGAGCAGGACTACATCGACGGTCCGGTGCAGAACCTGATGCGTCACACCGGCCCGGCGATCAGCGCATTCAACGCCTGGCTGCTGCTCAAAGGCCTTGAAACACTGGCGGTTCGGGTCGACTACGCCAATGCAGCGGCGTTGCGGATCGCGGAGTACCTGGAACAGCACCCCGCAGTGCGTTGGGTGCGGTACCCATTTCTGCCATCGCATCCGCAGTACGACCTGGCGCGCCGGCAGATGTCCGGCGGGGGAACCGTCATCACCTTCGAGCTCAGAACGCCGCGGGATGCCCCGGATGGCACGGCCAAACAGCGGGCATTCGAGCTGTTGGACAAGCTGAGGTTGATCGACATCTCCAACAACCTCGGGGATGCGAAATCACTGATCACCCACCCGGCCACCACCACCCACCGAGCGATGGGGCCCGACGGGCGGGCCGCGATCGGGCTCGGTGACGGGGTGGTGCGGATCTCGGTGGGGTTGGAAGGCGTCGACGACTTGATCGCCGACCTGGATCAGGCGCTGGGATAGGTTTCCGGTCAGTCGTTTTCGATCACGCCGGTGGCGTGTTGGGCACGGTCTTCGTAGGCACGCCGGGCCTCGGTGTCGAACTGCAGGAACACCGTGTTGTTGCCGGTTTTCTTGTTCAGCCAGCGGCGACCGCGATCCGGTAGCAGGGTCGCCAGGATCGCGGTGCGGCGCCCGAAGCTTGGCACCGAAACCAGGGTCTTCGGCTTGTCGAGCACCTTGACCACCGCGGCCGCGACGTCTTGGGGCTCGACCGGCTTCTGCGCGGCCGACGGCGTGGTGCCCGAGATCAATTCGGTGTTGGTGAACGTCGGCAGCACCGCGCTGACCGCGACGCCCTGCGGGGCGAACTCGTCGGCCATCGCGGTGGTCAGCCCCACCACCGCGAATTTCGTTCCGGCGTAGAGCACTTGGCCGGGAACCGCCACGATCCCGGCCATTGAGGCGATATTGATGATGTGGCCGCTGCGGCGTTTGATCATCTCGGGGAGCACCAGCTGGCAGCCATTGAGCACGCCGTAGAAGTTCACCTCGGTGGCTGACCGGAAGGTCTCCGGTGTCTGCTCGAGGAAGGGTCCGACCGGCATCACGCCGGCATTGTTGATCAGCACGTCGATGTGGCCGTCACCGTCGGCGCGGGCCTTGTCCAAAAACATCGAGAACGATTCGCGGTCGGTGACGTCAAGGGGGTGGCCGGTGACCGGGCTGCCGGTGCCGAGTTGCTTTACCGCCTCGTTGAGCACATGGGTGTCGCGGTCGCCGATGACGACGCGGGCGCCACGGCGCAACAGCGCGGTGGCGGTCGCCAGCCCGATGCCACGGGCGGCGCCGGTGATGGCGATGGTCTTACCGCGGATGTTGTCCACACCGAGAACTTAACAGGTGTCAAATTGTTCGTCGAGGATCTCCCGATGCGGACCGGGGACCGGCGGGGCCTCAGGCCCAGCGGCCCAGGATCTCCCCGGCGTGCTTACCCAGGCTGACCTGCAATAGCGGGCCGAAACTGATCCGCCCGATGCCGAGCGGGCCGAACGAGGCCGGGTCGTCCTGGTCTGGTGCGGCGAGCGCGTTGACCGGCTTGGGCAGCCCGGCGGCCAGGGCACGCAGGGTGTCCGCGTCGTGGCGGCCCACCGGGTAGAGCACGTCGGCACCTGCCTCGGCGCAGTCGGTGAGCCGGGCTATGGCACGGTCGATGCGATCGGCGTCGTCGCCGTCCTTGCGCAGGAACAGATCGGTACGGGCGTTGATCACGATGTGGGTGCCCGCGCTATCGGCTGCTTGGCGCAGTGCGGCGACGTACTCGGCGTGCTCGGACGCCGACCGCAGTCGCTTGTCCTGGCTGTGCACCGAGTCCTCGATATTGGCCCCGACCACGCCGGCGTCCAACAGGGCTTCGACCAGCCGCTGGGGGGACTCGGCGTAGCCGGATTCGATGTCGAGTGACACCGGTACGTCGACGGCCTCGGTGATCTGGCGGACCCTGCCCAGCACCTCGGCGAAGGACATGCCCTCGCCGTCGCTGCGGCCCATCGACTCGGCCACCGGCTTGCTGCCGACCGTCACGGCGCTGAACCCGGCACCCACGGCCAGCTTGGCCGACCACACATCCCACACGGTGGGCAGGACCACCGGATTGCCCGGCTGGTGCATCGCCAGGAACGCCGCCGCCCGCTGCCCAAGAACCTCGTGACTCGTCATTTCTCCAACTCTTCCATGTGGTATTTGCTGGCCGACTGTCGGGGCGTGTTTTCGGCGAACCTTCCATCGAGACGTGCCAACGGTCTGTGAGCGTCAACGAAGTGTGGGCGTGAACTGAGAACTGCTGCACTGATCTTCGGCCGAAGTCCGAATTCGTAGTGGTGACGGTGGTGCAGGCGGCACGCTGATGTGCATCGGCGGGGAGGGTGGACCCGGTGGCGACCCTGGTGAGCCCGGGGCGACCAGCGCCAACGGCGGCAGCACCGGTTCGCCCGGTCAGCCCGGCGAGCCGGGTCCGCACGGCCCGCCGCCGAACAACCAGGACTGACGGCTCTCACTCGTTCTCCTGATCCGAGATCGCCGCGCGCAGCTGGTATTTCACGACCTTGCCGGACTGGGTGCGGGGTAGGGCGTCGACGAATTCCAGCCGAATGGGCAGTTTGAACGCCGCCAGCTTGTCGCGGGCGAACTCACGCAGCTCCTCCAGCGCCAACGTCGCACCCGGGCGCAGCGCTACCACGGCGGTCACCGCCTCGCCCCACTTCTCGTGCGGGGTGCCCAGCACGGCGACCTCGGCCACGGCCGGATGCCCGTAGAGCACATCTTCGACCTCGGCCGGGTAGACGTTCTCGCCGCCGGAGATCACCATGTCCTTCACCCGGTCGATCACCCAGACGTAGCCCTCGTCATCGGCCTGGCCGATGTCGCCGGTGTGAAACCACCCCTCGGCGTCGATCACCGCGGCGGTGGCTTCGGGATTGCGCCAGTAGCCGGCCATCACCTGCGGGCCGCGCACGCAGATCTCGCCGCGGGTGCCGGCCGGCACCGGGACGTTGTTGGCGTCGACCAGGCGCACATCCGACAGCGGCAACACCTGATTGCCCGCGGCGCCGATCTTCACACCGACCTCGTCGGTGCGCAGCACCAGCGCCAGCGGCGCCGTTTCGGTCAGTCCGTAGCCCTGCGCGAACGGGATGTCCCGCTCGCCGTAGCGGTGGATCAGCGTCTCGGGCACCGGGGCGCCGCCGCAGACGAGGTACCGCACGCTCGACAGGTCGGCCTCGGCGAACTGCGGTAGTTGGGCCATGAACAGGAACATCGCCGGTACCCCGAACATGGTGGTGACCCGGTGTTCGGCGATGAGCGTCAGCGCTTCGGCGGGATCGAAGGCCGGCATCAGCACGATCCGGCCGCCCTTCTGCAGGGTCAGCAGGGTGGTGACGTTGAGTCCGCCGATGTGAAACAACGGTGCGCAGACCAGCGACACATCTTGTTGGCTGGTGTCGAACGACAACAGCGCATTGATGTTGTTCCAGAACAGGTTTGCGTGGGTGAGCATGGCGCCCTTGGGCCGCCCGGTGGTGCCCGAGGTGTACATGATCACCGCGATGTCGTCGGGCTCGCAGAACACCGGGTCGGCCAGCGGAGCACGGCCGGCGAGCAGCGCGTCGGCAACCTCCCAGCCCGGCACCGGAGTCAGCGCGATCGCGCGTCGCAGGCCCGCCTCGGCGCGTATCGGGTCGATCACCGCGGCGCGTTCGGCGTCGGCCAGCAGCGTGTGCACTCCCGCGTTGTCCAGGATGTAGCAGAGTTCGTCGGCGGTGAGCCGCCAGTTCAGCGGTACGAATGCGGCGCCGATCCGGGCGGCGGCAAACAGCGTGACCAGAAAGTCGGGGTGGTTGAGGCCGACATAACCGACCCGATCGCCGCGGCGCATCCCGCCGGCGACCAGTTCGGCTGCCAGACGGTCGATACGGTCGGCGAAATCCCCATACGTCCAAGTGTTTTCGCCGAAAGTGATCGCCGGCAGCCGCGGCGTTGCCGCCGCCCGCCGAGCGATCCAGGAGCCGAGGTCGATCGCAGCTGTGGTCACCGGGTGAACGCTAGCCGCGCAGGCGTGCGCAAGGGCACGATTCGGCCGGGCCGGCCGCTCGGCGCAGGGCCGCGGCAATTAACGCTCGGCCTGATTTTTTATGCCTGCCGCCGCCGGCACTTCGGTAAAAGGTGAGAACGTCGGGCGCCATTATGTGGGTAACGGAATTATTCGCATTGATTTTAACTGTGAACCGGTGTGACGACCGTCTCAATTTCCCTTCTCACCTGGGGAAATGCTGGTCGATGTGCGGGCGGTGGCGTGCCGGGTGACGGTAGATGAACGGCCATTGAATTTTGTTGTTCGGCGAACTTTTCGGCTCGCGCATTTGGACTTTGAAGCGCTACGTTCATCCTCGCCGCGCTGACCATTGCCCGGCAGGTGAGGAAGGGCTTCAGGAGATGAGCGGTCGCCGGGTTGGCGGTTGGGGCCGAGGGGTCGTCGCGGCGGTGTTGGCGTTGAGCTCCTGCCTGCTGGCCGCGCCGGCCGCGCATGCCGACTTCGACGACCTGCTCGATACCCTGCTCGGCGCCGGTGTCGATGTGGACCCGGGCGCGCTGCCGGCAGATTCGGCCGATATCGGCGACCTCGGTGTCCTGCAGGACCCGCTGAGCCAGCTCGACCGGTTGTTCCACGACTCGCCGAGCTCTGCCGACGGCACTCCCGAGGAGCCCGCCGGGCCGGCCCCCGGCGGGCCGACCGACGACCCGTCCGACTCGACAGCGGGTGGCGAACACAGCAGTGAGAGCGGCGGTTCCAACAACCTGCCGAACCTGCCGAAGTTCAGCATGCCCGGCAGCGGCTCCGGCGGCAGCGGTGGCGGCCCCGGCGG
>NZ_QMEX01000013.1 GCF_003284925.1 Mycolicibacter senuensis
ACCCGGCGGCCGGGGAACCGGCCGTGGCGGAATGGGCACCGGCGGATGGTCGGCGTAGTCGGCGAGCTCGGGTTCCCGGCGGCGCCAGGCGCGCTCGGCGGCACGTTCTTCGCCGGCACGCATCGCCTCCATCGACAGGTCCACCGCCAGCGCGGTGGGTGCCTGGTTGAGCGTGTGCACGCCCGCGCCGGCCATCGACAACAAGGCGTCGGTCGCCTGCTTGCCGATGTTGTCCTCGAGCAGTCGCCGCAGCCGCGGCTGGTAATCGACGACGACGACGCCGGCCTCCAAGCCCAGCGGCAGCACCGGCAACCGCAACAGCCGGCCGACCGTCGCCATGCCCAGGCCGGCGACGTGGGCGCCGAGGCTGAGAGCGCGCAGCGCCTGCGTCATGCCATCGCCGGGCAGGGTGGCCGGTGGGCGCCCGCGGTGGGCCGGCCGCCGGTGCTGGGCCTCGGTGTCGCTGACCACGCGGCACAGCTCACGCAACGAGACGACGTCGCCGCCGGCGTCGGAGTCGAGTCCGACCACCAGCCGGGACAGCGGGTGATTCAGGCGGACCGAGGTGACCCCGGGCAACGCTCGGGCCGTGGCCTGCACGGCAGTAGCCAGCTCGTCCCCGGCCGGCCCATCGAGCCCGCGCACCTCGACCCAGGCCCGGCCCTCGCCGCGGAAACACCGCCGGGACAACACCCAGCCGTCATCGCTACTCGGAAGGACAGCGCCCGCGATGCCGGTCGCGGTCTGTACAGATGCGTCGACCAATGCGGAGGTGAGCTGGACACCGAAGTTTGCTGCGCGCAGCGGAAGAGAGTGCCTGACGGCACGGCCTAAATCCACGCGGGCCCGTTCAGTGGCGCGCGCGAGCGCTGCTGCTGCCGCTACGGGCCGATCGCGCTGCCGACTTCTTCGGCTGCGAGCTGCGCCGCGTGGTCGACGAACCCGACGGCTTCGTCGACTTGGCCGATTTCACCGACTTCAACGGCCGGGCCGTCGCGGTCGAAGCGGCCGGCGCCTTCGCCGACGACTTCGCCGAAGGCTGCGCCGGCGGCGCGCCGTTATCGGAGCGGTTCAGCTGCTTGAGCACCAGGGCGGTGCCGCCCACCGCCACCAGCAGTGGCCACTCGACCAATCCGGTGACGCCGAGGGCGCCCAGGGTCAGCGCGGCCGCGGGGGTCGAGTGGCTGCCGGTGCTCAGGCCGCGCTGGGCACCGCTCGCCGCCCCCTTCAAGCCACCGATTACCCCGTTGAGTGCGGCCCCGCCGACTGCGCCGGCCGCCTCAGTTGTCATGGTCGCCGCGCGAGTCGCCGCTCCGGCTACCTTCCGTACCGTCCCTGCGACGGCGTTCATGGGTATTCCCTGCCCTTCAAACGAGGCAATTTGGTTAACCCGGTCCATCCTATGCGAATTTCGGGTGAACCCGCGGAATCCACAACGAATTCATATAACCCGAGCTTTCGGAGCCGGCTGGATATCCACCAGCACCGGCGCGTGATCGCTGGGCGACTTGCCCTTGCGTTCCTCCCGGACGATCTCGGCGTGCGAGACGCGGGTGGCCAGCGCGGGCGAGCCCAGGATGAAGTCGATTCGCATGCCCTGCTTCTTGGGGAACCGTAGTTGGGTGTAGTCCCAATAGGTGTAGACACCGGGGCCCGGCGTGAACGGTCGCACCACGTCGAGGTACTGCGCCTCGGTCAGCGCGTGAAACGCCCGGCGCTCGGGCTCCGAGACGTGGGTCGCGCCGTCGAAGAACTCCATGCTCCACACGTCGTCGTCCTGCGGGGCGATATTCCAGTCGCCCGTCAACGCGATCGGTGCCGAGGGATCGTCACGCAGCCAGCCTTCGGCGGTATCGCGCAACGCGGCAAGCCATTCCAGCTTGTAGGTGTAGTGCGGGTCATCCAGGGCGCGTCCGTTGGGCACATACAGACTCCACACCCGGACCCCGCCACAGCTGGCGCCCAGCGCGCGAGCCTCGACCGTCGGGTCGGCGTCCGCCTTGGCCCAGGTGGGTTGCCCGGGAAAGCCGATCTCGACGGCGTCCAGACCGACCCGGGAGGCGATCGCCACCCCGTTCCACTGGTTGTGGCCGACATGTGCCACCTCGTAGCCGAGTTCGTGAAACGGCAGGGTGGGGAACTGCGCGTCGGTGCACTTGGTCTCCTGCATCGCCAGCACGTCGACGTCGGCGCGGGCCAGCCAGTCGGTAACCCGGCCCACCCGAGTGCGGATGGAGTTGACGTTCCAGGTGGCCAGTCGCAGCGCAGTCACGCAGTCACCTTAGTTGGGCAGCAACAGCCGGGCGTCCAGGTAGCGGGTGCGGTGCTGACCGGCGAATCCGAGCGCCTCGCAGAACTCGAACGCGCCCGCGTCATCGCTGCGTACCTGCGCGTAACCGCGGGCGGCCCCCCGCTCGGCGCCCCAGGCATGCAGTGCGGTGCAGATCGCCCGCCCGTGGCCCTGCCGGCGGCGGTCCCCGGCCACCCACAGGGCGGTCACCCCCAGCCAGCGGGCGCCGTCCGGGGCCTGGGTCACCGCGCCGCGCCCGATCGCCACCCCGGCTATCGAGGCGAACACCAACTCACCGTCGACCACCGCGGTCAGCGGCCCCACCGGGTCGTCGGCGGGCCAGTCCGGGCCGGGCCGGTCGGTCAGCGTCACCTGCTCGGGCGTTGACCCGGCGGTCAACTCGGCCACCAGGGTGCGCGTCTCCAACCGTGCGGGGATGTCTTCCGGCAGTCGCAGCAGCCGCTCCGGGACCGCCAGGGTCGGGGCCAGATCCCGTCGGGCGTACCAGTCGATGATCGTCGGGATGGTGCTGGTGTGCGCGAACATGTCTAGGGGCACAGCCGAACTCGTCGCCAACTCAGTACCGGGCCCGGCCCGCAACAGCCACCCGTCGAGCCACTGGTGTTCGCTGCCAGGCCAGGCCAGCGCGGCAGCGTGCTCCACGGCGCGGATCGCTGAGTTCTTCACCGGCCGGTCGGTGAGCCGGCGCACGTACAGCACATCGGCGTGCCGGCAATCGTGGACCGCCCCGTCCGACGAGCGGACCCGCACCACCGTCCCGGCCGCCTCCAGGTGCCCCACCACGTCGCCCATCGGCGGCTCCGAACCGGGCGGCCGCAGGTAGCGCAGGCTCACCCGGGTGCCGACGGGGGGCAGCTCGACAGGTGGCCGGTTCATCACCGGACCCTCAGTGACCGAACGGATCGGGCACGTCGCCCGGCATCCAGGACAGGCCCGGCACGCCCCAGCCGTTGGACTTCACCGTCCGCTTCGCCGCTCGGGCGTGACGGCCCACCAGCATGTCCAGATACAGCAGGCCGTCCAGATGCCCGGTCTCGTGCTGCAGCATCCTCGCGAACAACCCGGTGCCCTCCAACGTGACCGGGTTGCCGTCGGCGTCCAGGCCGGTGACGCGGGCCCATTCCGCGCGGCCGGTCGGGAACGACTCACCGGGCACCGACAGGCAGCCCTCGTCGTCGTTATCGGGGTCGGGCATGGTCTCTGGCCGTTCGGAGGTCTCCAGCACCGGGTTGACCACCACGCCGCGGCGCCGCGTGGTCGAGCGGCGGTCGTCGGCGCAGTCATAGACGAAGACACGCAGGCCCAAACCGATCTGATTGGCGGCCAAGCCGACCCCGTTGGCGGCGTCCATCGTGTCGTACATCGTGGTGATCAACTCGGGCAGGTCGGCCGGCAGCGAGCCGTCATCGGCGACGGGCACCGGGCTGGTCGGGGTGTGCAGGACGGGATCGCCGACAATGCGGATGGGTACGACGGCCATGACCGAAAATCTTATGTGCCCGCCGCCGGCACAGTGCAGCGGCCACGGCGACTCGCGGGGCCGGCTCCCGGTTCAACACCGCGTGCCGTGATTGAATATTCGCTCAGGACAGGACGCCGAAAAACGCAACGAACGTTCGACCAAAGAACTTTCCGGAAGGGTCCAGGAAACGATATGGACGGCGCCATGGCGCAAGCGAATCGATCAGGGGACGATTCGGAACCCACTGACGGCCTGAGCCGTCGCGAACACGACATCCTGTCCTTTGAGCGGGACTGGTGGAAGTACGCCGGCGCCAAGGAAGAGGCCATCAAGGAGCGGTTCTCGCTGTCGGCAACCCGTTACTACCAGGTGCTCAACGCTCTCGTCGACCGGCCCGAAGCGCTGGCCGCCGACCCGATGCTGGTCAAACGGCTGCGCAGACTGCGATCCAGTCGGCAGAAGGCGCGCGCCGCGCGGCGTCTCGGGTTCGATATCACTTGAGCCACCCGGAACCCCTGATTGATGGGGGTTTAGAGGTGATGGCCTGCTCGTCGATACAGTGGGCGCAATGAGCGACCACGTTCCCGACTCCTCCAGACTCCCGCTGCGGGCCATGGTGATGGTGCTGCTGTTTTTGGGCACCATCTTCTTGCTGGTCGGGTTTCAGGCGCTCGGATCGTCCGGCGACGACGACGACACCGGCCGCTCGCCGGCGTCGAAACCCGTGACCACCACCTCCGCGGCGGCCACCACCGACCGCCCCGCTCACCGGTCCGAGGTGCGCGTCTACAACATCTCCGAGCAGGCGGGCCTGGCCGGGCACACCGCGGAAGTGCTGCGGGAAGCCGGTTGGAATGTGACCGACGTCGGCAACCTCGAGCTGCCCGAGGTCACCGAGACCACCGTCTACTTCGGTGACGGCCCGGGTGAGCACGACTCGGCCAATGCCGTGGCCGAGGTGCTGCACGCTGCCGCACAGCCACGCATCCCCGACGTGGCCGAGCAGCCACCGGGCGTCATCGTGGTGGTCGCGGGTTAAGCTCCTCGCATGGTCAAAGGTCACCGCAGAGTTGTTGCCGCCGCTGTCTTCGCCGCCCCGGTTGTGCTGTTGGCGGCGTGCAGCCCCAACGAGCCGCCCTCCGACGTGCCGGGCACCACGCCGGCCATCTGGACCGGGTCCCCGGCGCCGTCCGGCGCGGCGAGCGAGCCGGGCGAGTCGGGCGGCTCCGACAGCCTGGTGGCGCGCCTGACGACCGTCGACGGCGGCCAGGTCGCCACCGCGAAGTTCGAGTTCAGCAAGGCCGGCGGGAAAGAATTCGCCACGATCACCGTGGAGACCACCAGCACCGGCGTGCTGACGCCGGGCTTCCACGGCATGCACATCCACAGCGTAGGTAAGTGCGAAGCCGACTCGGTCGCTCCCGGCGGCGGCGCGCCCGGCGCCTTCCTGTCGGCCGGTGGACACTTCCAGGCGCCCGGCCACAACGAGCACCCGCAGAGTGGCGACCTGACCTCGCTGGAGGTCCGTGCCGACGGCAGCGCGCTGCTGGTCACCACCACCGACGCGTTCACCCGGCAGGAATTGCTGGACGGCGAGGGGACGGCGTTGATCATCCACGCCGACGCGGACAATTTCGCCAACATCCCGGCGGACCGCTACACCCAGGTCAACGGCACGCCAGGCCCGGACCAGATCACACTGACCACCGGAGACGCCGGCAAACGAGTTGCGTGTGGTGTCATCGGCGCCGGATAGCCTGCCGAACAACAGGGCTTCATCCAACGCCCGAATCGAGTTCGCCCACTGTGCCCGACCCACCCTCGGTGTGGAGTGGGAGTTCGCACTGGTCGACGCGGCGACCCGCGACCTGAGCAACGAAGCCAGCGCGGTGCTGGCAGAACTCGGCGAAAACCCGCGCGTGCACAACGAATTGCTGCGCAACACCGTCGAACTCGTCACCGGCATCTGTGACAGCACCGGCGAGGCGATCGAAGATCTGCGCCAAACGCTGGCGGCTACCCGGCCCATCGTGCACGAGCGGGGCATGGAACTGTTCGGCGCCGGCACTCATCCGTTCGCGCAGTGGTCGGCGCAGAAACTGACCGACGCGCCGCGCTACGCCGAGCTGATCAAGCGCACCCAGTGGTGGGGCCGGCAGATGATGATCTGGGGAGTGCACGTCCACGTCGGAATCTCCTCGGCCTACAAGGTCATGCCAATCATCTCGTCGCTGCTGCTGTATTACCCGCACCTGCTGGCGTTGTCGGCGTCGTCGCCGTGGTGGGCCGGCGAGGACACCGGCTACGCCAGCAACCGGGCGATGATGTTTCAGCAGCTGCCCACCGCCGGATTGCCGTTCCAGTTCCAGACCTGGTCGGAGTTCGAGGGCTTCGTCTACGACCAGAAGAAGACCGGGATCATCGACCACATCAACGAGATACGCTGGGACATCAGGCCATCCCCGCACCTGGGCACCATCGAGGTACGAGTCTGCGACGGGGTGTCCAACCTGCGCGAGCTGGGCTCGCTGGTCGCGCTGACCCACTGCCTGATCGTCGACCTGGACCGGCGGCTGGACGCCGACCAATCGCTGCCCACCATGCCGCCGTGGCACGTGCAGGAGAACAAGTGGCGCGCGGCGCGCTACGGGCTGGACGCCGAGATCATCCTCGACGCCGACAGCAACGAGCGCCTGGTCACCGAGGACCTCGACGAGCTGCTCAACCGGCTGGAGCCGATCGCGGCGCGACTGCACTGTGCCGACGAACTGGCGGGCGTCGCCGACATTTATCGAACCGGCGCCTCCTACCAGCGCCAGCGCCGCGTCGCCGAGGAGCACGACGGCGATCTGCGCGCTGTCGTCGACGCGCTGGTCGCCGAACTGGACATCGAGTGATGGAACTGCCGATGTTCCCGCTGGAATGGGTGCTGCTGCCCGGCGAGGAACTGTCGCTGCGGATCTTCGAGAGGCGCTACACCGTGCTGGTCGGGGACCTGATGCACAGCGGCGATCCGCGGTTCGGGGTGGTGCTCATCGCCCGCGGCCGCGAAGTGGGCGGTGGCGAGCAGCGCAACGACATCGGCGCAATGGCGGCCATCACCGACTGCACCGAACTCGGCGGCGGCCGCTATGCGCTGCGATGCCTGACCGGCGAGCGGATCCGGGTCAGCCAGTGGCTCCCCGACGACCCCTATCCGCGGGCAGACATCGAGGTATGGCCCGACGAGCCGGGGGAACCGGTGAGCGACAAGCAGTTCGGGGAATTGGAAGAACGCATCGTCGCGCTGCACAAGCGGATGGCGGTGGCCCGCCGGCGGTGGGTGACGGCCGGGCGCGACACGATGCTGGGTGGCCGCCGGTTGCGCTCGCTGGACCCGGTGCAACGGCTGTACTCACTGGCCTGCCGGGTCCCGATGGGCGAGGCCGACCGCTACGCGGTGCTGGCGGCGCCGTCGTTGTCCGACCGGTTGGCGGCGCTGTACGAGGCGATCGAGACCGTGTTGGCGCGAGTCGAATTCGATATTCCACGTTGATCCTCCCCGCTCGCGGGCGAGCGTGTTTGCACACGACACGCCGCTTCCTGACGTGCAACTGCGCACGCTCGCGACCAGAGGGCCGGCGCTATTTCAGGCAGCTGCCCGCATCGACGGTGAGCGGAAGCCCGGTGACATAACGGGATTCGTCTGAGGCCAGGAACAACACCGCGTTGCTGATATCGACCGGGTCCACCCAGCCGATCGGCAGCACGTGCATGAGCTGCGCCACCACGGCCATGTCGTCGGGGCCGGGGCTCTGCAGGTCGGGGCGGAACAGCTTCATGGTGCCCTCGTTCATGAACAGCGGGGTGTTCACATTGGTGGGGTGCACCGAGTTGACCCGGATGAAGTGCTGGCCGAGTTCGACGGCGAAGGTGCGCATCAAGCCGACCACGCCGTGCTTGGCCGCGATGTAATGACCGGTGTGCGGGTAGGCCTTGAGGCCGCCCACCGAGCTGGTCAAGATGATGGACCCGCCGTTTCCATCGGCGATCAGATGCGGCACACCGGCTTTGACGGTCTTCCAGACACCGGACAGGTTGACGTCGATCATGTCCTGCCAGTCAGCCTCGCTGGTCTTGTCCAAGGTGTCGCCGCCGTTGCCGATTCCGGCGTTGGCCGCGATGATGTCCAGTCGGCCCAACTGCTCGACACCACTGTCGACCGCGGCCTTGAGCGCGTCGAAGTCCCGCACATCGACCTGTGCCGTCACGATACGGCGGTCCAGTCCCTTGACCAGGTCGGCGGTCTCGGCGAGGTCGTCGGGTGTGGCTGCGGGGATCTCCTTGCTGCTGCTGATCCGGGCGCACACGTCGACGGCGATGATGTCGGCACCTTCCTGCGCGAGTCGCACCGCGTGACTGCGGCCCTGGCCGCGGGCTGCGCCGGTGATGAGCGCGACCTTTCCTTCGACTCGTCCACCCATGTCTGCACCTCCGTCTGTTATTAGTCGATCGATCAGCAAGGCTGGCACCAAGCCGCGACGTTGTCAACAGTGGGTTCAGTCGGTGGGCGCCGGTGGCTCGGTGGACAGAGCCAGCCGGCTCAGCTGTCGCTCGACGAGGGCGCGCAGCTCGTCGTGGCCGTAGGTGACGTCGACGGCCTCCTCGTTGCACAGGCTGCGTGCGGTCTGCGCGATCAGCATGGCGATCGCCACCGGCGGAAACTCGTCGAGGTCGACACCGTTGGCGCGCAGTGCCACCGTGACCGCGGCGGTCTCGATATCGCGGACCCGCTCGGCGTAGGCCTTGAGTTCGGTCCGGATCGCCTTGCGATGGTTGGCCAACGCCATGAACTCGGTATTCAGGCTGGTCACGCGGGCATCGCTATTGATGGCCCACAGCGTCTGGAGCGGATCGTCGTCGGTGAGCGCGGCGCGCATCCGATCGAGTGCGACGTCGGCGCCGGCGCGCAGCACCTCGACGAAAAGGTCATCCATGGTGGGGAAGTAGTAGTAGACCAGGGCCTGCTTCACCCCGGCCTCGGCGGCCACCCGCCGGGACGTCGCAGCGGCATAACCTTCGTTTCGCATGATGCGGGCGGTCGCTTCGATCAGCCGTCGCCGGGTGGCGCCATCGGTGGATTTCGCCTTGCGGGGGGCCGCCATTCACCGCGTCCCGAAGTGGCGATCGCTTGACCGCCCGTCGTCGTACATGGTAGGCATGAGGCATTCTAGCAATTTGGTCGATCGATCAGTGCGACGAGGTCGTGATACGAGCGAAAGGGCGCATCGCGTGATGACGGATCTCGCGGCGGTGGACTACTTCTCCGACGAAGGCGTGACTCAAGATCCCTATCCCTATTACGAATACCTCCGATCGAACGGGCCCGTCTTCGCCGAGCCGCACCACGGCGTCGTCGCCGTCACCGGCTACGAGGAGGTCCACGCCGCATTCAAGGACCACGACTCCTTCTCGGCCGTCAACGCGATCGGCGGGCCGTTCCCGCCGCTGCCGTTCGAACCCGAGGGCGATGACATCACCGAGCAGATCGAGGCGCACCGGCATCTGTTCCCGATCTTCGAGCACGTCGTCGTCCAGGATCCGCCGGCGCACGAGCGGACCCGCGCGCTGTTGGGCCGGATCCTGACCCCGGTCCGGCTCAAAGAGAACGAGGACTTCATCTGGCGGCTGGCCGACCTGCAGCTCGATGAGTTCATCGACACCGGCCGCTGTGAGTTCCTGATGGACTACGCCAAACCCTTTGCGACGCTGGCGATCGCCGACCTACTCGGGGTCCCCGATGACGACCGCGCCGAGTTCCGCCGGGCTCTCGGAGCCGGTGAGCGGCCGGGTGCCCGAGTCGGCGCCCTGGATGGCGAGCCGGTCGGCCTGAACCCGTTGGACTACCTCGACGAGAAATTCAACGGCTACATCTCCGATCGGCGGCGCAATCCGCGGGCCGACGTGCTGACGATGCTCGCCGAGGCCACCTACCCCGACGGTGCGATACCGGAGGTGATGGAGGTGGTGCGTCCGGCGACCTTCCTGTTCGGCGCCGGGCAGGAGACCGTCACCAAACTGCTCGGGACGATGGTGCAGGTGCTCGGCGAGCAGCCCGAGCTGCAGCAGCGGCTGCGCGAGAACCGGGATCTGATCCCGCGGTTCATCGAGGAATCACTGCGCATCCAGAGCCCGACCAAGATCGACTTCCGGCTGGCGCGCAAGACCACGACGCTGGCCGGCGTGCCCATCAAGGCGGGCACCGTGCTGATGCTGTGCCTGGGTGCGGCCAACCGGGACCCGCGCAAGTTCGAGAACCCGGACGAATTCAACTTGGACCGCAAGAACGTTCGCGAGCACATCGCCTTCGGACGCGGCATTCACACCTGTCCCGGCGCGCCACTGGTCCGGGTCGAGGGGCGGATCACCGCCAACCGGATGCTGGACCGGATGCGCGACATCAGGATCAGCGAGGAGCACCACGGCCCGGCCGGCGACCGGCACTACCGCTACGAGCCCACGTTCCTGCTGCGCGGCCTGGCGGCGCTGCACATCGAGTTCGACCCCGTCGGGTGACCCGCTAAGCACCTTCCGCGGCCCACTCGGCGGTGACGCGCTGCTTCTGCTCCTCGATCACGTCGATCAGTCGCGACGCCTTGGGCCAGCCGTAGTAGGCACCGAACTGCAAGGCGGCCTCATCGATTTCGTCGAAGGACACGTCGCGGCTCTTCAGGGCGGCGTAGACGTGACTGAGGATAGGGTAGGGGGCATCCTGAAACGCCACGCAAGCCACGGTCACCAGCCGCCGCTGCTTCATGCCCAGCCCGGGCCGCAGCCACATCTCGCCGAAGACAAAGTTCAAGATCCCCGCGCCCGAGTACGGGTCGTCGCGGGCCGGCACGTAGGGCAGGCAGTTGACGTCCCGGAAGGCCTGCTCGCCGACGAGCAGGCGAGCTTCGGGGTCGCTCGGGGTGGACAGCGGCAGCAGTGGTGTCGGCGGCGGTACCGGTTCACCGCGCTCGGTGTGGATGCGCGCCCATTGTTCGTCGACGGTCATGTTGAACAGGGACGCCTTCGGCCAGCCGGCGTACACCGCGAAATGCAATACCGCTTCCCGCATTTCGTCGATGGTGACGTCGCCGCTGTGCAATGCCGCGTAGATGTGTTCGCGTAGCGGCTGCTCGGTGTCGGCTGCGGCCAGGCAGGGCAGCGCGATGAACCATCGGTCGCGGCGACTCAATCCCGGACGCTGCCAGATCTCGCCGAACACGAAGTCGAGCAGGGTTGCGGCGGGGGCGGCGGTGTCTGGGATCGGGAGGGCCATCAACTCGGCGAATGCGCGCGCTCCGCGCCCCGCCTCACCGGAGGGTGGCACCGGCATCCACCTTGAACTCCAGCCCGGTCACATGCCGGGACTCGTCGGAGACCAGGAACAGCACCGCGTTGCTGACGTCGCGGGCCTCGGTCATGATGATCGGCAACGCGTTCTGGAAGATCGGGCCGAGGTCGGCGCGCTCGCCGTGCAGCAGCGCGTGCAGCGCATCCGGCCGCATCCCGGTCTCCACCCCGGTGGGATGCACCGTGTTGACCCGGACATTCACCGCCGCAAGCTCATTGGCCAATGCACGGCTCATGCCCACCACCCCGTGTTTGGACGCGGTGTAGGGCGTGTGCAGCGGGCTGCCCTTCAGCCCGGCCACCGAACTGACGTTGATCAGGCTGCCGCCGTGGGAGACCAGGTGCGGCAGCGCTGCCGCGCAGGTGTTCCACGCACCGATCAGATTGACGTCGACCACGGTGCGCCACTGCTCGGAGGTGGTGGTGTCCCAGGTCCCACCGGTGATCACCCCGGCGTTGGCCACCGAGGCGTCCAGGCCGCCCAACTCCGCCACCCCGTCGTCGACCGCGGCGGTCAGCGCGGCGGCGTCGCGCACGTCGACGACGCGGGTCACCGCTCGGCGACCGAGTTCTTCGACCAGCCGGGCGGTCTCCTCGAGGTCTTCGGCCGCGGCCAGCGGATAGTCGATCTCCGGCAGCGACGCGCAGATGTCCACCAGGATGAGGTCAGCACCCTCCTCGGCCAGCCGCACGGCGTGGCTGCGACCCATGCCCCGGGCGGCGCCGGTGACCAGCACCCGCTTGCCCGCCACCCGCTGACTCATAGCTTGTTGCAGAAGCCGGCGTCGACGGGGAAGGTCACCCCGGTGACGTAGCGGGCAGCGTCGGAGACCAGGTAGGCGATCGCGGCGCTGATGTCTTCGGGTTCGAGCATGCCGACCGGCATCGGATTCTGCAGATGCGGGCCGCCGTCGGGGTAGTGCTCCAGGAACGACGTCATGGCCGGGTTCACCGCCATCATGGTGTTGACCGCGGTCGGGTGCACGGTGTTGACCCGGATGCTCTGCGGGGCAAGGGCGTTGGCCAGTGTTCGCATCAAACCGACGATGCCGTGCTTGGACGCCGCGTAGCCCAGGCCGCCGCCCTGCAGCCCGCCGAAACCCTTGAGCCCGGCTGTCGAGCTGGTGAACACGATCGACCCGCCCCGGCCACCGGCGATCAAGTGCGGAATGGCGGCTTTGGCGGTGTGAAACGAGCCGACCAGGTTGACGTCGAGCACCTCGGTCCACATCTGCAGGTCTTCCTCGTCGGTCAGCTCGCGAAACGCCATGGCGGCGATGCCCGCGTTGGCGCAGACGATGTCGAGTCGGCCGAAGTGCTCGACACCGGCGTCCAGTGCAGCCTTCAGCGCTGCAAAGTCGCGGACGTCGGCGACCGAGCCGATCATCTTGCCGCCCTGGGCCTCCACCAAGGCGACCGTCTCGTCGAGCTCGTCGCGGGAGCCCATCGGGTAGCCGTTGGAGGCGATGTCGGCGCAGATGTCCACGCCGATGATGTCGGCGCCGTCGGCGGCCAGGCGCACCGCGTGGCTGCGCCCCTGCCCGCGCGCCGCCCCGGTGATGAATGCGACTTTTCCGTCCAGAGAACCCATGCCGGTACGGTAACCTGGTTACTCAACGACGGCAAGGGGGTGAATCGATGTCCGGTCCGGAGGACCGGATCCTCGGCATCGTGGTCGAGATCCTCGAAACACAGGGCTACGACGCGGTTCAACTCCGCGAGGTCGCCCGGCGCGCCCGGGTGTCGCTGGCCACCATCTACAAGCGGTATGTCACCCGCGACCAGCTCATCCTCGCCGCGCTGGACAGCTGGATGGCAAAGAACCGTTACTCCGGCGTCGACGCGTATGCGCCAGAGCCCGCCGAGCCGTTGTACCCGGCGCTGATGCGGTTGTACCGCACCATCTTCGAGCCGTGGGAACGCCACCCGGCGATGCTGACGGCCTATGTGCGGGCCCGCTCCGCGCCCGGCGGTGACACGTTGGTCCGCCGCGGACTCGACGTCGTGGGACCCGCGATGCGGGCGGCGCTCTCCGACGTCGACGAAGCCTTCATCGCCGACCTGGATGTCATCATCTCCAACCTGGTGTACGGCCTGTCCGCGCGTTTCGCCGCCGGCGAGCTTGCCATCACCGAAATCCTGCCCACCCTGGACCGGGCGGTCTACCGGCTCACCAGCGGATACCAGAGGGCCGCGGGCCGTTAGCGTCGGGTGAGTGCAAAGCTTTTGATCTCGCACACCCGGGTCACCCACACCAATGACTGGTCGCAGCTGACCGATCCGAAGCGCCTCTCGCGGGCGCGCTGGACCACCGCGGACCGGCTGGCGGAGTCGCTGGCTCGGCTTGGCGCCTTAGCTGAGGGCTGCTGACGCCTGGAGCTAACGCGCCCCGGCGAAGGATCGCAGCGCGTCGATCTGGGAGGGATCCAGTGAGGGCCGGACGGTTTCGCGCGCAGCGTTGATATCGGACATCGTCACATCGGCGGCGTCGATAGAGCGCCGCATCGCGGTCAGGGCCGCTTCGCGCAGCAGCGCCACGCAGTCCGCGGCGCTGTAGCCGTCGAGGTCGGCGGCCAGCGCGTCGAGGTCGACGTCGTCATGCAGCGGCACGGACTTTCCTGCCACCCGCAGAATCTGGCGGCGGGCGTCGGCGTCAGGTGGCTCGACGAACACCAGCTTCTCCAACCGGCCCGGCCGGGTCAGGGCCGGGTCGATCAGCTCCGGCCGGTTGGTGGCGCCGACCACGACCACATCACGCAGCGGGTTGACGCCGTCGAGCTCGGTCAGCAGCGCGGCCACCACCCGGTCGGTCACCCCGGAGTCGAAGCTCTGCCCCCGCCGCGGCGCCAGCGCGTCGATCTCATCGAGGAACACCAGCGACGGCGCGGAATCACGGGCCCGCTGAAACAGATCCCGCACCGCCCGCTCGCTGCTGCCCACCCACTTGTCCATCAGCTCGGCGCCCTTGACCGCGTGCACGCTGACTCGCCCGGAACCGGCCAGGGCGCGCACCACGAACGTCTTGCCGCACCCCGGCGGACCGTAGAGCAGCACGCCGTGCGGGGGATCGACGCCCAGGCGGGTGAAGGTGTCCGGGTGCTGCAGCGGCCACAGGATCGCCTCGGTCAGCGCCTGTTTGGTGGCTTCCATATCCCCGACGTCATCGAGGGTGACCGAACCGACCGAGACCTCCGCGGCCGCCGAACGCGACAGCGGACGGATCACACTGAGCGCCCCGATCAGGTCCTCCTGGGTGAGCGTGGGTGCCTCGTTGCTGTCACTGGCCCGCGACGCCGCCCGCAGCGCCGCCTCGCGCACCAGTGCGGCAAGGTCAGCGGCCACGAAACCCGGTGTGCGGTCGGCGATCTCACTCAGCGTCAGGTCTGCGGTGGGAACCGAGATGAGTAGGGTGGCCAGCAGTGCGGCCCGGGTCGCGCCGTCGGGAAGGCTCAGCCGGATCTCCCGGTCGCACAACTCCGGCGCCCGCAGCCGCGGATCGACCCGGTCGGGCAGCGCCGAGGTGGCGATGAACGCCACCCCCTCGGTGGCCACCGCGGTGCGCAGTTCGGCCAGGATCAACGTCGCGACCGGCTCCGGCGGCTCGGGCAGCAGGGTGTCCACGTCGGCGATCAGCAGCACGCCGCCACCGTCGCGGACCTTCGCCACCGCCGAGCGCACCGCCGCCAGCCGGTCATCGGCGGCCAGCGCCCCGATCTCCGGCCCGTCGAGTTCGAGCAGCCGCCGACCCTCGCACACCGCCCGCACCAGCGTCGTCTTGCCGACCCCGGCCGGCCCCGACACCAGCACCCCGAGATTGGTTCCGGCGTTGAGCGTCTTGAGCAGCTGCGGCTCGTCGAGGGCCAGCTTGAGCCATTCGGCGAGTTTGGCGGCCTGGGCCTCGCAGCCCTTGAGCTCGTCGATGGCGATCCGGGCCGGACGTACCTGCGCCGCGGCCGACGGTTTCACCGTGACCGCGGTGCCGTTGCCCCAGGTCACCAGTGAATTCGGTTGTACGCTCACCGGTCCGGCGGGATCCACCCCGGTCACCGTCAGCAGCTCCGAGGTCCAGCTGATCCCTACCGCGGACGCGAGTGCGGTGGTGGCCGCCGAGGTCGAGGTGCCCGGACCCAGATCGCGCGGCAGCAGCGACACCGCGTCACCGACGGTGAGCACCTTGCCCAGCAGCGCTTGACGCAAAGTGGCCGGCGAGACCGACTGCGAGGCCAGCTTCGACCCGCTCAGCGTCACCGAGCGGGCGCCGTAGACGGTGGCTGCGGCTACCACCACCTCGGTGCCGTCACGCAGACCGGCGTTGGACAGCGTGACGTCGTCGAGCAGCACCACGCCGGCCGGCGAGCCTGTCGCAGCCAATCCGGCCACTGCTGCCGTGGTGCGCGAACCGGTCAGCGACACCGCATCCCATTCCCGAATACCCAGGGCGGCAACCGCTTCAGGGTGCAACCGGACCACACCGCGGCGGGAATCGACAGCCGAGGTGTTCAGCCGGGCGATCAGCGTGAGGTGGCGGGTGGAGGTCCGGGAGGCATCGCCGTCCCGATGCTCTTCAATAGAACCCATGCGGCCATTATCGGCATACCACCGCTCGTTGCTGCCGGCGATCGGCGCGGTCACGCTGCTGGCGATAGCGGTGCCGTCTCACGCCGACCCGGCGAACCCACTGGCCGAACTGGTTGACGCCGCCGCCGGTCGGCTCCAGGTCGCCGATGACGTGGCGGCGGCCAAATGGCGGACCGGCGGAGCCATCGAGGACCCGGCCCGGGTGCAGCAGCAACTGGCGAAACTGGCCGACGATGCCGCCCGCGACGACCTCGACCCCGACTACGTGCAGCGGATCTTCGGCGACCAGATCGCTGCCACCGAAGCCGTCGAGCACCACCGGTTCGCGCAGTGGAAACTGGACCCGGCCACCGCGCCGGCGAGCGCCCCCGAGCTGGCGGAATCACGTGCCCGCATCGACGGATTCAACCGCGAGATGCTCACCCAGATCGGGCTGCGATGGCAGCAGCTGCATTCGCCGGGGTGCGCCGCCCGGCTCGACGAGGCGGTGCGGGAGGTCAGCGCCGCGCGCCGACTCGGCGAGTTCGAACACCGCGCACTGACGTCGGCGACCCGCGAGTACTGCTCCGGATAGCTCAGCGGCCGGGCTTGCGCAACCGCAGCCGGGCCATCGATTGCCCGCTGGGCCGGCGCATACCCAACGGGCGGCGTCCCGGCTGCGACCGGCGGATCTCCCGGCGCGCGGCCCGGCGTTCCCGGGGAGCGTGCTCCCACGCCTCCGGGTGCGCGGCCACCCAGCGTTGGCTGCGGACCGAGAACGGAATGGTGCACAGGTAGGCCGCGATCAGCACCAGCACCAGCACATAGGGGAACAGGAACGCCGCGGCGGCCACCAGCGCCAGCACCGCCAGCAGCACCGCCGCCAGATGCGGCGGCACCGAGACGGCATGCATCTTGCGCATCGGGATCCGGCTGACCAGCAGCATCGACGTGCCCACCACCCAGGCGCAGGTGAACCACTGCGACGTCCACCAGCCGTCGCCGAACTGCAGTTTCGCGGCCAGCAGGCCCATCAGCGTGATTGCTCCGGCCGGGGCGGGCATGCCGACGAAGAACTCGCGGGTGTAGGCCGGCAAGGTGGCGTCGTCGAGCAACGCGTTGAACCGGGCGAGCCGCAGCACCACGCACACCGCATACAGCAGCACCACGATCCAGCCCGCCGGCTGCGTCGACAGCAGCGACACGTAGATCACCACCGCCGGCGCCACCCCGAAGTTGACGGCGTCGGCCAGCGAATCGATCTCGGCGCCCATCCGGGACTGGGCGTCGAGAATGCGGGCCACCCGGCCGTCCAGACCGTCGAGGATGGCGGCCGCCGCGATGAGTGCCATCGCCACGTGCGGCTGGCCGTCCAGCGCGTACTTGATCGACGTCAGGCCGGCACAGATGGCCAGCACCGTCATCGAGCTGGGCAGGATGTGCAGGCCGACCGGGCCCCGGGTGCGGGTCGTCGGGTGGACCTGGTGGGCGGAACTGGTCATGACAGCTGGGCCAGCACCGTCTCACCGGCGACCATGCGCTGCCCCACGCCGACCAGCGGCTGCGTCCCGGCCGGCAGATAGACGTCGAGTCGCGAACCGAAGCGGATCAGGCCGTAGGTATCGCCGATCGCGACATGGTCACCGGGCCGGATTTCGCAGACGATGCGCCTTGCAACCAGCCCGGCGACCTGAACGGCGATCACCTCGGCGCCCTCAGCGGTGCGGATCCGCACGCTGTTGCGCTCGTTGTCCTCGCTGGCCTCGGTGCGGTCCGCCGACCCGAACCGGCCGGCCCGGTGCAGCACGTCGAGCACCTCACCGCCGACCGGAGCCCGCTGCACGTGCGCGTCGAACACCGACATGAAGATGCTGACCCGCGGCAGCAAAGTGTCGGGCAGATCCAGTTCCGGCGGCGGGGTCGCGGTGTCGACCAGGCAGACCATGCCGTCAGCGGGGGCCACCACCGCACCGGGGCGCGTCGGCGGTACCCGGCGGGGATGCCGGAAGAATCCGGCGCTGGCGCCCGCGGCCAGTAGCCCGGCTCCGCGCACCCAGCGCTGCTTGCGGCCCAACGCCGCCACACCCAGGCCGCCGGCGACGAACGGCAAGCCGGCGGGGTGCATCGGCGGCACCGTCGAGCGCACGAGATCGATCAGGTGTCGCAGACCGCCGGGATCATCTGCTGCGCGGGGTCGTCTGGCCATCCGGCCATCTTAGAAGCTGCCGTCTTCATGCGGCGGTCCCAGCGTCGGCTCTCCTGCGTCGAGCCTCGCTGAACCGCCGTCTTCATGCGGCGGTCCCAGCGTCGGCTCACCCGGTCAGATCCCAGACCTCCACCGGGGTTCCCACCGCCAGTTCGGTCACCTCGTCGGCGATGTCGAGCAGGCAGTTCGCCGAGGCCAGATAACGCAGATGATGGGAGGCCGGCGGGCCGTAGTTGGTGACCGTCCCGGTTTCGTGGTCGAGCAGGCCGCGCCGGAACTGCCGCCGGCCCGCCGGTGAGGTCAGCTTCTCGCTGAGCACGGCGGTGCGGCGCGGCCGCTCCGGGGCGGGCAGATCCATCGCGCGGCGCAACACCGGGCGGACGAACACCTCGAAGGACACCTGCGCGCTGACCGGGTTGCCGGGCAGCGTGATGATGGCAGCCTCGCCGACTCGGCCGATCCCCTGCGGCATGCCCGGCTGCATCGCGACCTTGACGAAATCCACGCCCTGGTCGCCGTCGCGGCCGAAGACGTCCTTGACCACCTCGTAGGCGCCCGCGCTGACCCCGCCGCTGGTGATGATCAGATCCACCGCGCCATCCCGCACGCCGTAACGGTCGAGCACCGCGGTGAAGTCGGCGGTGTTGTCGGCGACGGTGACCGCGGCCACCACCTCGGCCCCGGCCTCGCGCACCGCGGCGGCCAGCATCACTCCGTTGGACTCGTAGATCTGTCCGGGTTCCAGCGGGCTGCCCGGTGTGATCAGTTCACTACCGGTGGAGATCACCAGCACGCGTTGGCGGGGCCGCACCGTCAACTCGGCCAAGCCCAGTGCCGCGGCCAAACCCACCGCCGGTGGAGTGACGACCTGCCCGGCCCACAGCACGGTCGCGCCCTGCGCGACGTCCCCGCCGGCGCGGCGGATGTGACGTCCTCGGGCGGTCGCGGCACTGATCGCCACCACATCGACGCCGCCGTCGGTGGCCTCGACGGGAACCACCGCGTCGGCGCCGAACGGAACGGGCGCACCGGTCATGATGCGGTGGGCGGTACCGGGTTCCAGCGTGGGCACGTCGGTGCGGCCGGCCGGAATGTCTTCGGCCACCGGCAACCGCACCGGGCTGTCCGGTGTTGCCGCGGCCACGTCGTCGGCAAGTACGGCGTAGCCGTCCATGCCGGAGTTGTCGAAAACCGGCAACGAGATCGGCGCGGTCACCTCGGCGGCCAGCACCAGCCCCTCGGCGTCGGCGAGCGCAACGGCGCCCGGCGGGCGGGCCCGGATCAGCTCGGCGACGGCCCGCTGGTGCTCCTCGACAGATCGCATGACGACAGTCTGACTCAGGCCGCGACGGTGATTCCTGTCAGTTCCTCGGAGACCGCCCACAGCCGCTGCTGCAGTTCGGGGCGTCGGACAGCTCCCGTGCCGGCGTCGGCAGCGCGGAGCGGTTCTGCCCGCGGAGGTGACAGCGCCGCGGCGCTGGGTCATTCTCTGTTGCATGGCGCCCAACGCAGACCGTCCCGCGGAGATCACCATGGTCGACCCCGCCAACCCGCCCAGCGCCCGCGCGCCGTTGGTGTGGGCGCTGGTCGGCGCGGTTCCCTGGCTGGTGCTGGCAGTGCTGCAACTGGGGTGGGCGGTCGCCGACGAGCGGCTGGCCTGGTTGCACGCCGCCGCCTTGGCGGTCACCGTGCTGGGGCTGCTGGTGTCGGCGGGCGTGGCACCGCTGTGGCGCTATCGCGTACATCGGTGGGACATCAGCGATCAGGCGGTCTACACCCGCACCGGCTGGCTGGTGCAGGAGCGCCGGATCGCGCCGATCTCCCGGATCCAGACCGTCGACACCTACCGCGGGCCGCTGGACCGGCTGCTCGGACTGGCCAATGTCCGGGTCACCACCGCCTCGTCGGCCGGGGCGGTGCACATTGTGGCGCTCGACGCTCCCGTCGCCGACCGCGTGGTGGCACAGCTGACCGATATCGCCGCGCTGGGTGCCGGGGACGCCACGTGAGTCGCGAGCCGGCCTGGCAGCGGCTGAGTCCGCGGATGCTGCTGGTGCATCCGCTGCACGAAGCGCTGCGCGAACTACCGCTGCTGATCGCGGTGGTGGTGTTCGGCTCGGCGACCGACAACTCCGGCTGGGTGCTCGCCGTGGTGGGAGTGATCGCGGTGGTCGGGGTGACGCGCTGGTTCACCACCACCTACCGCATCGAGCCCGACCCCGAAGCCGGCCGGGTCCAGCTGCGCTCCGGGTTGTTACGCCGGAAGGTACTTTCGGTGCCGCGCAACAGAATCCGCTCAGTGGAGACCGATGCTCGGCTGCTGCACCGGCTGCTCGGGTTGACGGTACTTCGGGTCAGCACCGGCCAACAGGCCGCCGGGGACACCATGTTCGAGCTGGACGCTGTCGAGAGCAAGCAGGTGCCGCAGCTGCGTCGAATCCTGCTGGCGCACACCGGTCAGCCGGTTCGAACCGCCGCCGGGCCGGTTGCCGCCCGCACCACGGTGTTGGCCCGGTGGAGCCCGTCGTGGCTGCGTTACAGCGCATTGAGTCTCTCCGGGCTGGTGACGATCGGCGCCGCGGTGGGCGCGCTGTATCAGAGCGGCGCCGGGGAGGCACTGCGCGATTCGGCGCTGCACCGGTCCTGGCTGGCGGCCGCCGAGCGGTTCGGGGCGCAACAGACGGCCGCGGCGATCGCCGCTCTGGTGCTGCTGGCGGCGATCCTGCTGGCGGTGCTGCGCTCGGCGCTGACCTACGGAAACCTGGTGTTGTCCCGCAGGTCCGGGGCGGCCGGAGATGTGCTGGAGCTGAGCCACGGATTGCTGCGGGTGCGGCAGCACAGCTACGACATGCGCCGGCTGCGCGGCGGCACGTTGCGGCGGCCCCTGCTGGTGCGACTGCTCGGGGGCGCCCGGCTGGACGCGGCGATGACCGGTGTCACCGGTGCCGGCGAATCCTCCGTCCTGCTGCCCCCCTGCCCTCGGGCGACCGCTGAGCAGGTGCTGACCGGGCTGGTCGGCGACCCGGTGGTGGTCACCGGGCCGCTCCGCAGGCACGGGCCGGCGGCTGTCCGCCGGCGCTGGACACGGGCGATGATGCTGCCGCTGGTTGCCGGCGCGGCGTTGGCCGCTGCGGCGGCGGTCGACGGTGTTCCGGTGTGGTACTGGACGGCGTGGGCGGCACTGACCCTGGGCGCGGCGCTGCTGGCCGCCGATCGGGCCCGCGCGCTGGGGCATCGCGTCGACCCGCAGTGGCTTTCGGCCCGCACCGGCAGCTGGGAGCAGCGCCGTTACTGCATCGCCACCGCCGGCATCATCGGCTGGACCGTGCATCAGAGCTGGTTTCAGCGTCGCGCCGGGGTGGCCACCCTGATCGCGGCCACCGCCGCCGGCGTCAAGGCCTATCGGGTGATCGACGTGCCGGAGGCGTTGGCGTGGTCGGTGGCTGCGCAGGCCTCGCCCTGGGTGGCACACAGCAAGTGGGCGCGCTGACCCAACTCGTTCACCTCGGATTGGGAGGTGCCGGGGTCGGGTGATGCCGCTGACCTGGCGCAGCTGTGGGACACCTACTTCTACATGCCGTTGCACGACAGTTTGCCGGCCTGGATCAACTCGGATTTCGGTGTGACGTTCGCCGAGCGTGTAACTGCTGCGAAATTTCGCCGGATTTCTCGCAGTCAGTACACGCTCGGCGAAGCGGTGTCAGCGGTGTCAGAGCTACAACTGCCGGATGGCTTCGATCCGCGCGCGCAGCTGATCCGACGTCGCCGCCGCCACCGGCGGGCCGCCGCAGATCCGGCGCAGCTCGTTGTGAATCCAGCCGTGCGGCTTGCCGAGCCGGTGATGCGCCGCCGACACCAGCGCGTTGAGCTCATGGCGCAGCGCCCGTAGCTGACCGTGCGTGGTCACCGGCACCGGAGCAACCCCGCCGGCCACCTTGCTGCGCCGGTCCAGCTGCTCTTCTTGCCTGCGCCGTAACAGGTCTCGCATCTGGTCGGCATCCAGCAGCCCGGGGATGCCCAGATAGTCGGCCTCTTCCTCGCTGCCGGCCGGAGTGGCAGTGCCGAACGAGGCACCGTCGAAGATCACCTGATCCAGTTCGGCGTCGGCCCCCAGCGACTCGAAGCCGTTCTCCAGCTCGGACGGTTCGTCGCGCCGGCGCTCGGCCTCGGCGAACTCGTCGCGCTCGGACTCCCGGTGCGGTTTGCCCAGCACATGGTTGCGCTGTGCCTCCAGCTCACTGGCCAGCTGCAGCAGCGACGGCACCGACGGCAAGAAGATGCTGGCGGTCTCACCCGGGCGCCGCGAGCGCACGAACCGGCCGATCGCCTGCGCGAAGAACAGCGGGGTGGACGCGCTGGTGGCGTACACCCCGACCGCCAGCCGCGGCACGTCGACACCTTCGGAGACCATCCGCACCGCCACCAGCCAGCGACTGGTGTCCGCCGCGAACCGGGCGATCTTGTCCGACGCACCCGCGTCGTCGGAGAGCACCACCGTGGGAGCCTCACCGGTCAGCGTCGTCAACAGCGCGGCGTAGGCGCGCGCTGTCTTCTGATCCGAGGCGATCACCATGCCACCGGCGTCGGCCATACCGCCGTCGCGCAGCTGGCGCAGCCGCTTGTCGGCGGCGGTGATGACCGCCGGCATCCACTCCCCGGCCGGGTCCAGCGCGGTGCGCCAGGCCCGCGCGGTGTGTTCGGTGGTCAGCGGTTCACCGAGCCTGGCCGAGTACTCCTCACCGGCGCTGTCTCGCCAGCGGGCCTCGCCGGAGTAGGCCATGAACACCACCGGGCGCACCACGCCGTCGGCGAGTGCCTCGGGGTAGCCGTAGCTGTCGTCGGCTACCGAGCGCAGGTGGCCGGCGCCATCGGGCTCGTAGGTGACGAATGGGATGGGGCTGTCGTCGCTGCGGAACGGGGTGCCGGTCAGCGCCAGCCGGCGGGTGGCGTCGGAGAACGCCTCGCGGATGCCGTCGCCCCAGCTTTTGGCGTCGCCGCCGTGGTGGATCTCATCGAAGATCACCAGGGTTTTCGCGGCCTCGGTGCGAACCCGGTGCCGGGTGGGGTGGCTGGCGACCTGGGCGTAGGTGACGACGACGCCGTGATACTCCGAGCTGGTCTGCGCATCGGAGTTGCTGAATCGCGGATCCAGCGCGATGCCGTGTTCGGCGGCGGCGGTCGCCCACTGCACCTTGAGGTGATCGGTGGGCACCACGATCGTGATGCGCTCGACGGTGCGGTCGGCCAGCAGCTCGGCGACGATCCGCAGCGCGAACGTCGTCTTACCGGCGCCGGGGGTGGCCACCATCAGAAAATCGCGCGGCTTGGCGGTCAGGTAGCGCACCAGAGCCCGCCGTTGCCAGCCCCGCAAAGCCCGGGTGCTGGGCGCTGCGTCAGCCCGCACCCGGTCTCCTATCTGATCGAGATGCAGTCTAGGGCGATCGCAAGCGCGGCGCTTGCGCCGGGTGCAGCGGGTCGCCCTTGGATCTGAGGGCGATCGCAAGCGCGGCGCTTGCGCCGGGTGCAGTGGGTCGCCCTTGGATCTGAGCCAAGCCGATAGCATCGCTGACGTGTCCAGCCCGGGCGAGCCGGAATCCGTCCGCGTCGAGCGGTTACTCGACGCGCAGACCAAAGCCGCCGCGCTGTTCGACGAAATCGAGCGCCGCAATCTGGTCCGCCCGGGCGTCGGCGAGCGGCAACTCTCCGATGAGATCCGGGACCTGGCCGCTGACATGTTCGGGGTGACGCGGCACTGGCATAAGCGGGTGGTGCGCGCCGGGGAGAACACCCTGCAACCGTTCCACGCCGACCCGCCGGATCGGCTGCTGGCCGACGACGACATCGTCTACCTCGATCTGGGGCCGATCTTCGAAGCGTGGGAGGCCGACTTCGGTCGCACCTTCGTGCTCGGCGCTGATCCGGACAAGCTGGCGTTGCGCGACGCGCTGCCCGGGGTGTGGCAGGCCGGACGGGCGTTCTTCGAGGCTCATCCCGACATCACCGGCGCCCAACTCTACGACCATGTCGTCGCAGTGGCCGCCGAGCGCGGCTTCGAGTTCGGCGCCCCGATCGCCGGGCATCTGGTGGGAGAGTTCCCGCACAAGAAAATCTCCGGTGACGACACCCGGTTCTACATCACGCACGGATCCGATGAGCCGATGCGCCGTACCGACCGCACCGGTCGGGTCTGCCACTGGATCCTCGAGGTACACCTGGTGAACCGGGCCCGCGGGTTCGGCGGTTTCTACGAGGAACTGCTGGACGTGCGGTGAGGTCCGGGTCAGACCGGATAGACCACCCCGGTCAGTTCCTCGGAAACGGCCCACAGCCGGCGCTGGAGCTCGACATCGTGAGACTTGCGGCTCGACGCCACCACCTTGGGGTGACCGCGGCCCTGGGTGAGGCCGTCCGGACCGAAGTACTGCCCACCGAGCGCCTGCGGGTCGGTGGCCGCGCGCAGCGTCGGCAGCGCGCCCATGTCTGCGCCCTGAAACATCGGCTTGATCAGTGGGTAGGCGACCCCGGCCCAGCGCGGCAGGTGCCGCATCAGCTCGGTGTTGGAGCCGCCCGGGTGCGCGGCCAGCGCGATCGTCGTCGCATGCGGGGCGAGCCGTCGCTGCAGTTCATAGGTGAACAGCAGGTTGGCGAGCTTGGACTGCCCGTAGGCCTCGACCCGGTTGTAACGGCGTTCCCACTGCAGGTCATCGAAGTGGATGTCGGCGCGCAACCGGTGCCCGATGCTGCTGACGGTCACCACCCGGGAGCCGGCGACCGGCAACAGCCGGTCCAGCAGTAAGCCGGTGAAGGCGAAGTGGCCCAGGTGGTTGGTGCCGAACTGCAGCTCGAAGCCGTCCTTGGTCGTCGACTTGGGCGGGTACATCACCCCGGCGTTGTTGATCAGCAGATCGATGCGGTCGTGGTCGGACCGCAACTGCTCGGCGGCGGCGCGGATGGAGTCCAACGAGCCGAGGTCGAGCTCCTGCAACGTAACGCTGGCACCCGGGCTGCGCTGCCGGATGAGGGTCTCGGCGTCCCTGCCCTTGTCGAGGTTGCGCACCGCCAGAACCACTTGAGCACCCCGCGCTGCCAGGCCAGCGGCGGTCTCGAAGCCGAGACCGGTGTTGGCCCCGGTGACGACGGCGACGCGACCGGCCTGGTCAGGGATGTCGGCGGTTGTCCACTTGGCCACGAGGCCCTCCTGAGCTGCGGTAAAGTAAACGGGGCGGACGCTCCGGTTGGTTGCAACTATACGGAGCGGACGCCCCGCTTTGTCAACCGATGAGGATCTCAGGTGGCTCAACCCGCACGCCCGTTGCGAGCCGACGCGGCCCGCAACCGCGCTCGCGTGCTGGAGGTCGCCTATGAGACCTTTGCGGCTGAAGGGCTGTCGGTGCCGGTCGATGAGATCGCCCGCCGCGCCGGAGTCGGGCCCGGGACCGTCTACCGGCATTTCCCGACCAAAGAGGAGCTGTTTCGGGCGGTCGTCAACGACCGGATGCAGCACGTCGTCGAGGAAGGGCGGGCCCTGCTGGAATCCGATGATCCCGGCATGGCGATCTTCACGTTCCTGCGCTCGATCGTGCTGCAGTGGGGCGCGACGGATCGTGGACTGGCCGAGGCGCTGGCCGGCGTGGGCATCGAGATCGGACAGGCTGCGCCCGAGTCGGAGGAGGCCTTCCTGGCGGTGCTCGGGGCGTTGTTGCGCGCAGGACAGCTGGCGGGCACGGTGCGACACGACCTCGGGGTGCGCGAGGTGAAGGCGATCCTGGTCGGATGCCAGGCCATGCAGTCCTACAGCTCCGCAATGGCCGAGCGCGTCACCGACGTTGTCATGGACGGTCTACGGGCGCCGCGATAGTCGGCCGCCGCGCCTGATTGCCGGGCCCCTCGGCTCCTTGCACTCTCAAGGGGCGAGTGCTAAGAATGACGTTGGCACTCGCGACCGGCGAGTGCTAGGTCGGGACGGTGAGGTACGGGGCCGCACCTGCGGAGCACACCCAACGCCGTCCGTCGCGGGCACTGACCCGACCGACAAGACGTGCACCCCCTAACCGGAGGAATCACTTCGCAATGGCTAAGCAAATTGCGTATGACGAAGAGGCCCGTCGCGGCCTCGAGCGGGGCCTGAACGCCCTCGCTGACGCGGTCAAGGTGACGCTGGGTCCCAAGGGCCGCAACGTTGTCCTGGAGAAGAAGTGGGGCGCCCCCACGATCACCAACGATGGTGTGTCCATCGCGAAGGAGATCGAACTGGAGGACCCCTACGAGAAGATCGGCGCCGAGCTGGTCAAAGAGGTCGCCAAGAAGACCGACGATGTCGCCGGTGACGGCACCACCACCGCCACCGTGCTGGCCCAGGCGCTGGTCAAGGAAGGCCTGCGCAACGTGGCCGCCGGCGCCAACCCGCTGGCCCTCAAGCGCGGCATCGAGAAGGCCGTCGAGAAGGTCTCCGAGACCCTGCTGAAGGACGCCAAGGAGGTCGAGACCAAGGAGCAGATCGCGGCGACCGCCGGGATCTCCGCGGGTGACCAGTCCATCGGTGACCTGATCGCCGAGGCGATGGACAAGGTCGGCAACGAGGGTGTCATCACCGTCGAGGAGGCGCAGACCTTCGGCCTGAGCCTGGAGCTGACCGAGGGCATGCGCTTCGACAAGGGCTACATCTCGGGCTACTTCGTCACCGATGCCGACCGTCAGGAAGCGGTCCTGGAGGACCCCTACATCCTGCTGGTCAGCTCCAAGGTGTCGACCGTCAAGGACCTGCTGCCCCTGCTGGAGAAGGTCATCCAGGGCGGCAAGCCGCTGCTGATCATCGCCGAGGACGTTGAGGGTGAGGCGCTTTCCACCCTTGTCGTCAACAAGATCCGCGGCACCTTCAAGTCGGTGGCCGTCAAGGCCCCGGGCTTCGGTGACCGCCGCAAGGCGATGCTGCAGGACATGGCGATCCTCACCGGTGGCCAGGTCATCAGCGAGGAGGTCGGTCTGTCGCTGGAGACCGCCGACATCTCGCTGCTGGGCAAGGCCCGCAAGGTCGTGGTGACCAAGGACGAGACCACCATCGTCGAGGGCGCCGGTGACTCCGACGCCATCGCCGGTCGGGTCTCGCAGATCCGCTCCGAGATCGAGAACAGCGACTCCGACTACGACCGGGAGAAGCTGCAGGAGCGGCTGGCCAAGCTGGCCGGCGGTGTCGCGGTCATCAAGGCCGGGGCTGCCACCGAGGTGGAGCTCAAGGAGCGCAAGCACCGCATCGAGGACGCGGTGCGCAACGCCAAGGCCGCCGTGGAGGAGGGCATCGTCGCCGGTGGCGGCGTGACCCTGCTGCAGGTGGCACCGTCGCTGGACGAGCTCAAGCTCGAGGGTGACGAGGCGACCGGCGCCAACATCGTCAAGGTGGCGCTGGAGGCTCCGCTCAAGCAGATCGCCTTCAACGCCGGCCTGGAGCCGGGCGTGGTGGCCGAGAAGGTGCGCAACTCGCCCGCCGGTACCGGTCTCAACGCCGCCACCGGCGAGTACGAGGACCTGCTGAAGGCCGGCGTTGCCGACCCGGTGAAGGTGACCCGTTCGGCGCTGCAGAACGCAGCCTCGATCGCGGCGCTGTTCCTGACCACCGAGGCCGTCGTCGCCGACAAGCCGGAGAAGGCGGCCGCACCCGCGGGCGACCCGACCGGTGGCATGGGCGGCATGGACTTCTAAGTCTGGTTGCACGGCGAGGCCCGGTCCCCTTCGGGGGGGCCGGGCCTTCGTCGTTCACGTTGACGCTGCGCTCATGGCGCAAAAGTGCGAGTGAGGTGTGCCCTGAGCTCAGCGTCAGCGAGGATGGGCGTATGGAAATCCTGCTGCTGGGCACCGGCAGCGCCGACGGCTGGCCGAATCCATTCTGCCGCTGCGCCTCCTGCCGATCGGCGACTCAGGTTCGCGGGCAGACCGCCGCGCTGGTCGACGACGTTTTGCTGCTGGACTGCGGGCCGGAGGCGCCGCGGGCCGCCGCACGCTTCGGGCGATCGCTGGCTTCGGTGCGCCACATCCTGTTCACCCACGGCCACTGGGACCACGTCGGGCCGATGGCGCTGTTGATGCGGCACTGGACCGGGACGGATGCGCCCCTGGAGGTGGTCGGCCCGGCCAGTGCCCTCGACCAGTGCCGGGACTGGGTGGGCCCCGACGACCCGGTCCGCTTCGTCGAGGTGACACCGGGTGACGAAGTGGATCTCGGGGACTATCGGGTTCGGGTGCTGGCCGCCGCGCACGGGACTGACCTCGGCGGTGACGCGGTGCTCTACGACCTGGAAACCGTTGGTGGCCGGATCTTCTGGGGAACCGATACCGGACCGCTGCCCGCCGAGACGCAGGCGGCGGTCGCCGGCGCCGCCTTTGATGTGGTCTTCCTGGAGGAGACGTTCGGCAACCACACCACGCACGGGACGCAACATCTCGACCTGCCCGCGTTCGCCGTCACCCTGGCCGCGTTGCGAAGCTCGGGCGCCGTGGTCGACACCACCGACGTGGTCGCTGTACACCTGAGCCACCACAATCCGATCGAGCCGGAACTGACCTGGGTACTGTCGAATTCGGGCGCTCGACCGGGACGCGATGGTGAGGTGGTGCGAGTGGGTGCAGCTGGGACCTCGTCGCGCACCCTGGTGTTGGGCGGGGCGCGGTCTGGTAAGTCCGCGCACGCCGAGGCGCTGCTGGTCTCCGAGCCGTCGGTGACCTATCTGGCCACCGGTGGAGTGCGGGAGGGCGATCCTGAATGGGCGGAGCGGGTTCGGCTGCACCGATCCCGGCGCCCGGCTTCGTGGCGCACCATCGAGTGCAGTGACGTCACCGAGCAGCTGCGCACGGCCGAAACCCCGTTGTTATTGGACTGTTTGGGCACCTGGCTGACCGCCCGGATGGACCTGCACCGGGTCTGGGACACCGGCGTGCTCGATGCTGTCCATGCTGACATCGACGAGCTGGTTTCGGCCTGGCGGGCCTGCCCGGTGCGGGCGGTGGCGGTCAGCAACGAGGTCGGCAGCGGGGTGGTGCCCGCCACCGCCTCGGGGCGTCTGTTCCGTGACCTGCTGGGGGTGCTCAATGCGCGGATCGCCGCCGAATCCGACGACGTGGTGCTGATGGTGGCCGGCCGGCCGCTCAGGCTCCCTGCGCAGTGAGCTTCAAGTCGACACAGTCGCTGTAGCAAGGGGTTTCGCCGGGGGACTCCGGAGTCGCGACCCGAATCAGCACCGCCCGGCTGGGGGTGATCGCCACACTGGCCAGCTCGCCGGTATCGGAGACGTCGGCGGCGCCGTCGACGATCACGGTGTAGCCGCCCGGGGCCGGCGGTGGCCACAGCACCGTCACGTCGCTGCTGCGCGCCAGGTTCGCCCGGCTGCGCCGTCCGCCGAGGGCGCCGATGCGCACGGTCTCGCCGTCAAGCGTCGGCATCACCGGTACCGGGTGCGGGCGGTTCTCGGTGTCGACGGTGATCAGATAGGCGTAGTCGTAGCCCACCAGTTTCTCGGCGAGCCGGTCGAAATCCACGTTGGAGGTCATAAATTCGAGACTAGTCCGCTTTGAGCTGAACGCAGTCGTGGACGGTGCCGACCGCTCGGCCGTTCTCGAACACCGGCCGGTGCAGCAGGGCTTTGGTCGGTGTCACCAGCACCGGGCCGGCCGGATCGTCGGGAACCTCGGCCGTGCCGTCGACGAATAGTGAGTAGTCGCCGACATCGCGGGCCGGCCAGACCAGGGTGACCGTGTTTCGGGCCGCCATGTTCTCCCGGCCATGGCTACCAACCGGGCCGACATCCACTCGGGCGCCGTCGAAGGTCGGGGTGATCGCGGTGGTGCGCACCCGGTAGTCGTCGCCAACGGTCACCAGGAACGCGAAGCGGTAGCCGGGCAGCAAGTCGCCGAGGCGGGTGAGGTCGACGGGCTTGGGCATGGTGTCGAGCATACGGCGCGGCGCGGATCCGGCGGCTCCCGAAAGCGGTGGGAGTCCGCGGCATCGCTCTCTCCCCTTAGCCGTCCCCGCTGACGCCGTGACCAGCCGGGAGCACCCATTGGCCGACACCGCTGCCGCCGCTACCGGCGCCCCCTCCGCCTCCACCGTCGCCGTGGGCGACTCGGGTGACACCGTCGCTGAAGCCGGCAAGAAACACGTGCTCCGCAGCCTGCGCTCAGCACGCCGTATCCCTGCCCGTAGCGCACTACCTGTCCTTGCGCCCGCCGCAGCGACCACTAACTCACCCGGGGTTCGGTAGTCGCCACCCGGCCCGGGTAGTCGGAACCCTCAAGCCGCCCCGGAATCGGTAGTCGTCCACGGATGCCGCGTGTCACCCGGCCGGACACCGTGGACGGCACCGAACCGGGATCGGATGAAGCGAGGGCAGACATGGCCGCTCCTGACAGCGCCGCGCAGCGGTATGAGGCCGCTCTGCGCCGGCTTCCCGATGCGCGTTCCCTCGCGCTGCGACTGCGCGACGCCGGTGTCGCCGAGGTGCCGTGAGGTGTTCGAAAGTGTCTACGATCGACGGGTGGGTGGCCGCTGGCCCCCTGATGGGTCGGGGTGAAGAGCGACCGTCAAGGCGGGCGTTGTCACCCGAGACGAATTGTCCGTGATGGTCAAGCGATTCGCCCAGGCGTCGGTGCCATCCGGCTAATTTTCGATCCGGCGGCAGACAACCAGCGTCATCTCGGTCAAGATAGCCCTATGGAATTCCGCTACCTGGGTAACTCCGGCCTCCAGATCTCCGAGATCACCTACGGCAACTGGCTCACCCACGGCTCACAGGTCGAGAACGATGTCGCCACCGCGTGTGTGCACGCCGCGCTGGATGCCGGCATCACCACCTTCGACACCGCCGACGTCTACGCCAACGGCCGTGCCGAAGAAGTACTCGGCGCGGCACTGAAAGGCCGTCGGCGTGAATCGCTGGAAATCTTCACCAAGGTCTACTGGCCGGTCGGCCAAGCGCCACTGGGCAAGAACGACACCGGGCTGTCCCGTAAACACATGATGGAGGCCATCGACGGATCGCTGCGCCGGCTGGGCACCGACTACGTCGACCTATACCAGGCGCACCGCTATGACTCCTTCACACCGCTGGAGGAGACCATGCAGGCGTTCGCCGACATCGTGCGGGCGGGCAAGGCGCTCTACGTCGGGGTCAGTGAGTGGACACCCGACCAGATCCGCCAGGCCCACGGGCTGGCCCGCCAGCTCGGGATCTCGCTGGTCTCCAGCCAGCCGCAATACTCCATGCTGTGGCGGATCATTGAGCCCGAGGTGGTCCCGGTCTGCCGTGAGCTGGGCCTGAGCCAGATCGTCTGGTCGCCGATGGCCCAGGGCGTGTTGTCGGGCAAGTACCTGCCCGGTCAGCCCCCGCCGGCCGGTTCACGCGCCACCGACGAGAAGGGTGGGGCGGACTTCGTCAAACGCTTCATGACCGACGACGTGCTGACCCGGGTACAGCAGTTGCGTCCGATCGCCGAGGAACTGAACCTGACGACGGCGCAGTTGGCGATCGCCTGGGTGCTGCAGAACGACAACGTCGCCGCGGCACTGGTCGGGGCCTCGCGCCCGGAGCAGGTGACCGAGAACGTCAAGGCGTCGGGGGTGCGGATTCCCGCCGAGCTGCTGTCCCGCGTCGACGAGGTGCTGGGCGACGCGGTGACCAGCGACCCGGCGCTGGTGGCCAAGTCCACCCCGACGCAACGGCTGCTCTGAGTCGTCACACCCGGCACAGGATCTGGCTGTGCGGGATCGTCAGCCAGCCGTCCGGGTGGTCGGCCCAGTCTCGCCACGCTCGCGAAATCGCCTGCAGCTTGGCCTGATCCGCGGCACCACTGTTAAGTAGTTGCGCGGCGATGGCGGAGTGCAGGATCCGATCGGCCCACATGCCGCCCCAATGCCCCCGCTCGGCCGGGGTGGCATAACAGGTGGCGCTGGCCGACGGGGTGACGTCGCTGAATCCGGCAGCGTGCGCCCAGGCCAGCAGGCGCCTGCCGGCGTCGGGCTCGCCGCCGTTGGCCCGCGCGGCATCACGGTAGAGTCGCAGCCAGTCGTCCAACTCCGCCGACGCCGGATACCAGGTGAACGCCGCGTAGTCGCTGTCGCGCACGGCTACCATCCCGCCGGGCTTGCAGACCCGGCGCATCTGGGCCAGCGCGGTCACCGGGTCGGCGACGTGCTGCAGCACCTGATGGGCATGCACCACATCAAAACTGCTGTCGCCGAACTGCAACGCGTGCACGTCGGCGACCACGAAGTCGATATTGTGCAGCCCCCGCTCCCGAGCGCAAGTGCGGGCCAGCTCCAGCGCCTCGGGCACCGGCTCGATGGCCGTCACCCGGCCCGGCGACACGATGCCGGCCAGATCCGCCGTGATGGTGCCCGGACCGCAGCCCACATCCAGCAACCGCAGGCCCGGCATCAGCGAACCCAACAGATAGGCCGCGGAGTTCTGCGCCGTGCGGGCACGGTGGGCGCGCAGCACCGACTCATGGTGGCCGTGAGTGTATTTGGGCTCTGGGCGCTCCGTCACATCCGACAACGCTACGCCGGCGCCGGCCGACGGCCGCGCACCAGCCTGCCGGGCCGGGCAGCGGTGGGTTTGCCGTTCTCGGCGATGATCTCGCCAGCGACGATCGTCGCCACGTAGCCATCGGCGGTCTGGTCGAGCCGACGCCCGCCGGCCGGCAGATCGTAGGTGATCACCGGCTTGTGCAGGCGCAGGTTCTGGTGATCGATGACGTTGAGATCCGCCTTGTAGCCGACCGCGATCCGTCCCCGGTCATCGAGCCCGGCGACCCGGGCGGGCACCGATGTCAGCTCGCGGACCGCCGCTGCAACGCTGAACCGACCGGACGCGCGATCACGGGCCCAATGGGTCAACACATAGGTGGGAAAGCTTGAGTCACAGATCATTCCGTAGTGCGCACCGCCATCGCCCAACCCCAGCACCACGTCATCGCGACGCAGCAGGTCACCGACCGTGTCCAGTGAGTTGTCCCGGAAGTTCGCCAGCGCATCCAGCAGGATCGCGTGCCCGTCGTCGTCAAGCAGGCGGTCATAGGCCTCCTCGACCGCAGAGACGCCACGGGCGCGGGCCCGCGCAGCGATGCTCTCCGATGGATCGGGTTCGTAATCGGCGTCGTCGCCGAGCGGGTAGGTCCACTCCCAGGACTGGGAGAGGTAGGCAATCGGGTTGGTCGGGACGATACTGGGTTGGTCGGCCAGAATTCGTTGTCGGACATCGGGTTTGCGCATCTCGGCCACCCGCTCCGCCAAGGGGAGCCCGGCGATCTCCCGGTAGCTGGGGTACAGCACGAACGGGTTGATGCTCAGGTCGAGTCCGACCATGAGTCCGATCGGTCGCGGGAAGACCTGCGCGGTGATCTCAGCGCCGGAATCGTTGGCCTTCTCCACCATGGTGAGGGCGTCCTGCCAGACCGGTTCACCGGCGTTGCCGATCAACAGTGTGAAGGTGACCGGTAGACCCGCATCCGTCGCGGCGTCGAAAATCTGCTGCAGCACGGGCTGATACGCGCCATCGGGCAGGTCGGGGACGAACTGGATCAGGCCGCCACCGCCATCGGCGATGCCGCGGCCGATCTCCAAGATCTCGTCGTAAGCGGCGTCGTAGCTGGGGATCTGGGAGCCGGTCCGGGTGCGATGGGTGACCAGCCGCGACGACGAGAATCCCAGCGCCCCCGCCTCGGCGGCCTCTTGCGCGAGTACGCGCATCCGCGCCAGATCCGCCGGTGTGGCGGGTTCGCGGTCGACGCCGCGCTGTCCCATCACGTAGACCCGCAGCGGCGAATGTGGCAGAAACGCCGCCACATCGATGTCGCGGCGCCGCGCATCGACGGCATCCATGAACTGCGGGAAGGTCTCCCACGTCCACGGCAGACCGTCGGTCATCACCACGCCGGGGATGTCCTCCACACCGGCCATCACGTCGACCAGCACCTCGTGGTCGGCGATCCGGCACGGCGCGAAACCCACCCCGCAGTTACCCATCAGCGCCGTCGTCACGCCGTGTGACGACGAGGGATTGAGCCGATCCGACCAGATCGACTGCCCGTCGTAGTGGGTGTGCAGGTCGACGAAACCCGGTGTCACCAGCAGCCCGGCCGCATCGATCACGTGCTCGGCGTCGCCGCTGACGGTGCCGACCTCGACGATGAGTCCATCGCGGACCGCAACGTCGCCGACGTACGTCCGGCCGCCCAGCCCGTCGACGATCGTGCCGTTGCGGATGACGAGCTCAGCGACGTGCGTCATCTACCCAATCTACGGCCGGATCGGTACCTCATGCCAGGGCATTTCCGTGATCGATCGCCAAAACAGCTCGGCCCTTCAGTCTCGAGTCGTGGCTATAGTGAGTGGTTGGAGCAACCCTGAGGCCTGCAAGGGATTGGAGGGGCAAACCGATGGTCGCCATGGAGCGTCTCGACGCGGATGGTATCCGGGAGCTGTCCCAACGGACCGACAAACTCGGCGTGCTGTCCGTGAACCTGAATGCCGATCCGAGCGGGGACCCGAACCTGGAAGCCGCCACTATCGACCTGAAGAACCGTTTCCGGGAATTGCAACGCCGGATTGCCGCGGAGGCCGATGACAGCGGCGAGACCGGCGCGGCGCTGGAACGAATCTGGCCGAGAGTAGCCGAACTGGCCGACCCCGCGGGCGCCGGCCGAAGCCGAATCCTGTTCGCCGGACTGGAAGATGACTGGGTTCTGCAACTGCAAAGCGCGTTGCCGATCGCCAGTCGAGTGGTGTTGGACGATCGCCCGTTCATCCACCCGTTGCTCGAGATGATCGATGAGGGCCGGCCGGCGGGTGTGGTCCTGGTTTCACCCGAGGAGGCTCGCCTGCTCGAGTGGCGCCTCGGGTCGCTTCAGCCGCTGAGCCGAATCGAGCAGCAGTACATCCAAGCGCCCCACGAGCGTGCCGGGCACCTCGGTGGCGGCCCGCAGGGGCAGTTCAACACGCCGATGCGAGAACAGCGGCAGTCGCGCGAGCAGGATCGGGCACACCGTTTCCTGGATCAGGTGACGACGGTGGCGGCCGGACTGGCCGCTGAGCGCGGCTGGGAGCGAATCCTGGTCAGCGGTGGGGACCGCTGGAGTGAGCCGACCGTCGCGAAGTTTCCGCACGCGTTGCGCGACCGGATATTCGTCGATTCCCGAGTCCTCGGTGGGCTCGATGATGCGGCGCTGCAGGCTGCTGTGACCGACTGGGCCCACGAGCAGCACGCGGAGCGGGAACGCCAAATACTGGACAGTGTCGGCGAGGGCGCCGGGGCTGGACAGCCGGTGGCGCTGGGGCTCTCGGAGGTGGCCGCGGCACTGAACGCCGGTCGGGTCGCACATCTGATATATGACCCGGGTGTCCGTTACACCGGCATGGTGGGCGCCAACGGGTCCCTCTACGGCGGCGAGGAGGTCGGCCCGGCCGGGCGCCCGGCAGAACCGGAGGCCCGGTTGACCGAGCGGCTGGTGGAGCGGGCATTGCAGACCGGGGCCCGGGTCAGCCCCATCGAAGGGGCGGCCGACGGACGGCTGCGCGATGCGGCGGGTATTGCCGCACTGCTGCGCTGGTGATGCCCGGCAGGTCTGCAATGCCGGGAAGGAGTCGACGATGAGCCCGACGTCATCCCGGAGGTTCCCATGACCGATGCCGCGTTACAGGGTCTGCTCCGCGACGCGTTCACGCGGCTGGTCGAGCACGCCGATGAAGTCACCGAGGATCTCACCGATGCGGTGGCCACCTACCGGCCGACTCCGGAGGCCAACAGCATCGCCTGGCTGCTGTGGCACAGCGCCCGGGTGCAAGACATCCAGGTCGCTCAGGTCGCCGGCGTCGAACAGGCGTGGACCCGGGACGGTTGGGTGGACCGGTTCGGACTCGATCTGCCGCGCGACGACAGCGGGTACGGCCACAGCGCGGCCGACGTCGCCAAGGTCCGTGCCCCGGCGCAGCTGCTGGCGGGCTACTACCGCGCGGTGCACGAGCTGACCCTGCGCTACATCGACGGCATCACCGCCGACGAGCTGGCCCGGGTCGTCGATAGGCACTGGAACCCGCCGGTGACCGCCGGGGTGCGGCTGGTCAGCGTCATCGACGACTGCGCCCAGCACCTGGGGCAGGCGGCCTATCTGCGGGGCTTGAAAGGGTAGGCATCGGGCTGGACTTGACACCTGTCGAGGCGGGTGCGACCCGGATCACAACCGGGACTAGCATGGCGTCATGACCGCCACCACGCCCGCCCCCGCCCTGTCCGGCACCGACACCGTGCTCAACCCCGCCACCGGGGGGGCTGCCGGTGAGGTCCGCTGGACCGATCCGTCCGACGTCGAAGCGATCGCCGCCGGACTGCGTACCGCCCAGCGCGAATGGGAGGGACGCGGCGCCAAGGGCCGGGCCAAAGTGCTGGCCCGGTACGCGGTGTGGCTCGGCGAGCATCGGGACGAGATCGAGAAGATGCTGATCGCCGAGACCGGCAAGTCCAGCACCGACGCAGCACAAGAGGTGCCGCTGCTGATCATGATCCTGTCCTACGTCATCAAGGTCATGGACAAGGCGATGGCCCCGGAGTCCCGGCCGGCAGCGCTGCCGCTGATGGCGATCAAGAAGATCGCGGTGCACTACCGGCCGCGCCCGGTGGTCGGGGTGATTGCGCCGTGGAACTACCCGGTCGCCAACGCGTTGATGGATGCGATCGGTGCACTGGCGGCCGGTTGCGCGGTGCTGCTCAAGCCGTCCGAGCAGACCCCGCTCACCGCCGAGCTGCTGCGCGACGGCTGGCAGCAGGCCGGCGGACCCGACGTGTTCGCGGTGGTCCAGGGCGCGCGAGAAGTGGCCGAAGCGGTCATCGACAACTCCGACTACGTGCAGTTCACCGGTTCGACGGCCACCGGGCGCAAGGTGGCCGAGCGGGCGGCGCAGCGCCTGGTGCCGTTCAGCCTCGAGCTGGGTGGCAAAGACCCGATGATCGTGTGCGAGGACGCCGACATCGACCTGGCCGCACACGCCGCGGTGTGGGGCGCGATGTTCAACGCGGGACAGACCTGCGTCTCGGTCGAGCGGGTGTACGTGCTCGAACCCGTCTACGACAAGTTCGTCGCCGCGGTCGTCCGCGACGTGCAGGCGCTGCAGCTGGGCGCCGGCGAGGGCACCCACTTCGGGGCTTTGATCAACGATCAGCAATTGGCAGTCACCGAACGCCACGTCACAGAGGCACTCGCCGCGGGAGCGCGCGCACTGACCGGCGGTGAACGCGCAGCCGGCGCGGGCAGTTTCTACCCGCCCACCGTGTTGGTCGACGTCGACCACTCGATGGCCTGCATGACCGAGGAGACCTTCGGGCCGACGCTGCCGATCATGAAGGTCGGCAGCGTCGAGGAGGCCATCCGGCTTGCCAACGACAGCCCCTACGGGCTGAGCGCATCGGTGTTCTCCGGTGATGTGTCACGGGCCAAAGACATTGCCCTCCAGTTAGATTGCGGGGCGGTGAACATCAACGACGTGATCGCCAACCTGATGTGCACCACGGCGCCGATGGGCGGCTGGAAGACCTCAGGTATCGGTGCGCGGTTCGGCGGCCTCGACGGGATCCGCAAGTTCTGCCGGCAGGAGGCGGTCGTGTCGCCGCGCACCAGCGTCGGTGCGGGCGGGAACTACTACCACAATTCGCTCAAGGCGCTGGCCCGGATGAACGCGCTGATGACCCGGATGGCGCTGGCGCGCCCGCGCCGCACGGCCAAATAGTGCGCTTCCTGACGGCCGCCCTGTTCTGGTTGCTGACCACGGTGACATTGGCGGTGACGCTGCCGACGGCCTGGGCGCAGTGCAACCTCGTCGACGCCGACGGCTACGCCCGGCTGGCGCAGCGGGCCGCGGCCCAACCGGCCCTGCAAGATGCGGTCGCCGCCGAACTCAGCTCCCAGGCGGTTCGACTGATCCGTGCGCAAGGCTTCCCCATCAACCCCGCCCCGGTGCGAGAGGCCGCCGCCGAATACACCGCCGGCCGGTCGTTCCCGGCACAGTTCGTGAAGCTCAACCGCGACGGGCACGATTGGCTGCTCAGCGGCGACGACACCCGCCCGTGGGAGATCGACGTGGTGCCGATGTTGCGGGACAAGGCGTTTGCGCAGCTGTTGGACGACTACAACGTCGCACTGCCGGCGTCGATGACCGTGCCGCTGACGCCGACGTCCACCGAGGTGACGCGGCCCGGCGGATTACACCGGTTTGCGGTGTGGGGGCCGTCGCTGAGTTTGGTGCTGGTGGCGCTGACCGGGTTGTGTGCGGCCTTGACGATCGCCGCGGCGCGGCATCGCGGCAGGGCGGTGGCGAGCCTGGGCGTTTCGGGGCTGCTGGTGGGCGCGGCGGGCTGGTCGGGGCTCGAGGTGGCGCGGCGCTACCTGAACCAGGTGCTCAACCAGGCGACCGGCGACATCCGCCGCATCGCCGACGCGGTGGCCGATGTGGCCGAAGCCAGCCTGCACCAGTGGCTCAATCTGACCCTGGGGGCCGGCGCGGTCATGGTGCTGGTCGGGGTGGGCGTCGCGCTGCTGGGGGCGCTGCGCCGATAGTGCGCGGCCGTTTGGGCTCGCTACACCGCGGGTACGCCGCCAGGCATGACTTCGGCCGCACCGCCGCCGCTGAGCGCAATTGCGTTGGTCTGCACGCTCAAGGGCGGCGACGCCCCGTCAAGCAGCGACCTGATCGCAGACCAGTTGCTGGGGCAGCTGCGTTCCGGGGGCGTCGCATGCGACAAGGTTCGCTGTGTCGACCTGTCGCTGCTTCCCGGCGTGGAAGCCGACATGGGGGAGGGCGACGACTGGCCGGCGCTGCTGGCGAAAATCAAGTCGGCGAACATTCTCGTCATGTCGACGCCGACCTGGGTCGGCCACATGTCCAGCGTCGCGCAACGCGTCCTGGAGCGACTCGATGCCGAGCTCTCCGATCAGGACGACGCCGGCCGGCCCAGGATGGTCGGCAAGGTGGCACTGGCCGCCGTCGTCGGCAACGAGGACGGCGCACACAAGATCGTCGCCGATCTGTTCCAGGCGCTCAACGACATCGGATTCTCGATACCCGCCCAGGGCTGCACGTACTGGAACGGTGAAGCCATGCAGGGCGTGGACTACCTGGACTTGGACCAGGCCCCGGAGGCGGTGGCCACCACGACCGCGGCGGCGGCGCGCAACGCGGTGCACCTTGCCGAAGTGCTGCGGCAAAACGCGTACCCGCCGTATGCCGGGCCGGACTGAGGTTTGAGGCGGTCGCACCGGAGAGCAGGACACCACCGTGGCAGAGGCGGCCGCCGCGGCGCTGTGAATCGCTGCGGGCGTCTCGGGGGCGTCAGTTTCGTCCGTCCAGCATCCGCCACAGGAACGAGAAGCTCAGCGCCGATTTGAACGCCGCCTGCGCGTTGTCGGCCGCCCCGCCGTGACCGCCCTCGATGTTCTCGTAGTACCAGACCTTTTTGCCGAGCTTCTCCAGCGCCGCGGTCATCTTGCGGGCATGACCGGGATGCACCCGATCATCGCGGGTGGAGGTGGTGATCAGCACCGGGGGATAGCTCGGTTCTGCCGAAATGTTCTGGTACGGCGAGTATTCGCCGATGAACGCCCAGTCGTCCGGGTTGTCCGGGTCGCCGTACTCGGCCATCCAGGAGGCGCCGGCCAGCAGCAGGTGGTAGCGGCGCATATCCAGCAGCGGCACCTGGCAGACCAGCGCCCCGAACTGCTGCGGGTAGGCGGTGAGCATGATGCCCATCAGTAGTCCGCCGTTGCTGCCGCCGATCGCGCCGAGCTGCGCCACCGTGGTGATGCCGCGGTCCACCAGATCGGCTGCCACCGCGGCGAAGTCCTCGGCCACCAGGTGCCGGCCCTCCCGCATCGCCTGGGTGTGCCAGCTCGGCCCGTATTCGCCGCCGCCGCGGATGTTGGCCAGCACGTAGGTGCCGCCGCGGGCCAGCCACAGCCGGCCCAGCACCCCGTCGTAGCCGGGGGTGCGGGCCACCTCGAAACCGCCGTAGCCGGCCAGCAGTGTCGGGCCGGTCGCGTCCTGCGGGCGGACCACGAAATACGGGATCGCGGTGCCGTCCTTCGACGTGGCGAAGTGCTGACTGACCTCCAGTCCCCCGGCATCGAAAAAGGCCGGAGCGGACTTGATCTCGGTCAGCGGCCCGTCCACCGGGCCGTGCAGCAACCGCGACGGGTGAACGAATCCGCTGGAGTCCAAGAAGATCTCGTCACCGGTGTCGTCGGCGGCCGCGATCACCGTGTTGGTGTTGGCCGGTACCTCGGCAACCGGGCGGCGCTGCCAATCAACCGGGCTGACCACCTCCACCCGGCTGGCCACATCGTGCAGCGTGACCAGCACGAGTCGGTCACGGGTCCAGGCGTAGTGGTGCAGCGCGGTGTGCGCGTCGGGCTCGAAGACCACACTCAACTGTGCTGTGCCCGCCAAGAATTCGTCGTAGTCGGCCGCCAGCAATGAGCCCGCGGCATACGAGGCGATGCCGGTATCCCAGTCGGTGCGCAGCTCGATGAGGATCCACTGTCGATGCACCGATACCGACGCGTCGGTGGGCGCGTCGATGCGGATCAGCTCTTGACCGCCGGGGACGCCGCGTAGCTCGTAGACCTCGTCGTTGAAGAAGTCGATGGCCCGCGAGACCAGGGTCCGCTCGAAGCCCGGTGTGCGATCGCGTCCGGCTCCCACCACCACATCGGTCGCCTCGCCGGCGAACAGCGTCTCGGCGTCGGCGAGCGGCTGGCCGCGACGCCACCGCTTGACGATCCGCGGATACCCGGAGTCGGTGAGCGAATCCGCACCGAAGTCGGTGCCCACCAGCACGGTGTCCTCGTCCTCCCAGCCGATTCGCGACTTGGCCTCGGGCAGCTGAAATCCGCCAGCAGCAGGGGGAACGAATTCCCTGGCGGCCATGTCGAATTCCCGCACTACCGCCGCATCCGAACCGCCCGGGGACAGCGAGACCAGCGCCCGGGTGAGTTCGGGTTCGATGACGTTGGCGCCGCCCCACACCCAGTTCCGGCCGTCGACTCGACTCAACTCGTCGACGTCGATGATGACCTCCCACTCCGGCGCGCTGCTGCGGTAGCTGTCGAGCGTGGTGCGCCGCCACAATCCGCGCGGATTGGCGGCATCACGCCAGAAGTTGTAGAGGTGATCGCCGCGCCGCCGCACGTACGGGATGCGGGCATCGGTGTCGAGCACCTCCAGCGCCGCCGTGCGCATCGCCTCGAAATCGTCCCCCGCGAACTCTTCGACTGTCGGGGCGTTGTGGGCGCGCACCCAGTCCAGCGCATCGTCACCGGTGACGTCTTCGAGCCACAGGTACGGGTCGGTCGTCGCGTCGTCAGCCATGACCGCCATTGTGACCGCGGCGGTAATGTGAGGTGCACAACACCGTCAAGGCAGAGGGAAGTACTGATGACCGTCTATGCACGTCCGGGCAGCGCGGCGGCGCTGATGAGCTTTGAGTCCCGCTACGGCAACTTCATCGGCGGGCAGTGGGTGGCGCCGGTCGGTGGTGAGTATTTCGAGAACATCACCCCGGTCACCGGTCAGGTGTTCTGCGAGGTCCCGCGCTCGACTGCGGCCGACATCGAGCTGGCCCTGGATGCGGCGCATGCGGCGGCGCCGGCGTGGGGCAAGACGTCCCCGGCCGAGCGGGCCGCGGTGCTCAACGCGATTGCCGACCGCATCGACGCGCACCGCGAACAGCTCGCGGTCGCCGAGGTGTGGGACAACGGCAAGCCGATCCGGGAGGCGCTGGCCGCCGACATCCCGCTGGCCGCCGATCATTTCCGCTACTTCGCGTCGGCGATCCGCACCCAGGAGGGCGCGCTGAGCCAGCTCGACGACGACACCGTGGCCTATCACTTCCGCGAGCCGCTGGGGGTGGTGGGCCAGATCATCCCGTGGAACTTCCCGCTGTTGATGGCCGCCTGGAAACTGGCCCCGGCACTGGCGGCCGGAAACGCCGTGGTGCTCAAACCGGCCGAGCAGACCCCGGCGTCGATCCTGTACCTGCTGAGTCTGATCGGTGAGCTGCTGCCGGCCGGGGTGCTCAACGTGGTCAACGGTTTCGGGGTCGAAGCCGGCAAGCCGCTGGCATCGAGCAACCGGATCGCCAAGATCGGCTTCACCGGCGAGACCACCACCGGGCGGCTGATCATGCAGTACGCCAGCCACAACATCATCCCGGTCACCCTGGAGCTGGGCGGCAAGAGTCCCAACATCTTCTTCGCCGACGTGCTGGCCGCCGCCGACGACTTCCAGGACAAGGCGCTGGAGGGATTCGCCGGGTTCGCCCTCAACCAGGGCGAGGTGTGCACCTGCCCGTCGCGGTCGCTGATTCAGGCCGAGATCTACGACGAGTTCCTGGAGTTGGCCGCGATACGCACCAAGGCGATCCGGCAGGGTGACCCGCTGGATCCGGCCACCATGGTCGGTGCGCAGGCCTCCAACGACCAGCTGGAGAAGATCCTGGCCTACATCGAGATCGGCAAGGGCGAGGGCGCCAAGGTCATCACCGGCGGGGAACGCGCCGAGCTGGGCGGGGAACTGTCCGGCGGCTACTACGTGCAGCCCACGATCTTCGCCGGCCACAACAAGATGCGGATCTTCCAGGAGGAGATCTTCGGCCCGGTGGTCTCGGTGGGCTCGTTCGGCGACTACGACGACGCCATCGCCCAGGCCAACGACACCCTCTACGGGCTGGCGGCCGGGGTGTGGAGCCGCGACGGCAACACCGCCTACCGGGCCGGCCGTGACATTCAGGCCGGCCGGGTCTGGGTCAACTGCTACCACGCCTACCCCGCGCACGCCGCCTTCGGCGGCTACAAGCAGTCCGGGATCGGCCGGGAGAACCACAAGATGGTGCTCGATCACTACCAGCAGACCAAGAACCTGCTGGTGTCCTACTCGGAAAAGGCGCAGGGTCTTTTTTGATGGGCCCGTACTGATGGAGGCACCGGCCTGATGGGCGCACCGGAGCGGGTGCGGATCACCGAGGCGGCAGCCGAACTGCTGGCACGGCTGGTGGCCCGGCACGGTCCGGTGATGTTCCATCAGTCCGGCGGCTGCTGCGACGGCTCAGCGCCGATGTGTTACCCCGACGGTGACTTCATCGTCGGTGACCATGACGTGCTGCTCGGTGTGCTCAGCATCGACCGAGCCGCCGGTGGCGAGGTGCCGGTGTGGATCTCCGGGCCGCAATTCGGGGCCTGGAAGCACACCCAGCTGATCATCGACGTGGTGCCCGGCCGCGGCGCCGGCTTCAGCCTGGAGGCGCCGGAGGGGCTGCGGTTCCTGTCCCGGGCGCGCGCCTTCACTGACGACGAGAACGCCGCACTGGAGGAAGTCCCGGTGATCACCGGGTCGCTACCGCGCTGAGCGGGGTTGCGGTCGTAGAATCTGCTGGTGTGATTCCGCTGCCGCGCCCCTGGTTGTTGAGCAGCATCATGCTGGTCGGAGCCACCGCCGGTGTACTGGCCGGGATCGGGGCGACATTGCTGGTCACCGCGCCGCTGCGCCCGGATGTCGTGATCGCGCTGGTGCTCATCGCGCCCACCGTCGCGGGGCTGGTCCTGGTGTTCGCCTCGTCGCGCCGCTGGGTAACCGGACTGGGTGCGTTTCTCCTCGCGCTGGGCCTCGGCTGGTTTGGGGCGCTGGCGGCGATTCAGGCGGTCTCGGGTGTCTGAGACCACCGACACCGGGGCGCTGCCGATGACCGAGCCGCACATGGCGCCGATCTTCGACACCGGCCCGCATCCGGCGCCGCTGCCCGGGGCGTCCGGCGAGCTCCAACCGCAACCGGGGCTCGAAGCTCCGCCGGAACCGGAGCCGAACGAGCCCGAGTCGAAGGCCGGCCCGGCCAAACCGCCAAAGCCGGTCGTGGTCGAGGGGCAGTACCGCTTTCTCAAGTGGTGGCAGTTCGCGCTGGTGCTGGTGGGCGTCTGGATCCCGGCGGCCGGCATCGGGCTGGGGCTGTTCTCGTGGTGGTATGCGCTGGCCGACAAGACCCCCGCGGTGTTCGTCGTGGTGGTCTATGCGGCCGGGTGCGTGGTGGCGGGGCTGATCGTGGCGATGGTGGGGGAGAAGCCGCTGTTGTCGGCGGTCGCGCTCGCGATCATGACGGCGGTGTTCGCCTCGGCCGTCGCCGCGGCCCCGCTGTACGGCCATCACTTCTGCCAGCACGTGGAGCGTTGCGTCGGCGGAATCATCCCGTACTGAACGGATTGGCCGGCCGACGATAGGGTGAGCGGGTGACCCACTATGACGTCGTAGTCCTCGGAGCCGGCCCCGGTGGTTATGTCGCGGCCATTCGCGCCGCCCAGCTCGGTTTGAACACCGCCATCGTCGAACCCAAATACTGGGGCGGGGTCTGTCTGAACGTCGGTTGCATCCCGTCGAAAGCGCTGCTGCGCAACGCCGAACTGGCGCACATCTTCAACCGCGAGGCCAAGACCTTCGGGATCAGCGGCGAGGCCACCTTCGACTACGGCGCGGCGTTCGACCGCAGCCGCAAGGTCGCCGACGGCCGGGTCGCCGGGGTGCACTTCTTGATGAAGAAGAACAAGATTACCGAGATCCACGGCTACGGCCGGTTCACCGACGCCAACACCCTGGCCGTCGAGCTCAACGAGGGCGGAACCGAGAACGTCACCTTCGACAACGCGATCATCGCCACCGGGTCCAGCACGCGACTGGTGCCGGGCACCTCGCTGTCGGCCAACGTGGTCACCTACGAGGAGTTGATCCTGAGCCGGGAGCTGCCGGGCTCGATCATCATCGCCGGGTGCGGGGCTATCGGCATGGAGTTCTCCTACATCCTGGCCAACTACGGCGTGGACGTCACCGTGGTGGAGTTCCTGGCCCGAGCGCTGCCCAACGAGGACGCCGACGTCTCCAAAGAGATCGAGAAGCAGTTCAAGAAGCTGGGTGTGAAGATCCGCACCGGCACCAAGGTCGAGTCCATCAACGATGACGGTTCCGCCGTCACCGTCACCGTCAGCAAGGACGGCCAGCGCGAGGAGCTCAGGGCCGACAAGGTGTTGCAGGCCATCGGTTTTGCGCCCAACGTCGACGGCTACGGACTGGAGGCCGCCGGGGTGGCGCTGACGGAGCGGCGCGCCATCGGGGTCGGGGAGTACATGCAGACCTCGGTGCCGCACATCTACGCCATCGGCGACGTCACCGGCCTGCTGCAGCTCGCTCACGTCGCCGAGGCACAGGGCGTGGTGGCCGCCGAAACCATCGGCGGCGCCGAGACGATGTCGCTGGGTGACTACCGGATGATGCCGCGCGCCACCTTCTGCCAGCCGCAGGTGGCCAGCTTCGGCCTTACCGAGGAGCAGGCTCGCGCCGAGGGCTACGACGTGAAGGTGGCCAAGTTCCCCTTCACCGCCAACGGCAAGGCGCACGGGGCGGGTGACCCGAGCGGGTTCGTGAAGCTGATCGCCGACGCCCGCTACGGTGAACTGCTCGGCGGGCATCTGGTCGGCCACGACGTCTCCGAGCTGCTGCCGGAGCTCACGCTGGCGCAGAAGTGGGACCTGACCGCCGCCGAGCTGGCGCGCAACGTGCACACCCACCCCACCATGTCCGAGGCGCTGCAGGAGTGCTTCCATGGCCTGACCGGCCACATGATCAACTTCTGAGGTCTTGGTTCCACGCGCCCGTCACCTCGAGGCTGTAATTGGCGCGGAGTTATCTCGTACTTTTGCGCGCTAACAACAGTCTCGGCGTTTTGAGGTCAGGCCATCAGCGCGAAAACCCCGCACCCGACCAGCATTCCGGTCAGGTTCGCACCGGCGTTGACGACGTCGTTGCCCACCCACCGCCACCCCGCGGACGGCTCGGTGGGGCGCCCGCAGTGCAGCGCGTCCTCCACCGTGGCCCCGCAGGATTCGCAGCGGAAGCGGGTCTGCACGGTGGCGCCGATCATGGTGTCCACCAGTGAGCCGGCGATACCGGCCGCCAACCCGACCGGCACCATCACCGGCCCGGCGAACAGGGCGCCGAACGCGCCCACCAGTAGCGCGCCCAGCACCGTTGCGGCCGAACCCAGCGGTGACACCGCGCCGGAGGTGCCCTTGGGAACCCGGCCGCGCGTCCGCAGCGACAGCGGCTCGCGGCCGGAGAACCGCCCGATCTCCGATGCCCACGAGTCGGCGATCCCGGCGGCGATACCGCCGATGGACACCGCGTACCACAGCGGGTCGCGGGTGAACGCGAACCCGATCACCGGTACCAGCACCGGAAGACCCGCATTGACCGTCACCTGACCGATGCCGCGCACGCCCGAGGCACGGCCGGGCCTGCGATAGGCGGTGAGGACGCTGGTCAGCGAGAAGAACACCGCGGCCGGGATGATCCAGGCCCAGTCGCCCAGCCCGACGGCGACGCCGGCGATCAGGCCGCCGCACAGCGCCCCGGGCAGATCCAGCCAGCGCATCCGGATCATGAACGGCACGATGGCGCAGCCGAATACCACCGCGGCCAGCCAGCGCAGCGCATCATCGGTCGACAGGTCACGCGCGACGTGCAACAGCAGCGCCACCCACGGCGTGATCAGCAGGTTGTCCGCCGCCGGCACCACCAGCAGTTCCACGGCCGCCGTCGACACCGCGACGAACAGCGAAACCGTCACCGCCATAAACGTATTCAGTTCAAGACCCACCCGGCAGAACACCCACGACACGGCGAACGCGATGGCCACGAACGCCACCGAGCCCTCCAGGGAGCGCACCCCGCCGCCGGCCGCCACCCGGTGTCTGCCGAACCGGTCCCCGACCAGGGCGGCACCGGCATCGGCCAGCCCCAGCACCACCACCCCGGTCGCGATCGCGACCCGATCCGGCCAGAACGCCAGCACCGCGATCAAGGCCCCGCCGGCGAACCCGACCAGCCCGTAGTCGCGGGAGCGGGTGCCGTCGAACACGCCCGGCACCGGAACCAGGCCACGCTCCACGATGAACGCCAATGCCACCGTCGCGGCGGCCAGCACACCCGCCACCACCGCTCCGTTGGTCAGCTCGAACGCGGCCGCGGCGGCGAACAGCCCGCACAACGCGTGCGGGATCTTCCGGGTGACCAGCGGCCCGGCGCCCCGCCGCAGCAGCATCCGCCCGACCACGATCAGCACGGCGGCGATCGCCAGCGTTCCGCCCCCGGCGACGGCCAGATCGTGCCAAACGGTATCCGCCACGCAGGGCTACTCGTCGAAGTCCAGCGGCACCCGCAGTGCGCTCAAGGTGGCGGCCAGTGCGTCGTATTGGGATGTCAGCATCACGAATTCGATCAGCCGCGGACGATCCAGATGCTTCGACAACTCCGCCCAGGTGGCATCGGAGAGGGTGCGGGTGCCGACGAGTTCGTCGATCGCGGTCAGCATGGCGCGCTGGCGGGCGGTGAGCTCGTCGACACGGGGGCCGTCGGGGCCTTCGAAGATGCGCGCCTGGGTGTCGTCGTCGAGGCCGGCCGCGCGGCCCATTCGGCGATGGTGCTGCAGTTCGTACTGGCTGTCACGCAGGTGGCCGACCCGCAGGATCACGAACTCGGTGTCGCGGGTGGACAGCTTGCCGCCGCGCATCAGCATTCCGCCGAACGGCAGCCAGGACCACATCAATCGGCGGTGCTGGCCCAGCGTGGTGAACAGGTGCGCCCGGGGCACTTGCTGACGACGGGCGATGACTTTGCAGACCAGCCAGTTGGCGAGACCGAGGTCGCGCAGGCCGGGGGCTTCGGGGATGCGAGAGTTCACCGCTGTTGCTTTACCAGATACGGCGACACCGTGCTGCGGTGTTCGTTGAGATCAAGGTCACGGCCCAGCGCCGGGAACGCCCGTTGCGGGCAGTTGTCGCGTTCGCAGACCCGGCAGCCAGCCCCGATCGGGGTGGCGTTATCACCGTTGAGATCCAGCCCCTCGGAGTAGACCAGCCGGTGGGCCTGGCGCAGTTCGCAGCCCAGCCCGATAGCGAAGGTCTTGCCCGGTTGGCCCCAGCGCGACGCTCGGCGCTCGACGGTGCGCGCCACCCACAGGTACTTGCGGCCGTCGGGCATCTCCGCGATCTGCACGCCGATCTTGCCCGGGTTGCCGAACGTCTCGTAGACGTTCCACAGCGGGCAGGTCCCGCCGCTGGAAGAGAAGTGAAAACCCGTGGCCGACTGACGTTTCGACATGTTTCCCGCCCGGTCGACCCGGACGAACGAGAATGGGACGCCCCGCATCGACGGTCGCTGCAGGGTGGACAGCCGGTGCGCGATCGTCTCATAGCTGACCCGGTAGAACGCCGAGAGCCGCTCGATGTCGTAGCGGACGGTCTCGGCGCTGTCGTGGAACTGCCCGTAGGGCAATACGATCGCCGCCGCGAAGTAGTTGGCCAGCCCCAGCCTGGCCAGGGTGCGGGAGTCCTTCGAGGTGAACTTGCCCTCTTCGACCATGGCGGAGATCAGGTCGTCGAACTCCAGGTACGCCAGCTCGGCGGCCATCTTGAACACCCGCTGCCCCCATGACAGGTGGTGGCCCATGTCCAGTGTCTTGGTCTGCGCGTCGTAGCGGTGCAGCACCGTCTCGCCCAGGTCGATCCGGCGGTTGATGTGCACGCCGTGTACCTCGGTGAGCCGATTGGCCAGTTCGACGGCCAATTCGCCTTGGTGCCTTCGCATCCGGGTGGTCAATTCCTCGGCGGCGGTGTCGAGTTCGTGCAGGTAGTTCTGCCGCTGGTAGAAGTAGTCGCGGACCTCTTCGTGCGGCATGGTGATCGCGCCGGTGCCGCTGCCGTCGGTGTAGCGCTCCTCGGTGGCCGCGGCCAGCTGTGCCGTGGTGAGCCGGTAGCGGCGGTGCAGATTGACCATGGCCCGGGCCAGTTTCGGATGGGCGCTGACCAGTTCGGCCACCTCGGTCAGGTCGACGTCGATGTCCAGGTCGCGGTCCATGGTGACCTCGCGCAACTCGGCGACCAACCGGGTGTCGTCCTGGGAGGCGAAGAAGGTGGCGTCCACGCCGAAGACCTCGGTGATGCGCAGCAGTACCGCCACCGTCAGCGGCCGGACGTCGCGCTCGATCTGGTTGAGGTAACTCGGTGAGATCTCCAGCAGCTGCGCCAGGGCGGCCTGGCTGAACCCGCGCTCGCTGCGCAGCTGGCGCACCCTGGCGCCGACGTAGGTCTTGGCCACGCCGCCGAGGCTACCCGTTGCGAAGGCCGCGTTCGCATTATTGGCATGGCATGATCGCTCAGGGAAATCTACGGGGAGCATCGCGATGCAGCAGACAGATGAGCCGACCGGTTTGGCCAAGGTTTTGATGCCGGTGCCCGACCCGCATCCCGATGTGTTCGACCGGCAGTGGCCGCTGCGGGTAGCCGACATCGACCGGGCCGGCCGACTCCGGATGGACGCGGCCGCCCGGCATATCCAGGACATCGGCCAGGACCAGTTGCGCGAGGGCGGCTACCAGGAGACCCACCCGCTGTGGATCGTGCGCCGCACCATGATGGACGTGATCCGCCCGATCGAGTTCCAGGACATGCTGCGGGTGCGGCGCTGGTGTTCGGGCACCTCGAACCGCTGGTGCGAGATGCGGGTCCGCATCGACGGGAAACGCAGCGGCGGGCTGATCGAATCCGAGGCGTTCTGGATCAACATCAACCGCGAGACGCAGGGCCCATCGCGCATCTCCGACGACTTTCTGGCCGGACTGAAACGCACCACCAGCGTCGACCGGTTGCGCTGGAAGGCCTACCTGAAGGCCGGTGACCGCGAGGACGCGGCCGAGATCCACGAGTACCCGATCCGGTTCACCGACATCGACCTGTTCGACCATGTGAACAACTCGGTGTACTGGAGCGTGGTCGAGGACTACCTGTCGAGCTACCCCGAGCTGCTCGCGGCGCCGTTGCGGGTGACGCTGGAACACGACGCTGCGGTGGCGCTGGGCGACAAACTAGAGATCGTCTCCCACGTTCATCCGGCCGGATCGACCGATCGCTTCGGGTCCGCACTGGCCGATCGTGCTGTTAGAACGCTCACATACGTCGTCGGCGAAGAGGTCAAAGCGCTCGCCGCGATCTTTCCGCTGTAACACGTTCTAGTCAGTACGGGCGTACTGCTAATACCCCCGTTGACCTGTGCGGATATGTTACCCACCGGTAGCTTATTCGACGACGACCACGACGGGGCGTCCCAGAGATTCTTCGCAAACTTCGCATAACGCCCGTACTGTTTTGCCAAACTTGGCAACGAAAACCGGTGGACCTGGGCTGATGTGCTGTGTCAAGGTCGCATTAACACATCAGTGAATCCGTCGGGGTGTTTGGCAAATCCGAGAAGCGCCCGACGATCGCGACACGAAGGAGCAGCCATGTCGACCGTTGGCACGCCGAAGAGCCCCGAGCAGATCCAGCACGACTGGGACAACAACCCGCGCTGGAAGGGTGTCACCCGCACCTACACCGCGGCGGACGTCGTCGCGCTGCAGGGCCACGTCGTCGAGGAGCACACCCTGGCCCGCCGCGGCGCAGAGGTGCTCTGGGAGCAGCTGCACGACCTGGACTACATCAACGCCCTCGGCGCACTGACCGGCAACATGGCCGTCCAGCAGGTCCGGGCCGGCCTGAAGGCCATCTACCTGTCCGGCTGGCAGGTCGCCGGTGACGCCAACCTGAGCGGCCACACCTACCCCGACCAGAGCCTCTACCCGGCCAACTCGGTGCCGCAGGTGGTTCGCCGGATCAACAACGCGCTGCTGCGCGCCGACGAGATCGCCAAGGTCGAGGGCGACACCTCGGTCGAGAACTGGCTGGCCCCGATCGTGGCCGACGGTGAGGCCGGCTTCGGTGGCGCGCTCAACGTCTACGAGCTGCAGAAGGCGATGATCGCCGCCGGTGTCGCGGGCTCGCACTGGGAGGACCAGCTGGCCTCGGAGAAGAAGTGTGGCCACCTGGGCGGCAAGGTGCTGATCCCGACCCAGCAGCACATCCGCACGCTGACCTCGGCCCGGCTGGCCGCCGACGTGGCCGGCGTGCCCACCGTGGTGATCGCGCGCACCGACGCCGAGGCCGCCACCCTGATCACCTCCGACGTCGACGAGCGCGACCAGCCGTTCATCACCGGTGACCGCACCGCCGAGGGCTTCTACCGGGTCCGCAACGGTCTGGAGCCGTGCATCGCCCGCGCCAAGGCCTACGCTCCCTACGCCGACCTGATCTGGATGGAGACCGGCACGCCGGACCTGGAGCTGGCGCGTAAGTTCGCCGAGGGCGTCAAGGCCGAGTTCCCCGACCAGATGCTGGCCTACAACTGCTCGCCGTCGTTCAACTGGAAGCAGCACCTCGACGACGCCACCATCGCCAAGTTCCAGAACGAGCTGGGTGCGATGGGCTTCAAGTTCCAGTTCATCACGCTGGCCGGCTTCCACGCGCTGAACTACTCGATGTTCGACCTGGCCCACGGCTACGCCCGCAACCAGATGAGCGCCTACGTCGAGCTGCAGGAGCGCGAGTTCGCCGCCGAGGAGCGGGGCTACACCGCCACCAAGCACCAGCGCGAGGTCGGTGCCGGCTACTTCGACCGGATCGCCACCACCGTCGACCCGACGTCGTCGACCACGGCGCTGGCCGGCTCCACCGAAGAGGGCCAGTTCCACTAATCTGCCGAGCAGACACGAAAGCCCCTTGGCACCGACGTGTCGAGGGGCTTTTGTGTCTGTTCGCCGTACCAACGCAAGGAGTGCTGTGTCGATCCAACGAGTAGGTGTCATCGGGGCCGGGCAGATGGGTGCCGGCATCGCCGAGGTGTCGGCGCGCGCCGGCGTCGGCGTCAAGATCTTCGAGACCACCGACGCACTGGTCACCGCCGGCCGCAACCGGATCGTAAAGTCGCTGGAGCGCGGGGTGAGCGCGGGCAAGATCACCGAACGCGAGCGCGACGACGCCGTCGGCAACCTGACCTTCACCACCGACCTGGGCGAGTTCGCCGATCGGCAGCTGGTCATCGAGGCCGTCATCGAAGACGACACCGTGAAGTCCAAGATCTTCGCCGAACTGGACCGGGTGATCACCGACCCGGACGCGGTGCTGGCGTCGAACACCTCCTCCATTCCGATCATGAAGATCGCCGCGGCCACGGCGAACCCGCAGCGGGTGCTGGGACTGCACTTCTTCAACCCGGTGCCGGTGCTGCCGCTGGTCGAACTGGTCAGCACGCTGGTCACCGACGAGGCCGCCGCCGCCCGCACCGAGCAGTTCGCCAGCGCGGTGCTGGGCAAGCAGGTGGTGCGCTGCTCGGACCGCTCCGGTTTCGTGGTGAACGCCCTGCTGGTGCCCTATCTGCTGTCGGCGGTGCGCATGCTCGAGTCCGGCTTCGCCACCGTCGAGGACATCGACAAGGCCATCGTCGCCGGGCTTTCGCACCCGATGGGCCCGCTGCGGCTGTCCGACCTGGTCGGCCTGGACACCCTCAAGCTGATCGCAGACAAGATGTATGAGGAGTTCAAAGAGCCGCTCTACGCCGCGCCGCCGCTGCTGCTGCGCATGGTCGAGGCCGGCCAGCTCGGCAAGAAATCCGGACGGGGCTTCTACACCTACTGACCCACCGCGGAGCCGCCTTGCCGGGGTCAGCCGTGGGTCGCGGTCACCCCGTAGACGTACCAGCAGGGTTTTCCCTCATCGGGATGGACGAACGGACCGCGCGAGTCATACCCGACGCCCACCTCGCCGAGTGTGGGAACTCCGTTATGCATGAAGCATCGGGCGTTGGTGATCAGATCCTCTGGTGGCCGGTCGCCGGCCGGTGCATTCTGGTTTGCCTCATTGGCGGCACGATTAGCCTGCTCGGCGGCTTTCTTGGCCTCATTGGCGGCGCGGTTGGCGATTCCCGCGCCGCAGGCCAGTTGCTGCTGTTGTTGCTGTTCAGGTGTTTGGTCCTGTCCGCCGCCCGCGCATGCCTCCTGACCTTGCCCGCCCGGCTGTTCCGGCTCGTCGGCGCCGGCCAGCGGAGCAAGCGACAGAATGGCTCCGGCGGCGATCAAGGTCGACAAGACCGTCTTGGCGGTCAGTTTGTAGCCCGTTGTGGCCATGGTGTGGCACCTGCCTTCCGTCGAAAGGTCTGGGCTCTTCCGGCGGCGTGGCGAGCTGATGGATTCTCGCAACTGGCCGGCTTTGTTTACCCGTCTGCGACGGTAGGAGATAGAGCCGTCGAGAGATATAGGGATTTCCCTGGCAATCGGCAGTCGCGCTGCGTCCGTGGGGGGTGTTCGGCCGAGCTACCCACGCGTCTCGGGGCGCGCCCCGGTCAGCGGGCAGCTTGCGCCTGGGCGTCGGTGGTGCCTGCCTGCGGGCCCGTCGCTCGGCGCCAGGGCAATATCGGCGACGGGTGCGGCCCGGCCCTGAACTTCTCCAGCGACCCGCCCACTTCGACGATGCCGCACAACGCATTCCAGCTCAGCATCGTCAGGTAGTCGATCAGGTCATCGGCGCTCATCCGCGGGTCCAGCAGCCACGAGTGGGTAGCCAGCTGCACCCCGCCGACGATCATGTACGCCCACGGCTCGACCCCCTGAGTGGCCATGCCGACCATCTTCATCCGGCGGCGCAGCATCACCGCGAGCATCCGGGCGATGATGCGCTCGGAGTCGGCGATCACCTTGCTCTTGGACGCCGAGCTGTTGGCCATCACGAACCGGTACGGCTCGGGCTCGTTGGCCACCGTCTGCACGTACACCCGGATGATCTCGCGGACCAGGTCGAAGCCATCCAGATTCGCCGACAGCGCCGCCGCCATATTGGGGATCAGGGTGGTCTGCGCGAAGCGCATCATCACCGCGGTGGTCAGGTCGTTCTTGTCGACGAAATAGCGGTAGAGCACCGTCTTGGACACCCCGATCTCGGCGGCGATCTCGTCCATGCTCACATACCGGCCCCGGCGCCGGATCGCTTCGATCGTGCCGTCGATCAGGTCGTTTCGGCGGTCGACTTTGTGCTGGTGCCAACGCCGCTTTCGACCATCAGTCTTGGCGGTGCCGGCCCTAGGCTGCTCTGCCACTATCGCGGATTCCCATTCACTAGACGTATTGGATAATACGGCGCGGTCCAGCAAACTTCGTGAGCCGGTAACAGTTACCGGCGGTTTAGCGAGGCTCGACGGAGGAGAGGCGAAGCTGGAATCGCCGTATGTGCCCGAGTGGTTTGGCGAGGCTCGACGGAGGAGAGGCGAAGCTGGAACCGCCGTATATGCCGAGTGGCAAAGATGGCGGATGATGGTGGCGTGGTGCATCGAGACAACCGCCCGACGTGGCCGGGTGCTGCACGGACGGTGCAGTCGCTGGCAGAGTCCTTCGCAGACGCCGATCCGGCCGCCGACGCGGTACGGCTGCGCGATCTGCGCCGGATGAAGGTGGTCGCGCTGAGCTTTCTGCTCGGCGCGACCGTCGTCTTCCTGCTGTGCCGGTGGGCGCAGGCAGACGGCACCGCGTCGACCTGGGTGGGTTATGTCGGCGCCGCCGCCGAGGCCGGCATGGTGGGCGCCCTGGCGGACTGGTTCGCGGTCACCGCGCTGTTCAAGCACCCGCTGGGAATTCCGATCCCGCACACCGCGATCATCAAACGCAAGAAGGACCAACTCGGTGAGGGCCTGGGCACGTTCGTGAGGGAGAACTTCCTGTCGCCGCCGGTGGTGGAGACCAAGCTGCGCGACGCGCAGGTCGCCGGGCGGCTGGGCAAGTGGCTCTCGGAGCAGGCGCACGCCGAGCGGGTGGCCGCCGAGACCGCCACCGTATTGCGGGTGCTCGTCGAACTGCTGCGAGACGAAGAGGTCGCGTACGTCATCGACCGGATGATCGTGCGGCGCATCGCCGAGCCGCAGTGGGGTCCGCCGGTCGGCCGGATGCTGGGCACCCTGCTCGCCGAGCATCGCCAGGAGGCGTTGATCCAGTTGCTGGCCGACCGGGCCTTCCAGTGGTCGCTCAACGCCGGCGAAGTCATCCAGCGGGTGGTGGAGCGCGACTCGCCCACCTGGTCGCCGCGGTTCATCGACCATCTGGTCGGCGACCGGATCCACCGCGAGTTGATGGACTTCACCGACAAGGTGCGCCGCAACCCCGACCACGAACTGCGCCGCAACGCGACCCGGTTCCTGTTCGAGTTCGCCAACGACCTGCAGTACGACGCGGCCACCATCGCCAAAGCGGACTCGGTCAAGGACCAGGTGATGGCGCGCGAAGAGATCGCCAAAGCGGCGGCCACGGCGTGGGCGACCCTCAAGCGGTACGTGCTCGAGGGGGTCGACGACCCGACGGGCGCGCTGCGCACCCGCGTCGCCGCCGCGGTGGTGCAGATCGGTGAGTCGCTGCGGGACGACGTCGAGTTGCGCGACAAAGTGGACAACTGGATCGTCCGCGCCGCGCAGCACCTGGTGGCCCAATACGGGGTGGAGATCACCGCGATCATCACCGAAACCATCGAGCGCTGGGACGCCGCGGAGGCCAGCCGGCGCATCGAACTGCACGTCGGGCGTGACCTGCAATTTATCCGGATCAACGGAACCGTGGTGGGTGCGCTGGCGGGGCTGGGAATCTACGCCATAGCTCAACTTATGTTCTGACCTGCGCTAGCAGGTGCTTGCAAAAGTTAGCACTAGGCCGTATCGTGGCATTTGTCAGCAGTCGTAAGTCCACGAAAGGGGTCCCCGGTGTCGCAGGATGAAAACCTCGCCGCCGTCGTCTCCACGGCCGCGGCGGACATCGGCAGCTTCATCCGGGCGCAGCGCGAAGCCGCGCAGGTGTCCATGCGGCAGCTGGCCGACAAGGCCGGGGTCAGCAATCCCTACCTCAGCCAGATCGAGCGCGGGTTGCGCAAGCCCTCCGCTGACGTCCTCAATCAGATCGCCAAGGCCCTGCGGGTCTCCGCCGAGGTGCTCTACATCCGGGCGGGAATCCTGGAGCCCGGCGAGAAGAGCGAGGTCCGCGACGCCGTCATTTCGGACGCGGCGATCACGGAACGGCAAAAGCAGGTTCTGCTCGACATCTACAGCTCCTTCGTCCAGCAGAACGAAGCCGACGGTGAGGAGACGACACCTGCCTGATCATCCTTCGTCCTCCTGACCGACAAGCCAGAAACCCAACCGAAAGGAAACAGACATGGCCGAGAACCCGAACATCGACGAACTGAAGGCCCCGCTGCTCGCCGCGATCGGCGCCGCCGACCTGGCCCTGGCCACCATGGCCGACCTCGTTGCCACCCTGCGCGACCGCGCCGGCGATGCCCGCGAGGACGCCACCAGCCGGGTCGAGGAGAGCCGTGCGCGGCTGAACAAGTTGCAGGAGGAGCTGCCCGAGCAGTTCGCCGAGCTGCGCGAGCGCTTCACCGCCGACGAGCTGCGCAGGGCGGCCGAGGGCTACGTGGAGGCCGCCAGCGGCCGGTACGCCGATTTGGTGTCCCGCGGTGAGGCCGCCCTCGAGCGGCTGCGCAACCAGTCCGGCCTCGATGACGCCTCGGCGCAGGTTGAGGGTTACGTCGACCAGGCCGTCGAGCTGACCCAGGAGGTGCTGGGCAACGTCGCGACCCAGACCCGCGAGGTCGGCGAGCGCGCCGCCAAGCTGGTCGGCATCGAGCTGCCCCAGAAGGAGGAGGCCAAGACGGCTTCCCCGGCGGCTGGCGCCAAGAAGGCTGCCCCGGCTGGTGGCGCCAAGAAGGCTGCCCCGGCCGGCGGGGCCAAGAAGGCTGCCGCCAAGAAGGCCCCGGCCAAGAAGGCTCCGGCCAAGAAGGTCACCCAGAAGTAAACGCAGTTCGACGCCAAGGACGGTATCCGCATAGGCTTGCAGCGTGGTCGCTATGAGCCTGGTGGGTATCGTCCTTGGCGTTTTGCAGCTTGTCGTGTTCGCGACCGCCGTGTACGCGTTCGTCCACGCGGCGATGCAGCGCGCCGATGCTTACACCGCCGCCGACAAGCTCACCAAGCCGGTATGGCTGGTGATCCTCGGGGTGTGCGGCCTGTTGGCGCTGGTGCTGCAGGTGATGGGCATGGCGATCGCCGCCTGCGCGGCCGGGGTCTACCTGGTCGATGTGCGGCCCCGATTGCTCGAGGTTCAAGGCAAGTCTCACTAGCCGGCGATGTTGCGTTCGATCCTGTTCGCGGCCCTGGCGGCCGCAGTGGTCGTTGCGGCGCCGGCCGCCGCCGACACCGTGGCGTTCGTCGACCGCACCGAGTGGGTGAGTTACTCGGGC
>NZ_QMEX01000140.1 GCF_003284925.1 Mycolicibacter senuensis
GCTGCGGGTGCACGGCCGTGGACCGCTCTCGGACCTGCTGGTCGAGTCGCTGCGCTGCTCGGGTGCCGTGGTTCGGCGCAGCAGCCAGCCGCACGCCGCGGTGAGCACCGCCGGCACGGATCTGGTGGTGCTGTCGGATTATCTGGTCGCCGACCCGCGGTTGGTGCGTGAACTGCACGCCGAGCGGGTGGCGCACCTGGCGGTGCGGGTGCGCGACGGCACCGGCGTGGTCGGCCCGCTCGTGCTTCCCGGCATGACCAGCTGCCTGGGATGCGCAGACCTGCACCGGCGGGACCGGGACGCCTCCTGGCCGGCGGTGGCCGCCCAGTTGCGCGACACGGTCGCCCACAGCGACCGCGCGACGGTGCTGGCGACCGTGGCGCTGGCGCTCAGCCAAGTCGATCGGGTGATCGCGGCGGTGCGCGGGCCGGCGGCCGGCAGCGACCTCGGTCCCCCGCCGACGCTCAACGCCACCCTGGAACTGGATCTGGCGACCGGCTCGATCATGACGCGGCGCTGGGCTCGTCACCCGCTGTGCGGGTGTTGACGGCGGCTCCGGCACTGCCAATTTCACACGCGGTGACCAGCACCACAACGACATCATGGATGATGGACACGTGTCAGAAATCAAGCGTGGGAGCGCGGCGCGCAATGCGAAGCTGGCCAGCCTGCCCGTCGGCTTCGCCGGCCGGGCAGCACTCGGGTTCGGGAAGCGGCTGACCGGCAAGTCGAAGGACGAGGTCACCGCCGAACTCATGGAGAAGGCGGCCAACCAGTTGTTCACCGTCCTGGGTGAGCTCAAGGGCGGCGCCATGAAGGTCGGTCAGGCACTGTCGGTGATGGAGGCGGCCATCCCCGAGGAGTTCGGCGAGCCCTACCGGGAGGCGCTGACCAAGCTGCAGAAGGACGCGCCACCGCTACCGGCGGACAAGGTCCACCGGGTGCTCGACGCCCAGTTGGGCACCAAGTGGCGGGAACGGTTCAGTGATTTCGACGACACCCCGGTTGCCTCGGCCAGCATCGGCCAGGTGCACCGCGGCGTGTGGGCCGACGGCCGCCGGGTGGCGGTCAAGATCCAGTACCCGGGCGCCGACGAGGCGTTGCGCGCCGACCTGAAAACCATCCGCCGGCTGACCGGCATCTTCAAACAGCTGGCTCCGGGCGTGGATGTCAAGGGCGTGATCGATGAACTGATCGAACGCACCGAGATGGAGCTGGACTACCGGCTGGAGGCCGATAACCAGCGGGTCTTCGCCAAGGCCTACGCGGGCCACCCCCACTTCCTGATCCCCAACGTGGTGGCCAGCGCCCCCAAGACGGTCATCCAGGAGTGGATCGACGGCATCGGGATGGCCGAGATCATCCGCAACGGCACCGTCGAGCAGCGGGACCTGATGGGCACCCGGCTGGCGGAGTTCACCTGGGACGCGGCGCGCCGTCTCGAGCTGATCCACGGGGACGCCCACCCCGGCAACTTCATGCTGCTGCCGGACGGCCGGATGGGCGTGATCGACTTCGGCGCGGTGGCGCCGATGCCCGGCGGCTTTCCCCCGGAGCTGGGCGCGGCTGTGCGCTACGCCCGCGACAAGGACTACGAGCGGGTCATCGCGGTGATGCGCCAGGGCGGCTTCATCCAGAAGGGCCAGAACGTCTCGGTGCGCGAGATCGACGAGATGCTGCGCCAGTACGTCGAGCCGGTCGAGGTCGAGGTTTTCCACTACACCCGCAAGTGGCTGATGCGGATGGCGGGCAAACAGCTGGAACGCCCCGTCGAGCAACTCAAGACGGCCCGGCAGCTGGACCTGCCGCCGAAGCTGGCGATGCCGATGCGGGTGCTCGGGTCGACCACGGCGATCATGTGCCAGCTCGACGCCCATGTGCCGGTCAAGCGGATCTCGGAGGAATTGGTCCCGGGCTTCACCGGTCCCGACGTCGAAACCGTCGGCCCCTCGGCCTGACCCTCACGCCGCCACGGGCTGTTTGCGGGGCCGGCCGCGAGGGCGCTTGCGGCCGATGATGCTCCCACGGTCGAGGATCTCGCCGCCCCAGACCCCCCACGGTTCGCCGCGCTGCAACGCCAGCGCCAGGCACTGCCGCCGGATCGGGCAGTCACCGCAGAGCACCTTGGCCCGTTCCAGATCGGCTGGGTTGTCGGCGAACCACAGATCGGGGTCGCGGTTGCAGGGCAACTCGGGCAGTCTGCGAGTGCGTGTTGCGGTGGTGGACATCGGCTGGTCACCTGCTTTCCGGTACGTCTGGCGTGATCCGGGCCGGGTGGTGGGTGTGCCGGGAAAAGACAGCGGCCACGGATCCTGGTCGGGTCCGTGGCCTGCGGTGGGCGGGGGCTGGCGCTTAGGGCGTACCCCGGTGCACGGACGAGTCGACTACGGCGACGGCATGGCGAATACGCGGTGCCGCCGCCTCGGCAGCGGCGTGGCGCGCGCCGGCCGGGCGTACCCGAATGCCGCTGCTGATCGTGGTCATGGTGTCCGAGGTTAGCGGGTCGGGGCCGAGGCTCACAACCGAATTACCTCCGGTTCGGCTCAGCCCCGGTTGCGGACCAACTCGAGCACGTCGGAACCGAACTGCTCCAGCTTGCGCGCGCCGATGCCCGGGATAGCGACCAGGGCGGCCTCGTCGGTGGGCAGCATCTCGGCGATCGCGGTGAGCGTGTTGTCGGAGAAGACGATGTAGGCGGGCACTTTGAGCTCGGTGGCGGTGCGCAGCCGCCAATCCTTGAGCGCCACCAGCAACTCGGTGTCGACGTCGGCTGCGCACGTCTCGCACCGGCTCAGCATGATGGCCGCCGGCGTGCCCAGCGCCTTGTTGCAGACCCGGCAATGTTTCGGCGCGCCGCGGGCGCGGCGACGCGCGGGCGCCCGCGGATCGGGCTGGGGCACCGCGCCGTCGATACCGTGCAGGAACCGCGACGGCTTGCGGCCGGCCCGCCCGCCGGGGGCGCGGGCCAGCGCCCAGCTCAACGCCAGGTGCACCCGGGCCCGGGTGACGCCGACGTAGAGCAGCCGACGTTCCTCCTCGACGGCCTCACTGTCGGGGCCGTGCACCAGGGCGTGCGAGATCGGCAGGGTGCCGTCGACGAGCCCCACCAAGAACACCGCATCCCATTCCAGCCCCTTGGCGGCGTGCAGCGACGCCAGCGTCACGCCCTGCACCGTCGGCGGGTGACGCGAGTCGGCGCGCACCCGCAGTTCGGTCAGCAGACCGGGCAGATCCAGGTCGGGGCGCTGCGCCACTTCGTCGTCGACCAGTTCGGCCAGCGCACCGAGGGCCTCCCAGCGCTCCCGCGCCCTGACGCCGCTGGGTGGCTCGGCCGTCAGCCCCAGCGGTTCGAGCACCCGGCGCACGGTGTCCGGGAGCGCTGAGCCGGCATCGTCGCCGCGCTCGGCGGTCCGCCGCAAGGCCACCAGCGCCTGCCGGATCTCCTGCCGGTGGAAGAAGCCCTCTCCCCCGCGAACCTGGTAGGCGATGCCGGCCTCGGTCAGCGCCTCCTCATACACCTCGGACTGCGCGTTGACCCGATACAGCACGGCGATCTCGGCCGGCGCAACACCGCCGTCGATCAGCTTCGCGATCGACTTGGCCACCGCGGTCGCCTCGGCGACCTCATCGGGATGCTCCCGAAACGTCGGCAGCGGGCCGGGCTCGCGCTGGCCGACCAGCTTGAGCTTGCTGCCCGCAACGCGCCCGCGGGCCGCAGCGATCACCCGGTTGGCCAGCGACACCACCTCCGGTGTCGACCGGTAGTCGCGTTCCAAGCGCACCAGGGCGGCATCCGGGAAGCGGCGGGTGAAGTCGAGCAGGTAGCGCGGCGAGGCGCCGGTGAACGAGTAGATGGTCTGATTGGCGTCGCCCACCACGGTCAAGTCGTCGCGCTCGCCCAGCCAAGCCGAGAGCACCCGGTGCTGCAGCGGCGTGACGTCCTGGTACTCGTCGACCACGAAGCAGCGGTAACGGTCCCGGAACTCGGCGGCCACCGCCGCATCGTTCTCGATGGCGGCGGCGGTGTGCAGCAGCAGGTCGTCGAAGTCGAGCATCGCCACTTCGCCGCGGGCTTTCAAGGCTTCATACCCCGCGTAGACGTCGGCCAGTTTCGTGGCCTCGATCGGGGTGTCGCGGCCGGCGGCGGCCACCGCCTCCGGATATTGCTCCGGCCCGATCAGCGACGCCTTGGCCCACTCGATCTCGCCCGCGACGTCGCGGACGTCGTCGTTGGACAGCCGCAGTCCGGCATGTCCGGCGGCCCGGGCGACCACCCCGAACTTGCGGTCCAGCAGTTCCCAACCGGTCTCGCCGACCACCCGCGGCCAGAAGTAGCGCAGCTGGCGCCGCGCGGCGGCGTGGAATGTCAGTGCCTGAACTGCGCCCACACCGTTGCCAACGCCGCCCTCGCCGGCTGCGGCCGAGCCCAGCGCGCGCAGCCGCGACCGCATCTCCCCGGCGGCGCGCTGGGTGAACGTCACCGCCAGCACCTGCCCCGGTGCGACATGACCGGCCGCGACCAGGTGCGCGATCCGGTGGGTGATGGTGCGGGTCTTGCCGGTCCCGGCACCGGCCAGCACGCACACCGGCCCGCGGGGAGCCAACACGGCGGCGCGCTGCTCGTCGTCCAGGCCGGCGATGAGCGCATCCATGGCGTCCATCTTGACAGGGGCCTCCGACGCCGGGCCGCCAGCGGCCCGCATCCCCAGCCGCTAGCGTTAAGAGCTATGACTGTTAGCGATCCACCGCTCATCATGTACACGACGCAATGGTGCGGTTACTGCCGCCAGCTCAAAAAGGCCCTGGAGAAGTTCGAGATCGGCTACGACGAGATCAACATCGAGCAGGACCCCACGGCAGCCAAGTTCGTCGAGTCGGTCAACGGCGGCAACCGCACGGTTCCGACGCTGCGCTTCGCCGACGGTTCGACGATGACGAACCCGACCGGGCGTGAGGTCAAGGCGAAGCTGGATCGGCTCAGCAGCTAGGCGGCGGACGGTCGGGGTGGGCCGGTCAGTCGACCCAGGACTCGATGATGGTCCGGGCGATCGAGATCGACCCGGGCAGCAGTAGTTTCGCGTCCGGGGAGCCACCCGTCCAGGCGCCGGCCGCCAGCGCGGCCCGCACCTCGTCGCGGGTGAACCACGCGGCCTCGGTGATCTCGCCGTCACTGAAGACGAATTCCTGGTCCGGGTCGGCGACGGCGTGGAAGCCGACCATCAGCGAACGCGGGAACGGCCAGGGCTGGCTGCCCAGATAGTTCACGTCGCGCACCGCCAGCCCGACCTCCTCGTGGACCTCGCGGACCACGCAGGCCTCGAACGACTCGCCGGCTTCGACGAAACCGGCCAGCAGCGAGAACATCCGCACGGGCCAGTTGTGCTGCCGTGCGAGCACCACCCGGTCGGCGCCGTCGTGCACCAAACAGATCACCGCCGGGTCGATGCGCGGGAACTCCTCGGCGCCGGTGATCGGGTTGACCCGCGCCCACCCGCTGCGCACCGGCTTGGTCGGTGTGCCGTCGACAGCGGAGAACCGGGCGTTCTCATGCCAATTCAGCAGGGCGATCGCCGAGGAAACCAGCTGGGCGCTGGTGTCGTCGAAGACGTCACCGGTCACCCGCAGGTCAAGCACCGAGACGTCACCGTCGGGCGGGGCCTGCAGGGCGCCACGGATCGCCCAGACATGCCGGCCGTCGTCGATACGGCCCAAAAACACCGCGTCCGGCGGCGGGGTCCGACCCAGTTCGGTGGTGTCGTGCAGCACCACCCGCCCGCCGGCGACCAGCACCTGGTTGCGGGCATCGACCCGCAGCAGCGCCGCGGCCGACCAACCGGCGACGGCGGCGTCGGTGTCGGTGCGCAACTGGTCGGCCCGATCGGCCCCGACCCGCGACAGCAGCGGTGTCTGGCGCAGCCGGAAGCTCACGGGTTGTTCACCGTTCGCACGTAGAGCAGCCGGTCGCCGGCCTCGACTGCATCCAGTTCCGGTGCGTCCAGCCGCAGCAGCTGCCCGTCACGGACCACGGCGAGCACGATGTCGTTGAGATGTTTCGCCGAGCCACCGACCTCCTGCTGCTCCACTTCCCGCTCGGCGATGGCGTAGCCGGCGTCGGGGGTGAGCAGATCTTCGATGATCTCCACCACGCTGGGCGTGGTGGTGGCGATACCGAGCAGTCGGCCGGCCGTCTCCGAGGACACCACCACCGAATTGGCGCCGGATTGTTCCAGCAGGTGCTGGTTCTCGGCTTCCCGGATGGCCGCCACGATGGTGGCGTCCGGGGCGATCTCGCGGGCGGTCAAGGTGACCAGCGCCGCGGTGTCGTCGCGGCCGGTGGCCACCACGATCGCGGCCGCGCGCTGGGCACTGGCCAGGCGCAGCACATCGGACTTGGTGCCGTCGCCGCGTACCGTCACCAGCCCCTTGCCCTCGGCCTGGTCGAGGACGGCCTGGTCGTTGTCCACCACGACGATGTCCTTGGGCGGCGACTCGTCGTCGCCACGCATCGCGGCGATGGCGGTCTTGCCCTTGGTGCCGTACCCGATGACGATGGTGTGGTCTTTCACCCTTCTCCTCCAACGCTGAATGCGGAACGCCTGCCGCGAATTCTCGGTGAACGCCTCCACGGTCGTTCCGACCAGCAGGATCAGGAACGCGATCCGCAACGGGGTGATGACCAGGACATTGATCATCCGGGAGAATTCGGTGACGGGCGTGATGTCGCCGTAGCCGGTGGTCGACAACGTCACCGCTGAGTAGTAGAGGCAGTCCAGGAAACTCAGCCGGTCGCCCTGCACATCCTGGTAGCCGTCGCGGTCGAGGTAGACCAACAGCGTCGACACCAGCAGCGCCGCGAACGCGATCGCGGTGCGCCGGTAGACGGTGCGTCCCGGACTGGATTGCCGCTGCGGCATGTGCATGCGGCCCACGAGCGCGTAGCTGGGCTGGGCGGTCAGCGGTTCATCAAGGCCGCGCAGCCGACGCCATCTAGCGCTCGCCACGACGAACGGTCACCGATCAGCCTGACGCACGGACCCACTGTAACCATCCGGGTCGGCACCGGTGAGCAGTGCGGCCAGCTCGGCGGCATCGGGCAGCTCATCGGGGACGACGGTGGTCCCGGTGCGCACATAGTGGAAGGCGGCCCGCACCCGCGATTCCGGGCAGCCGGTCAGCGCGGCCCAGGCCAGCCGGTAGACGGCGAGCTGGACGGCGGCGTGCCGGCGCGCCTCGGGGCCGTCGGGGGCCGCACCGGTCTTCCAGTCCACCACGGTGACCCCGCCGTCCGGCTCGGCGAACACCGCGTCGATGCGGCCCCGCACCACGGTCTGCCCGAAAGTCATCTCGAAGGGCACCTCGACGGCGGCCGGTGAGCGGGCCGCCCACGGCGAATCCAGGAACGCCGCCTGCAGGTCCGCCAGCTCTTCGGCGTCGGTCCGGGCGATGTCGGCGTCGGCGGCACCGGGCAGGTCGTCGAGCTCGAAGAGCCGCTCGGCACCGTAGAACCGCTGTACCCAATCGTGAAATGCCGTGCCCAGCAACGCATGCGGGTCCGGGCGGGTGGGAAGCCGGCGGGTCAGCCGCTGGGCTGCATCGGTGGGGTCGCGGCTCAACTCGACCAGACCGCTCACCGAGACCTGGCTGGGCACCGGCCGGGCCGGTTGCGCTGCCACGCGCGCCCGCTCGGCCAGCAGCGCATCGACCTCGGCAGACCATGAGCCGGCCCGCGATCCGTCGACGGACTCAGCGTCCGGCGGCGGGTCGGCCCGGAGCGCCGCGCTGACCAGCGCCGCGCCACGTTCGACATCGCTTCGCCGGCCGGCCAGCGGATCGACCGGCCAGGTCGCTTCGGTGACGTTGTCGCCGAGCGGGTTTCGCTCGCCGTCGGCCGGCGCATCCACCCACTGCTCAATCGACCCGCACGGCGTCCCGGCGGCCGCCGAATCGTCGATCACCGCCTTGAGTTCGGTCAGGAACTCCGACGGGCCGCGCGGCCTGGTCTCACCGGTGCCCCAGTGGTGACCGGAGACCAGCAGGGTGTCCTCGGCGCGGGTGACCGCGACGTAGAGCAGCCGACGCTCTTCGTCGACACGGCGCTGATCCAGCCGGCGCAGATGCTCGGAGATGATGTCGGACAGCTGTTTTCGATCCGTGACCGCGGTCGTGTCGAGCACCGGGACGCCGTGATCGCCCAGCTCGGCGCGGTCGCCGCGCAGCAGCGGCGGCAGTTCGGCCGCATCCGAGAGCCAGCTGCGGCGCGACGCGGTCGACGGAAACACCCGCGCCACCAGGTGCGGCACCGCCACCACCTGCCATTCCAGTCCTTTCGCGGCGTGCACCGTCAGGATCTGGACCCGGTCGGCGGCCACCGCGGGTGCGGCCGGCGCCAATCCGTTCTCCACCACGGCAGCCGCATCCAGGTAGGCCAGCAGGCCCGGCAGCGATGCCTGTCCCACGCGTCCCTCCACGTAACCGGCCACCACGTCGGCGAACGCATCGAGCTGCTCGGTGCCAGACACTCCGGTCACCGGCTGCGCGGCGAGCATCTCGCAATCCAGCCCCATCACCCGGCGCACTTCGGCGACCAGGTCGGGCAGCGGATGGCACAGGTGGCCGCGCAGCACGGTCAGCTCGTCGGCCAGCGCGGTGACGCGCCGGTATCCGGTGGCCGAATAGCGCTCCGCCGGGCCCGGGTCGGCGAGAGCATCAGCCAGGCACGCGGTGTCGGAATCGGGTCCGGCCTGCGCGGCGATCTCGG
>NZ_QMEX01000141.1 GCF_003284925.1 Mycolicibacter senuensis
CGTCGAGCACCGCCAACTCGGCTCGCAACACGCCGCGACCGGCCTGCTGGTGGCGCTGTCGCCCGGACCTGACCCGCAGGCACCCGCGACCGTCAACCTCATCGGCGCACCCGGCCACCCGGCGGTGCCGATGGCCGGCCCGGCGACCGCGCTGACCGGCGACGGCAGCGGGTTCGTCTACCTGTCCGGCCGCGGCGGCTACTTCACGCTGGACCTGAACACCCGCCGCGCCAGCCGGGTCGACATCGATGACGCTGCCGACGTCGACTTCACCGCGATCGCCCGGCGCAGCGACGGCACGTTGGTGCTGGGCAGTGCGGACGGCGCCGTCTACACCCTGACCGCCGAGGGCTCCCGGACCGCCGAACGGACGACGATCTTCGCCCGCGTCGATCAGATTGTGACGCAAGGCAATACCTCGATCGTGCTGGACCGTGGCCAGACGTCGGTGACCACCGTCGGCGCCGACGGGAAGCCGCAGTACGCGCTGCGCGCCGGCCAGGGCGCGACGACACTGGCCGCAGATCCGCACGGGCCGGTACTGGCGGCGGACACCCGCGGTGGTCAGTTGCTGGTCTACGGCAGCGACCCGCTGATGCTGCGACAGGCCTACCCGGTGCCGGAATCCCCCTACGGGCTGGCCGGATCGCGCGGGTTCGCGTGGGTGTCGCAGACCGCGACGAACACCGTGGTCGGCTACGATCTGACCACCGGAATCCCTGTGGAAAAGGTTCGATACCCGACCGTGCAGCAACCGAACACCCTGGCCTTCGACGACACGTCGGACACCCTGTACGTGGTGTCGGGCGCCGAGGCCGGAGTCCAGGTGATCGAGCACGCCACGAGGCAACGATGACCACGCTGCGCCCACGCCGGCTGCCCGCGAGCTGGGAATCCGAATTGTCCGATGAGTACGAATGGATCCCGCTGCGGCTGCCACCGGAGGTCACCCGGATAGGCGCCTCGACCCGGCTGGCGATCGAAGCCGAGTATCGCGGCTGGGAGCTGACCCGGGTGCGGCTGTATACCGATGGGAGCAGGCGGGTACTGTTGCGCCGCAAAAAATCTCAAATAAGTGCGATCAGCGGAGACCGCTGCGTCGACCAGCCGGGGTTATAGCCGGTATGGAGTTGTACGGCGCGCTGCGCCGCGCGCTGTTTCTGGCACCGCCCGAACGCAGCCACACGTTCGCGTTCGCGGCGCTGCGCGGGGCCACCGCACTGTCCCCGACTCGCCGAGCACTGCGGCGTCGGCTGGCGCCGCACGACCCGATACTGGCCAGCACGGTGTTCGGCGTGCACTTCCCCGGTCCACTCGGGCTGGCGGCCGGTTTCGACAAGGACGGTGTCGGACTGAAAGCCTGGGGCGCATTGGGTTTCGGATATGCCGAGGTCGGCACGGTGACGGCGGCGCCGCAGCCGGGCAATCCGGCGCCGCGGCTGTTCCGGCTGCCCGACGACCGCGCGCTGCTCAACCGGATGGGGTTCAACAATCAGGGCGCAGGCGCGCTGGCCGCCCGGCTGGCCCGCCATGACGCCGACGTGCCGATCGGCGTCAACATCGGCAAGACCAAGACCACCCCGGCCGAGGACGCCGTCGACGACTACCAGGCCAGCGCCCGGCTGCTGGCGCCGCTGGCCGACTATCTCGTGGTCAACGTCAGCTCGCCGAACACCCCGGGGCTGCGCGATCTGCAGGCGGTCGAAGCGCTGCGGCCCATCCTGGCCGCGGTGCGTGCCGAGACCACCCGGCCGGTGCTGGTCAAGATCGCCCCGGACCTGGCCGATGACGACCTGGACGCCGTCGCCGACCTCGCGGTGGAACTGGGCCTGGCCGGCATCGTGGCCACCAACACCACGGTGTCGCGCGACGGCCTGGCCACCCCGGGGGTGGCAGAGCTGGGGCCGGGCGGTATCTCCGGTCCGCCGGTGGCGCGCCGGGCGCTGGAGGTGCTGCGGCGGCTGTACGCCCGTGTCGGTGACCGACTGGTGCTGATCAGCGTCGGCGGTATCGAGACCGCCGACGACGCCTGGGAGCGCATCACCGCCGGCGCCTCGCTGCTGCAGGGCTACACCGGGTTCATCTACGGCGGCGGCCTGTGGGCCCGCGACATCCACGACGGCCTGGCCGACCGGTTGCGTGCCGGCGGGTTCGCATCGCTTACCGAAGCGGTCGGCTCGGCCACTCGGTAGCCCTCCCAGCCCCGCGAGCGTGCGGGTCTGTACGCGACTCGCCGATCGCAGATGTACAAGCACGCACCCTCGCGGGGCAGGGGCTACGGCTGCCCTACTTCGGCGCTACTTCTGCTCGTAGGTGCCGACAATCACCGCGCGGGCGATCGCGTGCATGAACAGGTTGAAACCGAGGTAGGCCGGGCTGGCGTCTTCGGCCAGGTCCAGCTTCTCGGTGTCGACGGCGTGCACCGCGACGTAGTACCGGTGCGGGCCGTGCCCGGCCGGCGGGGCGGCGCCGACGTAGCGGCGCATCCCGGCGTCGTTGACCAGGGTCAGCGCATCACCGGGCAGCAGGCTGCCGTCACCGACGCCCTCCGGCAGCTCGGTGCAGGTCGCCGGCAGGTTGGCCACCGCCCAGTGCCAGAAGCCGGATGCGGTGGGCGCATCGGGGTCGTAGACGGTGACCGCGAAGCTGCGGGTCTCCTCGGGGAAGCCCGACCAGCTCAGCTGCGGGCTGGCGTCCTCGCCGCCCGCCCCCATGATCCCGCTGACCTGCGGTTTGGCCAGTGTCCCGCCGTCGGTCAGCGATGTCGAGGTCAGCGTGAACGTGGGCAGCTGGGGCAGTGCGGCGTACGGGTCGGGGGCGTTGGTCATGGCTTCATCCTCTCGTCGGGGTCAACAGTGTGTCAGGAAGTGATGCAGTACGCGGGTGCCGAACTCCAGTGCGTCGACCGGAACCCGCTCGTCGACGCCGTGGAACAACGCGGAGAAATCAAGATCGGGCGGCAGCCGCAGCGGGGTGAACCCGAAGCAGCGAATACCCAATTGCGCGAACGCTTTTGCGTCCGTTCCCCCGGACAGCATGTAGGGCACGGTCCTCGCGTCGGGGTCGCAGGCCAGCAGTGCGGCATTCATCGCCTCGACCAGATCGCCGTCGAAGGACGTCTGCACCGGCGGCAGGTTGGTGATCCATTCGCGGGTGACGTCCGGGCCGATCAGCTCGTCAACCTCGGCCTCGAACGCCGCCTGACGGCCGGGCAGCACCCGGCAGTCCAGCACCGCCTCGGCCGTCGCGGGGATCACGTTGGCCTTGTAGCCGGCCTGCAGCATGGTCGGGGTCGCGGTGTCGCGCAGGGTGGCGTTGACGATGCGGGCGATCGGCCCCAGCTTCTCGATCATCCCCTCCAGGTCCGGCGAATCGACGTCGATGGCATGCCCGGTCTCCTCGGCGACCGCGGCCAGGAACTGCTCGACGGCCTCGGTGAGCACCAACGGGAACCGGTGTCTGCCCAGCCGGGCCACCGCCTCGGTCAGAATGGTGACGGCGTTGTCGTCGTTGATCATCGACCCGTGCCCGGCGCGGCCGTGGGCGCGCAACCGCATCCAGCACAAGCCCTTCTCCGCGGTCTCGATCAGGTAGAGCCGGCGTTCTCCCCCGTCACGACGCGGCACCGTCAGCGAGAAGCCGCCGACCTCGCCGATCGCCTCGGTGACCCCGGCGAACAGATCCGGCCGGTTCTCCACCAGCCAGTGTGCGCCGTACTTGCCGCCGGCCTCCTCGTCGGCCAGGAACGCGAACACCAGATCGCGCGGCGGGATGATGCCGGCGCGGGCCAGGTGGCGGGCCACCGCGATCATCATGCCGACCATGTCCTTCATGTCGACCGCGCCGCGGCCCCACACGTAGCCGTCGGTGACCGCGCCGGAGAACGGGTGCACGCTCCACTCGCTCGCCTCGGCGGGCACCACGTCCAGGTGGCCGTGGATCAGCAGCGCCCCGCGGGACGGATCGCTGCCCTTCAGGCGGGTGAAGACGTTTCCCCGGCCCGGCGCTCCGGACTCGAGGTATTCGGTCTCATAACCGGCTTCCTCGAGCTGGGCGGCCACCCACCGGGCGCACTCGGCTTCACCCTTGGTGGTCTCGGGCTCACCGGTGTTGGAGGTGTCGAACCGGATAAGCGCACTGACGAGTTCGACCACTTCGTCGGCAGGATCGGGACAGACCGTCACAGTTACCTTTCCTACCACCTCGCCGTCACGGCCACGGGATGGTGCGGTACGGGCTGGGTTTGGGTCCGGCGATCGGCATCCGTTAGCCTTAGCTGCCCGGCCCGAGCCGGGTAGGTCCGAGTGGCGGAATGGCAGACGCGCTAGCTTGAGGTGCTAGTGCCCTATTAACGGGCGTGGGGGTTCAAGTCCCCCCTCGGACACAATTTTGTTAGCTGTGTACCTAGGAGAATCGGGTTGGACTGGCCTGGGCGACCTTTTCCTATTTGCTGACGTCCGATGGGCACCGCGTTGATCCCCTCATTCCGTCCTAGACGTCGACTATTCTGATTGGAACGTCGGCGCGAAGGGGCAACTGCGGCCAAGCGAAGAAACGGCGCGCGCCGACGGCGGCCTCAGCGGATTGACGAGGATGCTCGCCAAGATCCTCGACATTGGTCCTGCCGACGATTTCTGACCGCCGGTCTGACAACCTGTTCGCGCAGCGGTCGCTCCGACGCCCGCCACCACCTTCGGGACGCAGCATGTGGTTACGAGAGCCGGGGTTGGCTGGCTCGCGAGGGCCAAGCAGCGATCCGCACGAGTTTCTTCTGCCCGACGCTGCCCCTCATACGATCGGTGTACCAAACGGTTTGGAGGAACGGCATGCCGAAAGTAGGGGTTGCACAGGTCGGCTCCGTGATGTTTGACACCGCGGCAACGCTCGCCAAGCTGCGGGACTTCGTCGACCGGGCCAAGGCGGCGGAGGTGGAGTTCCTAGTGTTCCCGGAGGCGTTCGTGGGCGGGTATCCCAAGGGGCTGTCGTTCGGCGCGGTCGTCGGGTCCCGCACGCCGGCCGGCCGAGACGAGTACGTGCGGTACTGCTCGTCAGCGGTGACGGTGCCCGGACCGGAGACCGAGCAAATCGGCGAGTTCGCGCGCCAGTCACGGATGACGATCGTCGTGGGTGTGGTCGAGCGTGACGGCGGGACATTGTATTGCACGGCTGTCTATTTCGGCCCCGACGGGCAGTTGCTGGGCAAGCACCGCAAGCTCATGCCGACGGGGAGCGAACGGCTGATCTGGGGTCAAGGTGACGGGTCGACGATCGAGGTGTTCGACTCGCCCGCCGGCCGGTTCGCCGCGACAATCTGCTGGGAGAACTACATGCCCCAGTTCCGCCTCGCCACCTACCAGCAGGGCGTGCAGCTGTGGTGCGCGCCCACGGTCGATGACCGTGAGATCTGGCAGTCCACGATGCGGCACATCGCATACGAGGGCCGGTGCTTCGTGCTCAGCGCCTGCCAGTACCTAAGCACCGCCGACCTGCCCGAGAACTACCGAAACTACGACCCGCAACAGAACTCGGACGGTCTGATTCGCGGCGGCAGCGTGATCGTCTCACCGCTCGGCGACGTCCTCGCGGGGCCGATTTACGGTGAGGAAACCATGCTGGTGGCCGACCTCGATCTCGACGACCAGGTACGCGGCAAGTACGACCTCGACGTTACCGGCCACTATTCACGACCAGACGTCTTCACCCTCACCGTGAACAGCAGCGCCCGCAACGCAGTCATTTCGGCGCCGACGCCGGCCGCTGAACCGGACGGCTCGGACGACGCGAGGGCGGTGCGGTGAGAACCTGACCGGGACTGTCCGGGGCGGGGAAGGCGTGAAAGGCGGGAAACGGCGGTGCGGTGAGAACCTGACCGGGACTGTCCGGGGCGGGGAAGGCGTGAAAGGCGGGAAACGGCGGTGCAGTCCGCGAGGAGCCGGAAAGCCTTCGCCGAGAAGCGAACGCCACGTTTCACCGGGCAGCTGAGACCGAGCGGCAGACCGCCTGCCGCGCCTCGGCGGCGACAACCGGTCCCAAGTCGTAGGCTTGGTGAGGACATGACTCGTCCAGGCCGCTCGCACCCGACGTCGGCTCGCACCTTCCGCGACCGCCGTGACGCCGGCCGGGCGCTGGCCGAACGGCTCGCCGACTACCGCGACGCCGACGGCCTGCTGGTGCTGGGTCTGGCCCGCGGCGGGGTTCCGGTCGGCTGGGAGGTGGCAGCGGCACTGAACGCCCCGCTGGACGTGTTCCTGGTCCGCAAGCTCGGTGTGCCGCAGCAACCCGAGCTGGCGATGGGCGCGTTGGCCGGCGGGCAGGTGGTGATGAACGACCAGGTGCTCAGCAGCCTGGGCATCGGCGACGACGAAGTGCAGTCGGTGATCAACCGCGAGTCAGCCGAACTGCGCCGCCGCGAACACGCCTACCGCGGCGACCGGCCACCTGCCGATATGCACGGCCGGGTGGTGATCTTGGTCGACGACGGCATCGCGACCGGAGCAAGCGTGCTGGCGGCGGTGCGGGCGGTGCAGTCGGCCGAACCAGCCCGCACCGTCGTCGCGGTGCCGGTCGGACCGCTCTCGGCGTGCCGCAAGATCGCCCAAGAGGCCGACGACGTGGTGTGCGCGACGATACCGGACTCGTTCGACGCGGTAGGCCAGGCCTATCTCGACTTCCGTCAGGTCAGCGACGACGAAGTCCGGGACCTGCTGGCCACACCGACTACCACGGCGAGTTAGTCCGCAGGGTGCGCGACCGGCTCCTCGTCGGCCGTCTCCTCGGCCGCCTCGTCGTCGTAGTCCGCGACAACCGCCTCGTCCGCCTCGTCCGCCGCCTCGTCCGCCTCGTCCGCCGCTTCGGCCGTCTCGGCCGCCGCTTCGTCGTCCTCGTCGACGACGGCATCCGGAGCTTCGGGTTCCCCACCCGGCTCCGGAGCCGGGGGCCGACTAACGCCGCGCCGTTCTCGCAGCGCGTCGACAATCAGCAACAGCACGCCCAGCAAGCTCGCGACAATGCATACCCACGCCACCAAAGCATTACTGGTGACCACGGCGAACACCAGCGCAGCAAGCCCTATTGCCGCCAATACCAGCGCAATGATCAACATCGATTCACCTCCCGCCCGAGGGGCAGACTACTCGATTCCCGGGCGCGGCGGCGCGGTCCCGGGGCTCAGTTCGTCCCGCGGTTGAAATGGTTGAACCCGCCGCCGTCGCTGGCTGCGCTGGTGTCGACCGGTGCCGCCGAACCCCGCTGGCCCAACTCCTCGAGCTGAGATTCCAGGTAGGTCTTGAGCCGGGTGCGGTACTCACGCTCGAAGGTGCGCAACTGCTCCAAGCGGCCTTCCAGCACGGTGCGCTGCTGATTGATCGTGCCCATGATCTCGGAATGCTTGCGTTCGGCGTCGGCCTGCAGCGCATCGGCCTTCTCCTGGGCCTGGCGCAGCTGGGTCTCGGACCGCGTCTGCGCATCGGCCAGCATGGCGTCGGCGCGCTGCCGGGCCTCGGCGACGGTCGTCTCGGCGGTTTGCCGTGCCTCACTGAGGATCTGGTCGGCGTTGGCGCGGGCGTCGGCCATCAGCTTCTCGGACTCGGCCCGGGCGGTACCGGTCAGCCGGTCGGCGGTGTCCTGAGCCAGGCTCAGCACGCGGGCCGCTTTGAGGTGCTGGTCTTCGGTGGGGGGCTCCGGCGCGGCGGCGACCGGCTGCGGCGCCGACGGCTCGGGGGACGGCTCGTAGACCGGCATCGCGGTGGTGGACTGCTGGCCGCCGCCACCGGCGCGGGCCGCGGCGAGCTCCTGTTCGAGTTCGCTGACCCGCTGGCGCAGGTCTGCGTTCTCCTCGATGAGGCGGGTCAGCTCGCCTTCCACGAGGTCGAGAAAGGCGTCGACCTCGTCCTCGTTGTAGCCGCGCTTCCCGATCGGCGGTTTGCTGAACGCCACGTTGTGCACGTCTGCCGGTGTTAGTGGCATGGTCTGCCCCCTTGAGTCAGGTAGTTAGCACCGATCGGGCAAGTCTAGGTCGACCGGGAATACGCTAGCCGTGTAGTAACTGCCGTCCATCCTGTCACATCAGGTGCTGGGCTCGGCAATGAGAATGATATTAAGAGCGAATTTCAAATTGCTGCCACAGGAATCACGTTTCGGCAAACACAACTGATGACGGCGATTGTCGATCTCGGCCGGTAGAGCGGTCCCGATCCGGCTCGTATCCCGGGCCCGCGGTCTACCGGGCCGGCCACCCGGGCCGTATTATCTACAAGGCCTACCCGTAAATATTGACGGCAGGTGGCCCGGAAGGCCGACGCAGGTGACGCCCAATCGGAAGGACTCTCAAAGATGACAACCAACGACGTGGTCGTAGCGACCAGTGCGGCGGACTCAGCCGCCGTCGATGACGTACGGGCCGCCTATGCCGAGCTGCTCGGCCGCCAGGCCGCGCTCGGGGCGGCGGTGTTCGCCGCGGTGGGCACGGCCGGTCCGGCATTCGACGACGCCCACCGCACGGTGCAGGCCTTCATCGAGCAAGCGGTGCGGCCCCAGCTGCGGGCAGCGGTGGAACTGATCTATCCGGCCGCAGCGGGTGTCGAGCGGTCACGGCTGCTGGTCGAGGGGCTGCTCGGCGAGACCCACCTGATCGAGCAGGCCGCCGCGCGCATCGCCCGCGACACCGACCGCGTCCAGATCGCCGCGCACGTCGAGGCGCTGCGGGTGCTGCTGGAGGCACTGCTGGGCAAGGTCGCCGACCTGCTGC
>NZ_QMEX01000142.1 GCF_003284925.1 Mycolicibacter senuensis
GGGCGATGATCGCGGCGTTCGCGGCGCAGCTGATCGCGGCCGGGGTGCCGCCGTCGCCGCTGGATGTGGCCACCGACCCGGGCCTGCCGGTCGTTTGCGCGAGCGTGCGAGTCCCCGGTCGACACGCCGGGTGAGCTGCCGTTTCTGCGCACGCTCGCGGCTGAACAGGCCCGATACCGAGGAAGCACCGCCCCCACCTTGAGTGCTAGCACTCTCGTGTATAGAGTGCTAGGTGGCAGTCGGACGATTCCTGGCTCGGCACCCGCGACGACGACGCGAGGGCTCGCACGAATGCCGAACACCTTAAGTAAGTACGTTCCGATGCGACCAGGCAGCGAACCGGGTCGCATCCAGACAATGTGGAGGGCTCCAATCGTGGCGAGCGTGAACATCAAGCCACTCGAGGACAAGATCCTCGTTCAGGCCAACGAGGCCGAGACCACGACCGCTTCCGGTCTGGTCATTCCGGACACTGCCAAGGAGAAGCCGCAGGAAGGCACCGTCGTTGCCGTCGGCCCCGGCCGGTGGGATGAGGACGGCGACAAGCGGATTCCGCTGGACGTCAAGGAAGGCGACGTCGTGATCTACAGCAAGTACGGCGGTACCGAGATCAAGTACGCCGGCGAGGAGTACCTGATCCTGTCCGCGCGCGACGTGCTGGCCATCGTCGGCAAGTAGCCAAAGCAGACACCGTGCCCGCCCCGGAGGTCCCCGTAGTACGGGTGATGTCCGGGGCGGCACGCGTGACGGGAAAGGGTTGACATTCGTGAGCAAGCAGATTGAGTTCAACGAGGCCGCCCGCCGGGCCTTGGAGACCGGCGTCGACAAGCTGGCCGACGCGGTTCGGGTCACGCTGGGCCCGCGCGGCCGCGCCGTGGTGCTGGCCAAGTCGTTCGGCGGCCCGACGGTGACCATGGACGGCGTCACGGTGGCCCGTGAGGTCGACCTGGAGGACCCGTTCGAAAACCTCGGCGCCCAGTTGGTGAAGTCGGTGGCCACCAAGACCAACGATGTCGCCGGCGACGGCACCACCACCGCCACCGTGCTGGCCCAGGCCATCATCTCCGGCGGGCTGCGCAACGTCGCGGCCGGCGCCAACCCGATCGCGCTGGGCGCCGGTATCGCCAAGGCGGCCGACGCGGTATCCGAGGCGTTGCTGGCCGCGGCGACCCCGGTCTCCGGCAAGGAGTCGATCGCCCAGGTGGCCAACGTGTCCTCGCGCGACGAGGAGATCGGTGAAATGGTCGGCGAGGCGATGACCAAGGTCGGCAGCGACGGCGTGGTCAGCGTGGAGGAGTCCTCGACGCTCTCCACCGAACTGCAGATCACCGACGGCGTCGGCTTCGACAAGGGTTTCCTGTCGGCCTACTTCGTCACCGATTTCGACTCGCAGGAGGCCGTCCTGGAGGATGCGCTGATCCTGCTGCACCGCGACAAGATCAGCTCACTGCCCGACCTGCTGCCGTTGCTGGAGAAGGTCGTCGAGGCGGGCAAGCCGCTGGTGATCATCGCCGAGGACGTCGAGGGCGAGCCGCTGTCGACGTTGGTGGTCAACGCGATCCGCAAGACGCTCAAGGCCGTCGCGGTCAAGGCACCCTACTTCGGCGACCGTCGCAACGCGTTCCTGGAGGACCTCGCGATCGTCACCGGCGCGCAGGTGATCAACCCCGACGTCGGCCTGACGCTGCGGGAGGCCGGCCTGGACGTGCTGGGTTCCGCACGCCGGGTGGTGGTCTCCAAGGACGACACCGTCATCGTTGACGGCGCCGGTACCGCCGAGGCGATCGCCGCTCGCGTCAAGCAGCTGCGCGCCGAGATCGAGGCGACCGACTCCGACTGGGACCGCGAGAAGCTCGAGGAGCGGCTGGCCAAGCTGGCCGGCGGCGTGGCGGTGATCAAGGTCGGCGCGGCCACCGAGACCGCCCTCAAGGAGCGCAAGCACCGGGTCGAGGACGCGGTGGCGGCGGCCAAGGCCGCCGTCGAGGAGGGCATCATCACCGGCGGCGGGGCCGCGCTGGTGCAGGCCCGCGGGGCACTGTCGGAGCTGGCGTCCTCGCTCAGCGGTGATGAGAAGCTGGGCGTGGAGGTGTTCGCCGCCGCGCTGAGCGCACCGCTGTACTGGATCGCCAGCAACGCCGGTGTGGACGGCGCGGTGGTGGCCAGCAAGGTCGCCGAGCTGCCGGCCGGGCAGGGCTTCAACGCCGCGACGCTGACCTACGGCGATCTGGCCGCCGACGGGATCGTCGACCCGGTCAAAGTGACCCGGTCCGCGGTGCTCAACGCCGCCTCGGTGGCACGCATGGTGCTGACCACCGAGACGGCGGTGGTGGACAAGCCGGCCGAGGAGGCCGCCGACGGCCACGGCCACCACGGGCACGCGCACTAGCCACCGCGCTTGCCGCGCGACAAGACGCGAAAGCCCCCATTTCGGCTCCGGAATGGGGGCTTTCGCTGGGGGTACCGCCCGCTTACGGGGGACTGCTCGGCGGCCTTGATGCGCCGGTCCGTTTATAACCGCCGAGAACGGGTACTGATTCTCCGCGTCGTCGATCAGGACGGTGTATTGAAGGCGCTGTAAAGGAGATCACGATGGACCCAGTGGCGGCTACTGAATTTCTGGCCCGCTCCACCACGTTGACCAGTGTCGGGTGGATCGGCTACATCATTATCGGAGCCATTGCCGGCTGGATAGCAGGCATGGTCATGAAGACCAAGTACGGCCTGCTTACCGACGTTGTTGTGGGCGTTGTCGGCGCGCTGATCGGCGGTTTTCTGCTGAGCTTCGTCGTGGACACCGCGAGCGGCGGTTGGTGGTTCACATTGTTCACTGCAATCCTGGGCGCAATCATCCTGCTGTGGCTGCTGCGCCTGTTCGGCCGCGAGGCGTAAGGGGCAAGAGAAATGGTGAAATACGTTGCGGTTGCGGCCATGGCCGTCGGTGTACTGCTGTCCAGTGGGTGCTCGGCGTCGAAGGTGATGAATACCGGAGGCGACACCCGATGCAAGGATTTCGTCGAGCAGGACGAGAAGAAGCAGGACGACGAAATCAGCAAGATGCTCAAAGACAAGAGCGGCGCGGACCCCTCCAATCTGGAGATTTCGGCGACCCGGCTGTCGGTTTCGACTTACTGCAAGACGGTGGGAACGCCGGACAGCAAGATATCCGAGGCGCCGCACGGCTGAGCACGCTGTGACACCCGGAATTCCGGCCCGGCGCACTGCGATCTGTGCCGGGCCGGAATTGGCGTGCCCCCGGTGAATGAGTCCGCCTTGTTTTAGAGTCCTGTGGCCCCCGGTGGGGGCTGGAAGGGACGATGAAGAACATGGCTGGCCGGAAGAAGCATTCCGCCGAGGACATCGTGCGCAAGCTGCGCCGTGCCGATGAGCTCGCTGCCGCGGGCAAGACCAACGAGGAGATCGCCGCCGAGCTGGAGGTCTCGCCGGCAACGCTGTACAACTGGCGCCGCAGCTACGGCGGCATGGACGTCGACGCCGCCAAGGAACTGCGCGAGCTACGTGAGCAGAACAGCCGATTGAAGCGGTTGCTGGCCGAGGCCGAGCTGGAAAAGGACGCCCTGCGGGAGGTGGCCAAGGGAAAATTTTGAGCCCGGACGCCAGGCGCCGCGCCGTGGACATGCTCAAAGAGGTCTTGGGCCTGTCGGAACGGTTGGTGTGCAAGGCGGTCGGGCTCGCCCGCGCCACCTACCGCCGCACCCCGATCGCGCAGACAGCGGCCGATCCCGACGCCGAGCTGCGGGCCTGGCTGCGTGCCTATGCCGCCAAGGAGCCCTGCCACGGGTTCCGGCGGGCCTGGGCGGCGCTGCGCTATGACGAGCACCGGCAGGTCAACAAGAAGAAGGTGCACCGGCTGTGGGCCGAGGAAGGGTTGCAGCGCCGCGTGCACAGTCCTCGCAAACGGGCCGGGCAGTCGACGTGGGCACCCGAGATCGAAGCCGATGCACCGAAGGTGGTGTGGGCGCTGGATTTCCAGTTCGACTCCACCATCGACGGCCACGCGGTCAAGATCGCCTCGATGCTCGACGAGCACACCCGTGAATCGCTGCTGAACATTGTGGAGCGCTCGATCACCGGCGACCGGCTCGTCGACGAACTCGAGCGGGTGTTCACCATCGCCGGCGGACCGCCGATGGTGCTGCGGATGGACAACGGCCCGGAGATGATCTCCCAAGCGCTGCAAGCGTTCTGCGAGGGCAAAGTGGGCCTGTCCTACATCCCGCCGGGTACCCCGTGGAACAACGGTCACATCGAATCATTCAACAACCGGCTACGAAGGGAGTGCCTCAACCGCAACCACTGGACCAGTCTGCTCGAAGCCCGCGTCGTCATCGGCGACTTCAAGCACGACCACAACCACCGGCACCGCCACTCAGCCCTGGGCTACCTGACCCCAGCCGAGTACGCTGCCCGATGCAGCCACACCCACCACCCCGTGGCCTGCGAGATCAACTGAAACCGGTACAACACAACCTGGCTCTACAACCAGGTGGACCGACTATCGGGGACCTGCCAGAATGGTCGCCGGAATGACCCGAAAACGGGTGCTAGAAGAAGTTGCTGAAAAGCAGGTTGATCGAGTCGAACAGGGCCTGGAACGGATCGCTGTTGGCGACCCCGTGCCACAGTAAGGCGCTGAGCCAGGCGTCGAAGGCGTTGATCTCGCTGTTGTCGATCTCGATGTAAGTCAGCATGCCGTCGACGGTGGTGGTCGCGTCGGCGATCTGGTCGGGGGTCAGGCCCAGGTACTCCACGTGGGGGCCGAAGATCCCCAGCAGCGCGCCCCACAGGCCGTAGTTGTCATACGCGTCGGCGAAGTTGGAGACCGGGTCGTCGGGCAGACCGTAGATGGTTGCCGAGTACAGGTCGGTGGGGGTCAGGTTGCCCAGCACCTCGGTCAGGCCGAACAGCTTGAGCAGGTAGTCCGAGAGATCCTGGCCCAACGTTGCGTACATGGCGGCTTCCAGGTACTGCCAGATGCCGTCCGGGGTCGACGGGTCGCCGATGAACACGAAGTGCAGCGAATCGGCGGGTATGCCCGCTTCGGCGAGTCGGGACATGGCGATCGACGCTGCGGTGGCGCTCTGGGAATAGGCGAAGATCGTCAGCGGGTTATCGGCGTCGAATGCGCCCGGGTTGGCGGCGAACTGGTTCTGGACGGCGAGCGTGATCAGCGACGCGCCGGTGAGGCTGCTCGGGCCCTGCTGAAACAACTCAGGTGTCGTGAGCACCTGCAACGGGGCGCTGCAGGGGTCGGTGCCGTCCATGTAGCAGACCGTCGAGTCGGTTGAGCCGCCATTGAATCCCAGCGGGTTCAGGTACAGGTTCTCGGCGGATCGCGCGTATTCCGGCGACGGGGTCGGCTGGCCGGTGCCGCCGAGGATGAGCGCGGTCTGGCTGCCGGCCAGCGGGCCGTCGACGGCCAGCAGTGCCGCCTCGAGCAGCAGCGAACCGACCGGCGTGCTGGACGCGGCGCCGGTCGAGGCGATGATCAGGCCGGCGGCGGCGAACCCGGAAATTGCCTTGTTGACGCCCCGACGCCGCGGTTTCAGGGTTTTAGGGCAACCCCCCATGCTGTGCATCACATGTGATTATCACATTCTCATCTTTGAGTCTAGGGTTCTCGCCATCGTCGAGAAGGTGCGTCGGCATCGAACTAGGAGGGCCCATGGATCGACAGACCTATGAGCGGGGCCGCGAGATCCGCGCGGCCGTGCTCGGCGAAGCGTATGTGGCCCAGGCCGCCGCCGGTGATGACTTCGCCGCGCCGTTTCAGGACTTGGTCACCGAATACTGCTGGGGTGCGGTGTGGGGACGCGACGGCCTGTCGCGCAAGACCCGCAGCATGCTCAACCTCGCGATGATCGCGGTGCTCAACCGGCCCAACGAACTGCGCACCCACGTCAAAGGGGCACTCACCAACGGCGTCACCCGCGAGGAGGTCCGCGAGATCTTCATGCAGGTGGCGATCTACGCCGGCGTTCCCGCGGCGGTGGACAGCTTCCGGATCGCCCGCGAGGCGTTCGCCGAATACGAGAGCAGCCGATGATCGGCTTCATCGGCCTTGGCAACATGGGGTTTCCCATGGCGGGCCGGTTGGCGGCAGCCGGCCGCGAACTGATGGTCTACGACACCCGCGGCGAAGTGATCGACCGCGCAACGACGTTCGGCGCCCACGCTGCCTCCTCACCGCAGCAGGTGGCCGACCGGGTGGAGATCGTGCTGGCCAGCCTGCCGTCGTTGCAGGCGTCTTCGGCGGTCGTCGAGGCGGTCGCCGAGGCGGTGGCCGGCGGCGCGAAGACTAAGCTGTTCATCGACCTGTCAACCGTGGGAAGCGCTGTCGCGCAGCGCAATCACGCCACATTGCAGGCTTGCGGCGTCGCGGCCCTGGATGCCCCGGTCAGCGGCGGCGTCGGCGGGGCATCGCAGGGCAGCCTGGCCATCATGGTCTCCGGGCCACGCGCCGCGTTCGACACCGCCAAGGCGCTGCTCGGCGAGCTCGGCCGCCCGGTGTTCGTCGGTGAGAAGCCCGGCGCCGCCCAGACGATGAAACTGGTCAACAATCTGATGGCGGCCACCACGCTGGCCGCCACCGCCGAGGTCATGGTGATGGGCGTCAAGGCCGGCCTCGACCCGCAGGCGATGATCGACGTGCTCAACGCCGGCTCGGGCGGAACCCATGCCAGCCGCGACAAGTTCCCAAAAGCGGTGTTGCCCAGGACGTTCGACTACGGCTTCGCGACCGGACTGATGGTCAAGGATGTACGGCTGTACTTGGCCGAGGCCGGTGCCCTGGGCCTGCCGAGCCAACTCGCCGACACGGTGGCCGCGCTGTGGGAGTCGACGCTGCGAGAACAGGGCCCCGAATCCGACTTCACCTGCATCGTCAAGGTGCTGGAGAGGACCGCCGGGGTGACGGTGGGCAACTCAGAAGAAGTTGCCGAACAGCAACTGCAGTGAATCCCAGAGGCTCTCGAACAGACCGCTGTTGGCGGCCCCGCCGCTGAACACCGCGTCGAGCCAGGCGGTGAGGCCGTTGATGTCGGTGTCGTCGATGTTGACGTAGGTCAGGGCGCCGTCGACCGTGGTGGTGGCGTCGGCGACCTGCTCCGGTGTCAGCCCCAGGTACCACACGTGCGGCCAGAGGATATCCAGCATCGCGCCGAGCAGTCCCTTTTCGTCGAAGACGTCGGCGAAGTTGGAGACCGGGTCACCGGGCAGCCCGTAAATGGTTGCCGCATACAGGTCATTCGGTGTCAGGTTCCCCAGCACGTCGGTCATTCCGAACAGGTTGAGCACATAGCTCGTCAGATCCGGGCCGAGCGTCGCCTGCATCGCCGCTTCCAGGTGCTGCCAGATGCCGTCCGGGGTGGAGGGGTCGCCGATGAAGACGAAGTGCAGCGAGTCCAGCGGGATGCCCGCCTCGGCGAGTCGGGTCATCGCGATCGACTCGGCGGTGGCGCTTTGTGAGTAGCCGAAGATCGTCAGCGGGTGTTCGGCATCGAACGCCCCGGGGTTGGCATCGAATTGGTTCTGCACGGCGAGCACGATCGCCGACGCGGCGGTGAGACTGCTCGGTCCCTGCTGGACCAGTTCCGGCGTCGTCAGCACCTGCAGTGGGGCGCTGCACGGGTCGGTACCGTCCATGTAGCAGACCGTCGAATCGGTCGAGCCGCCGTTGAACCCCAGCGGATTCAGGTACAGGCTCTCGGCGGACCGCGCGAACTCAGGCGACGGCGTCGGTTCGGTCGTTCCGCCGAGGATGAGCGCCGTCAGGCTGCCCGTCAGTGGGCCTTCGGCGGCCAGCAGTGCCGCCGCCGCGTGCACCGACGAGCCGACCCCCACCCCGGCCGTAGCCGCCATCACGGCGACTGCGGCGGCCTGCGCAACCGTGCTTTTGATCCCGCCCCGTTTTTTCACCGCTTGTGCTTATCACACGCTGATATTGCGCCCGGGGGTTTTTTGCGATCGCTGACGCCGGCGAAGTTTCAGAGCATGCCGGGCGGGAAGCGTAACGGTGTTGCCGTCGGTGAAACCGGATAACGGCGCGATTTCAACCCCAGCGGGGTCACCGGGGTCTTCCGGGCTCAGCCGCTGGGTCGCAGGCAGCGCAGCGCGGCGTGCCGCTCGGATTCCGACATGCCGCCCCAGATCCCGTAGGGCTCACCCACGGCAAGTGCGTGCGCACGGCACTGCTCCAGCACCGGGCAGCTGCGGCACCACCGTTTGGCGTTCTGCTCCCGCTGAGCCCGGGCGCGGCCGCGCTCCCCATCGGGCGGGAAGAACACCGACGAGTCAACGCCCCGGCACGCTCCTCGGAGTTGCCAATCCCATACGTCCGCATTGCGGCCGGGCAGCTGCTCAACCTGTGGCATGGGAACCCCTCTCAAAACTGGTCGACCGGATCGGTTGCGGCCGTTGAGGTGTCTGGTGGTGCGCGTAAAACAGCGCCGGCGGTATCCGGCGCTGGGGGGACCGTAACGAAAGCGTCTGAAGTTAGACCTACGGGACCGTTAAGAAAGGCTGGCCTAAGGCGGTGGACATTCCCTGAGAGCGGATGTTCTTCCGGGCGGACGGCGCGACGTTGACCCGGCCGCGTAACGTCGCGCAGCGATGACCGAGGACC
>NZ_QMEX01000143.1 GCF_003284925.1 Mycolicibacter senuensis
CCGGGCATCGGGCCCAGCGGCTCGGAGCGCGCTCCCGGATTGGCGTCGGGCATCGGTACCGGGGTGCCCGGCACCACCGGCGGGGTCTCGCCGGGCCGGCCGGCGATCGGAATGCCCGGCGTCGACGGCAACCCGTCCGGGTTCGGCGGCGAGACCAGCACATCGGTCGGGCCCGGGTACGGTCCGCTCGGACCGAACGGTCCCGCGTTCGGGTCCAGGTTCGCGCAGGGCAGCGGGTTGCCCGGGGTCGGGAACAGGCCGGCCGCCGGCGCGTACGAGCACGGCGATCCCGGCGCCACGGCCGGTCCGGGATGCTCCGGCGTGCCCTCGATCACCTGCGGTGCGGGCGGCGGTGCGCCGTTGGGGAACCGGGTCCCGTTGGGGTCGGGGTAACGGAACTCCGGCAGGCCCGCGTTGCGCCAGAACTCCTCCGGCGAGATGCCGCGCTTCTTGAACGCGGCGTCGACCCACGGCTGCAGAATCCAGAACGGGATCACGTTGAGCGCCGAGACCTTGAAGTACGGTCCCGAGGCGATCGCGTCGTTGACGATCGTCAGGTAGCGGCCCAGGATCGTGAACATCTCGCGCAGGTTGTCCTGGCGGCGTACCAGCATGTCGGTGATGTTCTGGGCCTCTACGAACACGTGGCGCAGATCCAGGTTCGGGTTGTCCCGGACCAGGCCTTGCACCTGCTCACCGAAGTAGGCGATGTTGCCCAGCAGCGCCGAGATGGCCTGGCTGCGCTGATTGAACGCGGCCAGCAGCGTCTGGGTGTTGCGCAGCACCGCGTCGATCTGGCCGCTGCGGTCGCCCATCACCGCGGCGATCTTGTTGGCCTGGGCCAGCAGATGGGTGATCTCGTCGTCGCGCTTGCCGATGGTGTCGGAGAATTTGGCAACGCCGTCCAACGCCGCGCTCAGGTCGGGGGCGGTCTCGCTGACCGTCTCCGAGAGCACCTTCAGCGACCGCTTGACGGTGTCGATGTCCCAGCCGGCCGCGGCCTTGGTGACGTCGAAGACCGCATCGTAGAGCTGGTAGGGCGTGGTGCTCTGCCCCAGCGGCAGCACCCCCTGCGGCGACAACTTCTTTTCGCCCTTGGGTTCGATGGCCAACACCTTGCGCCCCAGGATGGTGTCGGTCTTCACCCCGATGATGCTGTCCGTCCCGATCGGGTTGGCGCCGACGGAGAACCGGACCCGCACGTGATCGCCGTCGATGGACAGGTCCTGGACCTTGCCGACATCCACACCCGAGATGCGGACCTTGTCCCCGGCGGTGAGCCCCCCGGTGTCGGAGAGCTCGCCGAAGTAGCTCGGCTCGGCGAACAGCATCGGCACCGTGGTGAAGGTCTGCCCCACCAAGGTCACCAATGCGACCGTGATGATGCCGATCACGCCGATCCGTGCCCGGTTGGGCGGTTCCAGAGTCCTCACTGCGGTGTGCACCTCCCGGTCGGCTGCTGCCAGAGCCGGACGTTGCGAACCGGTCCGCCGGGCTGCAGGCCCGGAAGCTTGATAGTGGCGTCACAGATGTAGAAGTTGAAGAAGTCGCCGTAGACGCCGGTACGCCCGATGAGCTTCAGCGCCTGCGGAATCCGCTCCAACAGTCCCTCGACGTCGGCCATGCGGTCCGGTGGCTCGGGGCCCGCGACCGGGAAGATGCTGTGCAGCTGCGGACGGTTGTCGGCCAGCAGGTCGGCCAGGTTGCCGGCGGCGTTGCCGAATTCGGCGGTGCCGAAGGCCAGACCGGTGCGGTGGTCGTTCAGGCCCTTGACCAGCTTGTCGAAGTTGTCGACGGTCTCGTCGAACGTCTGGCGGTGCCGAACCGCGGTGTCCAGCACCGTGTTGAGGTTCTTGACCACCTCGCCGATCGCGGCGTCCCGGTCGGCGATGTGTGCGGTCAGCTGCGCGGTCTGCTGCAGGATGTCGTTGATGGTGCCGCCCTGGCCCTGGAACACCGTGACGATCGACGAGGCGATGGTGTTGATCTTGTCCGGATCGAGCGCCCGGAACACCGGTTTGAATCCACCGATCAGCGCATCGAGGTCGAGGGCGGGCTGGGTGCGGGAGGCCGGAATGAAACCGCCTGCGGGCAGCCGCTTGTCGGCGCCCTCGCCGTCGCCCCGCTTGAGCTCCAGGTACCGGTTGCCGATGAGGTCGTCGTAACGGATCTGCGCGGTGGTCGACTGGTACAGCGGCAGCGAGCGGTCGACGTCGAAGTCGACCACCACGCGGCGGCCGCCGTCGACCAGGTGCACGTTTTTGACCTTGCCGATCTCCACCCCGGAGGCACGGACGAACTGGCCCTGGCGCAGGCCGCTGGCGTTGGTGAACTCCGCGGAGTAACGCGACGTCCGGTCGAACCGGACCTGCCCGAATACCACGACCAGCCCGATCGTGAAGAGCAGCAGCACCGATCCGACGACGCCGAGTTTGACTGCAGTCCTGGTGATGTTCATGGGTTGATCGTGTTATCCCCGACTTGGCGGCCCCAGACGTAATCGATTGCCCAGGGCGATCCGACCTCGAAATGGTTGTAGGGTGCTTGGCTGACTCCGGTGTCGGCCACCAGGTACGGCGCCGGCCAGAAATCGTGGGTGATCTCCTGCCAACAGCCGGGCGCCCCGCCGGGTCCGCCGCGGGCGTTGTAGCGCGGCAGGTTGTCCGGGTAGATGTAGGGGTTGGCCGGGCTGACCAGCTCACTGACGGTGTCCAGCGCGTAACCGTCGCCACCGCCGAGGAAGTTGTACACCTTGGGCGCGCCCTCGGCGAGGTTGCGGATGGCGCAGAACAGCTCCGGGCTGTACTCGTCGAGCAGCGCCGACACCGGAACCAGGTCGGAGAACTGCGCCCGCAGGTACGGGCCGAACCGGTCGGTGATGTCGGCACCGAGGTTGCCCACGCCGGCCGCGGCCAGCAGCGCGGCGTCCAGTTGTTTCTGCTGGGTGGTGATCGTCTTCACCGTGGTCGGCGAGTGCTCCAGGAAGCCGACTAGGTCCGGCGCACCGGCGGCGTAGACGTCCCCGAGCGTCGCGAAGCCCTTGAGGTCGCGCCGGAAGTAGGGCATCCGCGCGTTGACGTCGTCGAGAATCGCGTTCCCGTTGACCAGGGATTCACCGAACTTGTCCCCGAGGCCGGTCAGCGCCTCCGCGGCGGCGTGCAGGGTGAGGTTCAGTTTGACCGGGTCGACGCTCTCGGAGAGCTTGGTCACCGTCTCGAACAGCGTGTTGAGTTCGGTGGTCACCGACGTCGCGATGATGTGCTTGGTGCTGATGCGCTCCGTCGTCGGGTTGTCCGGCGCGGTCAGCGACACGTACTTGTTGCCGAACAACGTGGTCGCCATGATGTTGGCCTCGACGTTGGACGGGATCAGCTTGATGTATTTCGGGTCCACGTCGAGGGTGAACTTGGCCGCCGGCTTCTCTTCGAACTCCGTCGGCGCGATCGCGGACACCCGCCCGATCTGCACGCCGTTGTAGGTCACCGGACCGCCCGGGTCCATCACCAGGCCGGCACGCGGCGCCACCATGGTCAGCGACGTCGTCTTGATGAACGCCCCGCGGAACTGGCCGTAGACCAGTCCGGTGATGAGCACCAGGACCGCCAGCGTCACCACGCCCGCGATCCGGTAGGGCGGGGTCTGCGGCTTGTTCTCTCTCCCGGTTGCCATCGTCATCACATCGTCAGGTTGAAGTTGGGGTCGACGCCGTAGAGCGCCAACGCGGCGAACAACACGACCGTGGGCACCGAGATCAGCGACAGCCGCATCGATCGGCCGACCGCCTCGCCGACACCGACCGGGCCACCACTGGCATTGAAGCCGTAGTAACAGTGGGTGATCATGACGATCACCGCGATCAGGATGGTCTCCATGAACGACCAGAACACATCGTCGGCCCGCAGGAAGGTCCGGAAGTAGTGGTCGTAGGTTCCCGACGACTGGCCGAAGAACAGCGTCGTGACGATCTGCGGCGAGGCGAACGCCATGATCAGCGCCAGCGCGTACAGCGGGATGATCACCGTGAAGCCGGCCACCACGCGGGTGGACACCAGGTAGGAGATGGAGTTGATCCCCATCACCTCCAGCGCGTCGATCTCTTCGCTGATCCGCATCGCGCCGAGTTCGGCGGTGGCTCCGGCGCCCACCGTCGCGGCCAGGGCGATGCCGGCGTTGACCGGGCCGACCACGCGGACGTTGACCAGTGCCGCGGCGAAACCGGTGTAGGTCTCCACCCCGATATTGCCGAGCGAGGTGAACCCCTGGATCGCGATCAGCGAGCCACCGGCCAGCATCACGAAGCCGATGATCGCCACGGTGCCGCCGATGACGGCCATGGCGCCGGTGCCCATCCCCAGCTCGGCGATCAGCCGCAGCGACTCCCGGCGGTATCTACGCAGCGCCCACGGGATCTGCCGAATGGCGGTCAGGAAGAACCAGCCCATCTGGCCGCTCTTGTCGAGCGAACGTCCGGCCGCTCCGACGTAACGTTGATAGTTCGCGATCAGCCCGGGAAACCGGGCGCGCACCACTGCTGATGTCGACATCTCAGGTCCCCGTTCCGAACTTCACGCCGATGGTGGTCAGCACGACGTTCACCGCGAACAGCGCGATCACGCACAGCACCACCGTCTCGTTCACGGCCGTCCCCAACCCTTTGGAGCCGCCGCGAACAGTAAGACCCCGATAACAACCAACCAAGCCTGCGATAAGTCCGAAGACGCTGGCCTTGACCGTGGAGATGATCACCTCGGGTAGCCCGGTCAGCAATGTCAGCGTCGACAGGTAGGCGCCGCCGGAGACGTTTTGCAGGTACACGCCGAACAGGAAGCCACCCGCCAGGCCGATGACGATGACCAGCGCGTTGAGCAGCAGGGCGACGACGGTCGCGGCGATCACCCGCGGCACCACCAGGCGATGGATCGGGTCGATACCGAGCACCTCCATCGCGTCGATCTCCTCGCGGATGGTGCGGGCGCCCAGGTCGGCGCAGATGGCGGTCGAACCCGCGCCGGCGACCACCAGCACGGTGACCAGCGGGCCCAGCTGGGTGACCGCTGCGATGCCGGCGCCGGCACCCGAGACGTCGGCAGCTCCGAACTGGGCCAACAGAATATTGAGGGTGAAGACCAGTAGCACGGTCAGCGGGATCGCGACGGCGACGGTCGGCACGAGGGCGACGCTGGTGATGAACCAGCCCTGCTGAAGGGTCTCGCGCCACTGGAACGGCGGCTTGAACAGTGCCCGAGCGGTCAGCGCGCACATCCGGAAAAACCCGCCGACCATCACCAGCGGCGGCATCACCCGATCACGGGCGAAATCGACCAGGCGGGGACGCGCCGGAGCCGTCACAACACCCCCCTCACCGGAGCCTCCGCGCCACGACGCAGCAGGGGATCGCGTCGCACAGGCTCTCTCCGTCCGTCCAAGTTCTCTCCGAGACCCGCGTCACCATAGCGCCCCAACGTGCCGTTGGCGACCATCGGACCATACCTGATGACTGCGTGAGAAGGAGATCGATTCGCTCCAACGTCCGCAGTTTCCTACCGGACAGTAACGTGCCGCCACCTCAAGCGTCGGCGTTCTGCGCGGTATCGGTTGCGGCGGTGACCGACTCGGATTCCCGGGCCGCGCCGTAGCGGCTCCGCAGTTCGGTCTTGAGCACCTTGCCGGCCGGGTTACGCGGCAGCGCGTCGACGATCTCCAATCCTTTGGGGTGCTTATAGCGCGCCAGTCGCTCGGTGAGGTAGCCGTCGAGGTCGGCCAGCAGCAGATCGGCCCGGTTGACGGCGGCGACCGCGATCGGCACCTCGCCCCACTGCTCGTGCGCGCGGCCGATCACCGCGACCTCGGCGATGTCGGGGTGACCGGCCAGCACGTTCTCCACCTCGGCGCAGTACACGTTCTCGCCGCCGGAGATGATCATGTCCTTCTTGCGGTCGACCACCCAGACGTAGCCCTCGGCGTCCATCCGGACCAGATCCCCGGAGTGGAACCATCCGCCCGCGAAGGCCTCGGCGGTGGCTTCGGGATTGTTCCAGTAACCGCTCATCAGGGTCGGTGCCCGGTAGACGATCTCACCGACCTCACCGACGGCGACGTCGTTCATGTCCTCGTCGACGACGCGGGCGGTGACGGTCGGGATGACGGTGCCCACCGATCCGAGCTTCCGCACGGCGTCCTCGCCGAGCAAAATGCACGTCACCGGCGACATCTCGGTCTGCCCGAACGCCGCGAGGATCTTGGTGCCCGGAAAGGTCTCGGCCATCTGCCGCAGCAGCGCATCGGAGGCCGGCGCCGCCCCCCACGACATGGTCCGCAACCGGATATCGCGCGGGTTGGCCTGCTGTTCGGCGCAGACGGCCTGCCACTGCGCGGGCACCAGGAAGATGCCGGTGACCTTCTCGGCGGCCAGCACGTCGAGCAGTTGGCCGGCGTCGAACGCACCGAGCGGGTTGATCACCGTCGGGATACCCAGCCACATGCCGGGCAGCAGATTGCCGACACCGGCGATGTGGAAGAACGGCACCCCGATGAAGGCCACGTCGTTCGTGCCCGTGCCGGCAGTGTGCAGCGCGGTCATGGTCTGGCCGACCAGGTTGGTGTGGGTGAGCACCGCGCCCTTGGGGCGGCCGGTGGTCCCCGAGGTGTACATGATCAGGGCCGGCGAATCGTTTTCGATGTCCACCGGCTGATGTGGTTCACCGGTCTCGCTGATCAGGTCCTCGTAGCCGATCAGGCCGTCGCCGGCCGAACCGCCGGCCACGACGACGGCGTCCAGCAGGCCGGTCAACTTGCGCAGGCCCTGCACCACCGGCACCAGCGCCGTCTCGGTGATCAGCACCCGCGCCTCGCAGTCGGTGACCAGGAAGGCGAGCTCCGGTGGGGTGAGCCGGAAGTTCACCGGGACGGCGATCGCGCCCAGCATGTTGGCGGCCAGCACCGCCTCGACGAACTCGGTCCGGTTGAGCATCAGGATCATCACCCGGTCGCCGAAGCCGACCCCGCGGCGGCTCAGCGCATCGGCCAGCGCGGTGACCCTCTTCCGCAACTGCGCCCACGTGGTGGTCTGACCTGCGAACCGCAGCGCCGGAGCGTCCGGTTGCATCAGCGCATGCCGATCCAGCTGGTTGACCCAGTTCGCCCGTCGGGCGCGGTAGGGCTGTTCGGCGGGATCGGTTGTTGGATGGGTCAATCGGCTCTCCCGCTTCGTGACGACGACGCTGCGTCGACCCGCTGCGTCCGACGCCGGACCAGCGGCGCCGACCCGCTGCGATTGACGCTGAGACTAACCCGCAGCCAGTTGCTCGGCGCGACGTTTGAGATTGTCGGCCAAGTAATCCAGGGCGTTGTTGAACGCCTTCTTGAGCATCGGCTTGGGCACCGACATCTCCGTCTCGATGTCCATGTCGACGGTGAGCAACGTGGTGGGCCCGATCTCCACCACCGAGAACAACTGCTCCTGCTTGCTGAACAGGTCGCCCTGCTGGAGCACGGTCTGGATCTGCGTGCCACTCGGGTAGTACACGGCCTGGATGAAGGTGCCGTCGAAACCGGAATACGAGGCGTCCAGCCGCAGCTGGCTGGGCCGGCCGTCGTCGTAGCGGGCCAACACCCAGATCCCTTTGACCTCGTCGTTCCACTGCGGGTACGCCTCGAAGTCGGCGACGATCCCCATGATGGTGGCGGCGTCGGCGGCAACTTCGACGGTCTTGCTCACGAGCGGCATCCGCCGAGCATAGCCACCGGCGAATCGAGCACCGAGACCGACGTTTTGCAGCTGCGCGCTCGCACTTTGGCTGCCAACCGCCGGTTTCGCGCTAGACCCCGGCGGTGCCCAGCAGTGCCCGGATGCCGTCGGGGATCGGCACCGGCCGTCGGCTGACGCGGTCGACGTAGACGTGCACCCAGTGCCCCAGCGCGGCGAGCGGCCCGGCACCGGCGTCATCGTCGACGCGGAACACCGCGAGCCGGTAGGTGACACTGCTGCGCCCCAGCCGGGTGACCGCCAGGCCGACCGCGAGCCGGTCCGGGAAGCCCAGCTCGCCCAGGAAGCGGCAGCCCGATTCGGCCACCACACCGAGTTCCGGCATGGCGACCGGATCGAGATCTGCCACGTTGGCCGCGATCCAGCCGTTGATGGCGGTGTCGAAGAGTTGGTAGTACACCGCATTGTTGAGGTGGCCGAACATGTCGTTGTCGGCCCAGCGGGTCAGCACCGGCCAATGCACCGGAAAGTCCCCGCTGGTCAACCCTTCCGGGGCGGGCGGTACCGCGCAACTCATGGTTGTATTCCAACATGGTTGCCATCCGCGGCGCGGTGCTGGAGCGGATCGGGGCGCCACGGCCCTACGCCCGGTCACGGCCGCTCGCGGTGTCCGAGCTGGACCTGGCCCCGCCCGGACCCGGCGAACTGCTGGTCCGGGTGGAGGCCGCCGGGGTCTGTCATTCCGACCTGTCGGTGGTCGACGGCAACCGGGTGCGCCCGGTGCCGATGCTGCTCGGCCACGAAGCGGCCGGAATCGTCGAGGCGGTCGGCGCGGGCCCCGCCATCGGCGGCATCGCGGTCGGGCAGCGGGTGGTGCTGACGTTTCTGCCGCGCTGCGGGCAGTGCCCGGCGTGCGCCACCGGCGGGCTGA
>NZ_QMEX01000144.1 GCF_003284925.1 Mycolicibacter senuensis
CCGGCCGCGTCGAGCGCTTCGGTCAGCCGGTGCAGGGCGGCCGAATGCTCGGGGACGTTCCACCGGATCGGCATCGCGCAGATTTTACGGTCTGCGCCAGTCGCCGGTTAGCCTTTCGGGTGTGCGGGGCAGCGAATGGGCGGTGTGTGTCTACTGTGCGTCCGGCCCGAGCGACCCGGCGCTGCTGGCGCTGGCCGCCAAAGTCGGCGCGGCGATCGCGCAACGGGGCTGGACGCTGGTGTGGGGTGGCGGCAACGTCTCGGCGATGGGCGCACTGGCGGTGGCCGTCCGGCAGCACGGTGGCCGCACCGTCGGAGTGATCCCCAAGGCGTTGCTGCACCGCGAGGTGGCCGACGTCGAATCCGACGAGCTGATCGTCACCGACACCATGCGGGAGCGCAAACAGGTCATGGACCAACGCGCGGACGCGTTTCTGACCCTGCCCGGCGGCATCGGCACGTTGGAGGAGCTGTTCGAGACATGGACCGGCCGGTATCTGGGTCTGCACGACAAACCGGTCGTGCTGCTGGATCCGGACGGCCACTACGCGGGGCTGTGGGCCTGGATGTCCGGGCTGCTCGACGCCGGGTTCGTGTCCCAGCGTGCGATGGACCGGCTGCTGGTGGTCGACGAGCTCGAGACGGCACTGGACGCCTGCGCACCCGGTACTGCCGGTACCGACTAAGCTGTGTCTTCACAGCAGACCCGCTGCGCCCGGCTCCGCCGTGCCGGCGATCGTTTGGGCTGTCTCAGCACCTGCCGACCCCGAGGGGATACCGTGTCCGATCACAATTCCGGGACCCGGATCGGGCTGACCGACATCGCGACTCGGCTGCCCGTGCTCGTCGCCGATATGCCGGCGATGCTGCGTGGGATGCGGACCGGCCTGCTGGCCCGACCCACCTCCAAGGCGTCGATCGGCAAGGTCTTTCAGGACCGCGCCGCCAAACACGCCGATCGCGTCTTCATCCGGTTCGGTGAGCAGCAGCTGACCTACCGCGAGGCCAACGCGACCGTCAACCGCTTTGCGGCGGTATTGGCCGCTCGCGGCGTCGGCCACGGCGACGTCGTCGGGGTGATGCTGCGCAACTCACCCAACGCGGTGCTGATGATGCTGGCCGTCGTCAAATGCGGTGCGATCGCCGGGATGGTCAACTACCACCAGCGTGGCGACGTGCTGGTCCACAGCCTCGGCCTGCTGGAAGCCAAACTGCTGATCGCCGAGGCGGATCTGGTCAGCGCCGTGCACGACAGCGGCGCGACCGCCGAGCCGGTCACCATCGAGGAGTTCGAGCGGCTGGCGGCCACCGCGCCCGCCGACAACCCGGTATCGGTCGAGGCGGTGCTGGCCAAGGACACCGCGTTCTACATCTTCACCTCCGGCACCACCGGCTATCCCAAGGCCAGTGTGATGACGCACTACCGGTGGCTGCGGGCGCTGGCCACCTTCGGCGGAATCGGGCTGCGGTTGCGCAGCAGCGACACGCTGTACTGCTGCCTGCCGCTCTACCACAACAACGCGCTGACGGTCGCGGTGTCCTCGGTGCTCAACTCCGGCGCGACACTGGCGCTGGGCAAATCGTTCTCCGCCTCACGCTTCTGGGACGAGGTGATCGCCGCGGACGCCACCGCGTTCGTCTACATCGGCGAAGTCTGCCGCTACCTGCTCAACCAGCCGCCCAAGCCGACCGACCGGGCGCACAAGGTGCGGGTGATCGCCGGCAACGGGCTGCGGCCGGAGATCTGGGACGAGTTCACCGACCGGTTCGGCATCAAACGGGTCTGCGAGTTCTACGCCGCCAGCGAGAGCAACAGCGCGTTCCTCAACGTGCTCAACGTGCCGCGCAGCACCGGGTTGTACCCGCTGCCACTGGCCTACGTGGAGTACGACCACGACACCGGGCAACCGCTGCGCGGCGAGGACGGCTGGGTGCGCCGGGTGCCGTCGGGGCAACCCGGGCTGCTGCTGAGCCCGGTGAACCGGCTTTCGCCGTTCGACGGCTACACCGATCCGGAGGCCAACGAGAAGAAGCTGGTGCGCAACGCCTTCCGGGAAGGGGACTGCTGGTTCAACACCGGCGACCTGATGCGGCCGCAGGGTATGGGCCACGCCGCGTTCGTCGACCGGCTCGGCGACACCTTCCGGTGGAAGGGCGAGAACGTCGCCACCACCCAGGTCGAGGCCGCGTTGTCCGCCGACGAATCGGTCGAGGAATGCGCCGTCTACGGCGTCGAGGTGCCCGACACCGGTGGACGTGCCGGGATGGCCGCGATCAAACTGCGTGACGGTGCGTCGTTCGACGGGGCCCGGTTGGCCCGCACCGTCTATGACCGGTTGCCGTCGTATGCGGTTCCGCTGTTCGTGCGGCTGGTGGAAACGATGGCGCACACCACCACGTTCAAGAGCCGCAAGGTGGAGTTACGTGAGCAGGGCTACGGCGCCGGTGACGCCCGCATCGACGACCCGCTGTACGTGCTGGCCGGTCGTGACGAGGGTTATGTGCCCTACTACGAGGACTATCCCGGGGAAGTGGCCGCCGGGAAGCGGCCGCGGGGCTGACGCCGGTTTCGGCCGGTCAGGGCTGACCACCGCGTCGCGGCACCGACCGGGCACCATAGAACCGTGCAGTCCACCCTCTGCGGTCGTCCGGTGGCGGCCGATCGCGCGCTGATCATGGCGATCATCAACCGCACCCCGGACTCCTTCTACGACGCCGGCGCCACCTTCGACGACGACGCGGCCAAGTCGGCGGTGCACCAGGCGGTGGCCGACGGGGCGGACGTCATCGACATCGGCGGGGTCAAGGCCGGGCCGGGGCGGACCGTCGACGCCGATGCCGAGACCGCCCGGGTGGTTCCCTTCATCGAGTGGCTGCGCGGCGCCTACCCCGACCAGCTGATCAGTGTCGACACCTGGCGCTCGGAGGTGGCAAAACGCGCCTGCGTGGCGGGCGCCGACCTGATCAACGACACCTGGGGCGGCGTCGACCCGCAGGTGCCGGCGGTCGCCGCGGAGTTCGGTGTCGGCCTGGTCTGCTCGCACACCGGCGGCGCGGCGCCGCGGACCCGCCCGTTCCGGGTGAGCTACGGCACCACTGTGGACGGGGTGGTGGATGCGGTGATCGACGAGGTCACCGCGGCCGCGCAGCGGGCGGTGGCGGCCGGGGTGCCGCGCGACCGGGTGCTGATCGACCCCACCCATGATTTCGGCAAGAACACCTTCCACGGGCTAGCGTTGTTGCGACACACGGAGAGGCTGGTCGCTACCGGATGGCCGGTGCTGATGGCGCTCTCCAACAAGGACTTCATCGGGGAGACTCTCGGTGTGGGTCTGACCGAACGACTGGAGGGAACGCTGGCGGCCACCGCGCTTGCGGCGGCCGCCGGCGCCCGGATGTTCCGGGTGCACGAGGTCGGGCCGACCCGGCGCGTCCTGGAGATGGTGGCATCCATCCAGGGCGTGCGGGCCCCGACCCGCACAGTAAGGGGTTTAGCATGACCGACCTGGTCGCGGGGCTGGGTGACACCCGGCTGGCCGGGCGCACCTGGAACCGTCCGGACTGGACGGTCGCCGAGTTGGTGGCGGCCAAGGCCGAGACGGGGCGCACCGTCTCGGTGGTGCTGCCCGCGTTGAACGAGCAGGCGACCATCGAATCGGTCATCGACAGCATCACCCCGCTGCTCGACAACCTGGTCGACGAACTGATCGTGCTGGATTCCGGCTCCACCGACGACACCGAGATCCGGTCTATCGCCGCGGGCGCTCGCGTCGTCAGCCGCGAACAGGCCGTCCCCGAGGTGCCCCCGCAGCCCGGCAAAGGCGAAGCGCTGTGGCGTTCGCTGGCCGCGACCAGCGGCGACATCGTGGTTTTCGTGGACTCCGACCTCATCGACCCCGACCCGATGTTCGTCCCGAACCTGGTCGGGCCGCTGCTCACCGGCGACAACGTCCATCTGGTCAAGGGCTTCTACCGGCGGCCGCTGAAGGTCAACGGCACCGAGGACGCCACCGGTGGCGGCCGGGTCACCGAGTTGGTCGCCCGCCCGCTGCTGACCGCGCTGCGGCCCGACCTGGGCGCTGTGCTGCAGCCGCTGGGCGGTGAGTACGCCGGCAGTCGCGAGCTGCTGGCGTCGGTGCCGTTCGCGCCCGGCTACGGCGTGGAGATCGGCCTGTTGATCGACACCTATGACCGGTTGGGCCTGGACGCGATCGCCCAGGTCAACCTGGGAGTGCGGGCCCACCGCAACCGCCCGCTGGCCGAGTTGGCCGTGATGAGCCGCCAAGTCGTCGCCACCCTGTTGTCGCGGTGCGGGGTCCCCGACTCCGGCGTCGGGCTCACCCAGTTCTTCGCCGCCGGTGCCGACGGCACCGACTACCTGCCGCGCACCACGCCGCTGTCACTGGTGGACCGGCCGCCGATGAACACGTTGCGTCAGCGCTGAGCACACCCGTGCGGTCGAATGAGGCACTATCGATCCCGTGACACTGGTGTTGCTGTATCTCGTGGTGCTCGTCCTGATCGCGTTGCTGCTGTTCGGGGTGGCCAGCGTGCTGTTCGGGCGGGGGGAGCAGCTGCCGCCGCTGCCCCGGGCGACCACGGCGACCATGCTGCCGGCCTCCGGGGTCACCGGCGCCGACGTCGAGGCGGTGAAGTTCTCCCAGGTGCTGCGCGGCTACCACACCGGTGAGGTCGACTGGGTGCTGGAGCGCCTCGGCGCAGAACTCGACCAGCTGCGTGGGCAGCTGGCCGCGGCGCAGGCGCTGGCCGCGGATCCGTCGGAGCAGAATTGACCGGCGCGCCCGACGACGGCCTGGTGCGGTGCGCCTGGTCCGATGGATCGGCGCTGTACCGCGATTACCACGACCGGGAGTGGGGCCGTCCGGTGCGTGAGGCGACCGCACTGTTCGAGCGGATCAGCCTGGAGGCCTTCCAGAGCGGCCTGTCGTGGCTGGTGATCCTGCGCAAGCGGGAGAACTTCCGGCGCGCGTTCGCAGACTTCGATGTCGAGACCGTCGCGCGCTACACCGACGCCGACGTAGCCCGGCTGATGGCCGATGCCGGCATCGTGCGCAACCGGGCCAAGATCGAGGCGACGATCGCCAACGCGCGGGCCACCATCGCCCTGGGATCCACCGATTTGGCGGAGCTGTTGTGGTCATTCGCCCCGCCGGCGCGCCCCCGGCCCGCCGATCTGTCGGAAATTCCGGCCGTCACGCCGGAATCCACGGCGATGGCGCGCGAATTGAAGCGGCGCGGGTTCCGATTCGTGGGCCCGACGACCGCCTATGCATTGATGCAGGCCACGGGCATGGTCGACGATCACCTTCAGTCCTGTTGGGTGCCGACGGTGACCGCCTAGATCCATTAAAATGCACTCCGGAATCGGGTCTTGTGCACGCGGCGTCGCTGATAGGGAAGAATGGCGTAGTGAAACTGCAGTTCGATGCCGGATGCTGCGATCGCGGTGCACAGCCGGCGCAGATCAAGGGCACGGCCGGTGGGCTGGTACCTGGAGGGAGCACTCGATGGCGGCGATGAAGCCCCGGACCGGTGACGGTCCACTGGAAGCGACCAAAGAGGGGCGCGGCATCGTGATGCGGGTACCGCTTGAGGGTGGTGGACGACTAGTCGTCGAACTGACTCCGGACGAGGCCGCTGCACTGGGCGACGAACTCAAAGCCGTCACGAGCTGACGGGCTGTCCGAGCTGCCGGCGGACTGTCAGCCGGCGCCCAGTTGCCGATACACGGCATGGGTCTGCTCGGCGACGCGCGGCCACGAGAAAACCTCCTCGCAGCGGAGCCTGCCGGCCTCGCCGTAACGCCGGGCGGTTACCGGGTCGCCGATCAGCGCGTTGACCGTCGCGGCCAGGCCGGTGCAATAGCCGTCCGGGTCGGCGGGGTCGTAGTGCACCAGCGAGCCGGTGACGCCATCAGTGACCACCTCGGGTATGCCGCCGACGTCGGAGGCCACCACGGCCGTGCCGCAGGCCATCGCCTCGAGGTTGACGATGCCCAGCGGTTCGTAGACCGAAGGGCAGACGAACACCGTCGCTGCCGAGAGTAACTCGCGGATCTGCCGTGCCGGCAGGGTCTCCTGGATCCAGAACACCCCGCTGCGAGTGGCGGACAGATCCGCCACGGCGGCGCTCACCTCGGCGGCGATCTCCGGGGTGTCGGGCGCGCCGGCGCACAACACCAACTGCGCCTCCGGATGGAAGCGATGCGCGGCGGCCACCAGATGAGCGACCCCCTTCTGCCGGGTGATCCGTCCGACGAACGCCACCATGGGCCGGTCGCGCTCCACGCCGAGTTCGGCCAGCATCGACGACTCCGTGGTGGCCGGCTGCGGACACCACACCTCGGTGTCGATGCCGCTGTAGATGACGTGGACGCGGTCGGGCCGCAACTCCGGGTAGACCCGCAGCAGGTCGTCGCGCATGGCCGAGCTGACCGCGATCACGGCGTCGGCCGCGGTCGTCGCCAGCTGCTCCACCCAGGACGACACCCGGTAGCCGCCGCCCAGTTGCTCGGCCTTCCAGGGGCGCAGCGGCTCCAGCGAATGCGCGGTGAGCACATGGGGGATGTCGTAGAGCAGCGCTGCCAGTCGGCCGGCCAGCGCGGTGTACCAGGTGTGTGAGTGAGCGATGTCGGCCGTGCCGACGGCGGCGGCCATCGTCAGGTCTGCCGAGAGCGTGCCCAGCGTCGGATTCGCATCCCGCAGTGCCGGATCCGGCTGATGCGCCGTCGCGCCCGGCCGGGGCGCACCCATGCAGTGCACGTCGACGTGGCACAACCGCCGCAGCGCTTCGACCAGGTTCGTGACATGCACGCCCGCGCCACCGTAGATATCCGGGGGATACTCCCGGGTCAGCATCGCCACCCGCATACCCCGCACGGTAGCGGGCGCGGGCGGCCGGGCGCGCGGCGAACGACCGGCAACCTGTGAGAAGCTCCGCCAATCGTGCTGTCTAGCTGGCAGGGTGCCGAAGCGGCCGATAGGTTTGGTGGCATGAGGGAAGCGCCGCACGTGCTCGGCATCGTCCTGGCCGGGGGGGAAGGCAAGCGGCTGCACCCGCTGACCGCGGACCGGGCCAAGCCGGCGGTTCCGTTCGGGGGCGCCTACCGGCTCATCGACTTCGTGTTGTCGAATCTGGTCAACGCGCGTTACCTGCGGATCTGTGTTCTGACGCAGTACAAGTCGCACTCGCTGGACCGGCATATCTCGCAGAACTGGCGGCTGAGCGGCCTGGCGGGGGAGTACATCACCCCGGTGCCGGCCCAGCAGCGGCTCGGGCCGCGCTGGTACACCGGGTCCGCCGATGCCATCTATCAGTCGCTGAACCTGATCTTTGACGAAGACCCGGAATACATCGTGGTTTTCGGGGCGGACCACGTGTACCGGATGGACCCCGAACAGATGGTGCGCTTCCACATCGACAGTGGGGCCGGCGCCACTGTCGCCGGGGTCCGGGTGCCACGCGCGGAGGCGTCATCGTTCGGCTGCATCGACGCCGACGAGTCCGGGCGGATCCGCAGCTTTGTGGAGAAACCGGCGAATCCGCCCGGCACGCCCGACGATCCGGACAGCACGTACGCCTCGATGGGCAACTACATCTTCACCACCAAGGTGCTGATCGACGCGATCCGCGCCGACGCCGACGATGACCACTCCGACCACGACATGGGCGGCGACATCATCCCGCGCCTGGTCGCCGACGGGATGGCCGCCGTCTACGACTTCTCCGTCAACGAGGTGCCCGGAGCCACCGAACGTGACCGCGGCTACTGGCGAGACGTGGGAACCCTGGACGCGTTCTACGACGCCCACATGGACCTGGTGTCCGCGCACCCGATCTTCAACCTGTACAACAACCGTTGGCCGATCCGCGGCGCGACGGAGAACCTGGCGCCGGCGAAGTTCGTCAACGGCGGCACGGCGCAGGAATCGGTGGTGGGCGCGGGAAGCGTCATCTCGGCCGGCTCGGTGCGCAATTCGGTGCTGTCGTCGAACGTCTTGATCGACGACGGCGCGATCGTGGAGGACAGCGTCATCATGCCCGGGGCGCGGGTCGGGCGCGGCGCGGTGGTACGGCACGCGATCCTGGACAAGAACGTGGTGGTCGGTCCCGGTGAGATGATCGGTGTCGACCTGGAGAAGGACCGCGAGCGGTTCTCGATCAGCGCCGGCGGCGTGGTCGCGGTCGGCAAGGGCGTCTGGATCTAGCAGCGATCGTCGGCGCGGGGCGCTGTCCTAGGGCCTAGAACGGTTCCTCGGCGCCGCCAGGGTTGCAGCCGTTGGCCAACATGCTCAGCGTGCTGACGACCGGGCGCCACGGCTCCAGGTTCCAACTGGTCTTGCCGGGGAGGATGAACTCGGCGAACTGCCAGTGGCACAAGAACTGTTCGCGCATGCCGGAGGTGTTGGCGTCCGGGTTTCGGTTCACCACCTCCGACCAGGCCTGCTCGCCTTGGCGTAGCGTCCCGGTCTCGCCGGCCTCGGTTCGCCCGGTATCGGTGGGATAGACCCGCAGGCTGGTGCCGCCGTCGTATTCCACCCATTGAGTGCGCTCGACGTAGGGCGACGCGCTGATG
>NZ_QMEX01000145.1 GCF_003284925.1 Mycolicibacter senuensis
GACCGCGTTGGGCCCGGTGTCGGGTGGCACGTGGCAGCCGATCGGCCCCGCGACCGGCGGAATTCTCGGCAACTCTCCGATGGCACCCCCGATGGGGATGGCCGGGGTCCCGGCAGGCGCAGCGGGTGCGGCCGGGGCTGGCTTCCGCGGGTTCGGCGCGCCGCGCTACGGAACCGCATTGACCGTGATGCCGCGCCGTCCGTTCGGCGGATAGCACCAAGGGGCCAAGGGGCATAGTGATCGACTACGGGGCATTGCCGCCGGAGATCAATTCCGCACGGATGTACGCCGGAGCTGGGTCCGGCCCGATGTTGGCAGCGGGGGCGGCTTGGGATGTGCTGGCCGAGGAGCTCAGCCTGACCGCAGCCGCCCTCGACATGACCATCACGGACCTGACCAGCAGCTGGCACGGCCCGTCGGCGGCGGCGATGGCGGCCGCGGCACTGCCGTTCACCACCTGGTTCAAGACCACCGCCGCGCAGGCCGAGCTGGCTGCCAGTCAGGCCAAGGCCGCTGCGGCCGCATTTGAGGCCGCGTTCGCGATGACCGTGCCGCCGCCGGTGGTGGCGGCCAACCGGGCGCAACTGATGATGCTGGTCGCCACCAACTTCTTCGGCCAAAACACCCCGGCAATCGCGGCGACCGAAGCCCACTACGCGCAGATGTGGGCGCAGGACGCCGCGGCGATGTACGGCTACGCTGGTGGCTCCGCCGCCGCTTCGCAGCTCTCAGAGTTCAGCCCGCCACCGCAGACCACCAACCCGGCCGGACCCGCGGCGCAAGCCGCCGCGACCACCCAGGCCGCCGGCAACTCGGCCGCGTCGCAGGGGTTGACCACGGCGCAGTCGCTAGCGCAGGCGGGCGCCGCGACCAGTACGCCCACGACGCCGGGGGCCGGCACCGTGCCCCCGCTCACGGCGGCCCTCCAGCCGTGGGTCGACAAGCTGACGACGTACACCACCTTGCTCAACTCGGGCATGGGGATGCGACTCGCCCAGGGGCTCAGCCAGGGAGCGCTCTACAGCTGGGACCAAGCGCCGGGGGCCGCCTCGGCCCTCAGGGACTTCGGCGGGGGCCTGGCGAAGGCGGCCGAGGCCGCGACCAAGAGCGTCGGGACCGCCGCCATCAACACCCCGGGGTTCGGCAACGGGGGGCCGGCGGCTGCGGTAGGCCGGGGCATCCAGATCGGTGCCCTGTCAGTGCCGCAGAGCTGGCCGGTGGCGCCCACGTCGGCCAACCAGGCCGCGGCGACGCTGGTCTCCAGCCGGATGGCCGTGACTGCAGAAGCCGGCATGATGCCCCGAAACGGCATGCCAGGCATGACCGGCCTGGCTGCCCTGCCCGCGGCCGCGGCTGCTGCCGCCGGCGGTGGCGGTGGCGGTGGGACCAGCGGTTTTCGGTTCGTGCCGCGATACGGCTACCGCCACCGGATGATGAGCCGACCGCCCAGCGCGGGGTGATTCGCCGGACAGCAGTCGACTCACGGCTGCATTCGGCGAACACCTGCGCGGAGGTATCAGGCTGATTCGATGCGTGGCCGCTGTCAGGCCGGTTTGACGCGCTTGGCGGCCTCGACGTCGCCGACGACCTCTACCGGTGCATCGCCGAAGCGACTGGCCACCACCGGAACCCAGATCTGGGCGCCCCGCTGGGAGCATTCGTTGGTATCGACGGTGGCGACCATCGCCCCGTGCAGGACACCGGGAATGGTCGGCTCCAGCGTCAACACCTGCGTGGTGGTCTGGGTACCCAGCCGCCCGTCGGGGGCCACACACGGCGCGTCCAGTTGCTGCGGCTCCGAACGCCAGCTCTCTTTAACGTATTCGAGCTTCATCTGAGTGCCACCGTCGGGCAGCGTCGCCGCTTTGTGGTGGTCCTTCTGATCGAGCATCGTTGCCGAAGCGGTGCATGCCCGCTCGTCGCATGTCGTCCGGACCGCCCACCAGGTACTCACGTTGGGCGGGTGCGGGTTGGGGACACCGTTGTACTTCTCCCCCGCCCGGTTGGCGTCCACCCGGTAGGTCCCGTCGAACGGCGGCGCCTTGACCGGCGGCACCACCGCGGCCGCCGGCTCGCCACCGGCGGCGGTCGTGTCCACCGGCTCGTCGGCCAACATGCGCGGGACGACCGTCGCCACCGAGCCGACCAGCACCAGCGCCAGCGGCACGACGAGGGCCGGCCGGGCCAGTCTCGCCAGCCGGCTCCGTGGCGCGGGGTCCGGTACCGCTCGCGGAACGCCCCGAACGACGGTGCTGGCGGCGTCGGGTGCCTCCGCGGCATCCGGATCGCTCAGCTGCTCGGCCAGCGCCGCGACGAAGTCCGAACAGTTCCGGAACCGCTCGGCGGGGTCTTTGGCCAGCGCCGCGGCCAGCACGTCGTCGAGTTCTTCCAGCTCGGGCCGCTGCGCGCTCAGCGGTGGCGGCGGCGTGTTGAGATGGTGGCTGATGACGGTCACCGGGTTGTCGTGGTGGAACGGCGGCGTACCGGTAAGCATCTGGAAGGTGGTGGCAGCCAGCGCGTACTGGTCGGCGTATTGCAGCGCCTCGTCGCCCATCAGCTGCTCCGGCGCGGCATAGGCGATGGTGCCGATCGCCAGATTGCTCGCGGTCAGCCCGGTGGGCCCGCTCAGTTGCCGGGCGATGCCGAAGTCGGCCAGCACCGCGGTCAGGTCACCGGCTTCGGACTCGGTCACCAGGATGTTGCTGGGCTTGACGTCGCGGTGCACCACACCTTGCCGGTGGGCGTAGTCGAGCGCGTCGGCGATGGTCGCGACGATCGGGACCACGGCATCCGGGGGCATACCGGCCGGAAACCTGCGGGTGATCAGCTCGGCGAGACTCTCGCCGTCGACGTACTCCATGGCGATCCACAGCCGTCCCCGAAACTCGCCACGATCGTGCACCCGCACGATATTCGGGTGGTCCAACACCGCGGCGGCTTCGGCTTCCCGCCGGAAGCGCTCCTCGTACTCGTCGTCGGCGCTCAGCGAGCGGCGAAGCACCTTCAGCGCATCACGACGCGGGAGCCGGGGATGCTGCGCGAGGTACACCTTGCCCATCCCGCCGGCACCCAACAGTTTGAGGATGGTGTACTCAGCAAAAATGGAGCCCGCTGCCAGAGCCATGCCGCGATGGTAACGATCCCGGGTGAACGGCCGGGTGCTGCAACGCGGCCAATCGGCAAAGAACGCGCCCAGCACATCCGGTACGCCGGGTTCCATGCGGCCCCAGCTTCGCCGCTCCTCCGTCGAGCCTCACTGAACCGCGGCGTTCATGCGGCGGCCCCAGCTTCGCCTCTCCTCCGTCGAGCCTCACTGAACCGCGGCGTTCATGCGGCGGCCCCAGCTTCGCCTCTCCTCCGTCGAGCCTCACTGAACCGCGGCGTTCATGCGGCGGCCCCAGCTTCGCCTCTACGCCGTCGAGCCTCACTGAACCGCGGCGTTCATGCGGCGGCCCCAGCCGCGCCTCTCCTCCGTCGAGCCTCACTGAACCGCGGTATTCATGCGGCGGCCCCAGCCGCGCCTCTCCTCCGTCGAGCCTCACTGAACCGCCGAATACCAGCGCCGGAGCAAAACGCTGGCAGGATGAAGCCGTGACGACTTGGCCGGCACCGACCGCTACCACCCCTGTCGACGCCACGGTCACCGTGCCGGGTTCGAAGTCCCAGACCAACCGGGCGCTGGTGCTGGCGGCGCTGGCGGCCGCGCGCGGCGGCGGGGTCTCCACCCTCTCCGGGGCGCTGCGCAGCCGCGACACCGACCTGATGCTCGACGCGCTGCGTGCACTGGGTCTGCGCGTCGAGGCGGTGGCCCACCAGGTGACGGTCAGCGGCGAGATCGACCCCGAGCCGGACACCTGGCTGAACTGCGGCCTGGCCGGCACCGTATTGCGGTTCGTGCCGCCGCTGGCCGCGCTGGGCACCGCGACCGTCACCTTCGACGGCGACGAGCAGGCCCGGGCCCGGCCCATCGCTCCGCTGCTGGATGCAATGCGCAGCCTGGGTATCGCCGTCGACGGTGACACCCTGCCGTTCACGGTCAAGGGCACCGGGTCCGTCGCCGGCGGCACCGTGGCGATCGACGCCTCGGCGTCCTCACAGTTCGTTTCCGGCCTGCTGCTGGCCGCGGCGGCGTTCGACGACGGGCTGACCGTGGTGCACACCGGCGCGTCGCTGCCGTCGGCGCCGCACATCGCAATGACGGTCACGATGCTGCGCCAGGCCGGGATCGACGTCGACGACACCACCGCCGACCGCTGGCGGGTGTCGCCGGCCACCCCGACGGCCCGGCACTGGGAGATCGAGCCAGACCTGTCCAACGCCACCCCGTTTATGGCCGCGGCCGTGGTCACCGGCGGCGAGGTGCGCGTCGCCGACTGGCCGGCGGTCGGCGTTCAGCCGTCCGACACCATCATCGACGTCATCGGCAGGACAGGCGCGACGGTGCGCCACACCGATTCGCAGTTACAGGTACAGGGACCGCCCAGCTATGCCGGATTCGACATCGACCTGCGAACCGTCGGTGAGCTCACCCCGACCGTGGCCGCGCTGGCCGCGCTGGCCGCGCCGGGATCGGTGTCGCGGTTGAGCGGTATCGCGCACCTGCGCGGGCACGAGACCGACCGGTTGGCGGCGTTGGCCACCGAGATCAACCGGTTGGGCGGTGACGCCGCCGAAACACCCGATGGCCTGATCATCACCGCGGCGCCGCTGCACGGCGGAACCTGGTGTTCCTATGCCGATCACCGGATGGCCACCGCAGGCGCGATCATCGGCCTGCGGGTCGCCGACGTCGACGTGGAGGACATCGAGACCACCGCCAAGACCCTGCCCGCCTTCCCCCGGATGTGGGCGGAGATGCTGGCCGATTCGGGTTCGAGCGCTTGAAGCCCGGCGACTACGACGAGTCCGACGTCAAGGTCCGTTCCGGCCGCGGCTCCCGGCCGCGCACCAAGATCCGCCCCGAACACGCCGATGCCCGTTCGGCCATGGTGGTCAGCGTCGACCGCGGCCGCTGGGGGTGTGTGCTGGACGGCGAGCCGGATCGCCAGATCACCGCGATGCGCGCCCGGGAACTGGGCCGCACCCCGATCGTCGTCGGCGACAACGTCGACGTCGTCGGCGACCTGTCCGGCCGGCCCGACACGCTGGCCCGCATCGTCCGGCGCGGTCCACGACGAACGGTGTTGCGCCGCACCGCTGATGACACCGATCCGACAGAACGGGTGGTGGTCGCCAACGCCGACCAGCTGCTGATCGTGGTGGCCCTGGCCGACCCGCCGCCGCGCACCGGACTCGTCGAGCGGACGCTGATCGCCGCCTACGCCGGCGGATTGGTGCCGATCCTGTGCCTGACCAAGACGGACCTGGCCGATCCGGAGCCGTTCGCCGGCCAGTTCGCCGACCTGGATCTCACGGTGGTCACCGCAGGCCGCGACGATCCGCTCGACGCGGTGGCTCCGCTACTGCAGTCGCACATCACGGTGTTGCTGGGCCACTCCGGGGTGGGCAAGTCGACGTTGGTGAATCGCCTTGTCCCGCAAGCCGACCGAGCGGTCGGGCAGGTCACTGACATCGGCCGGGGCCGGCACACCTCCACCCAGTCAGTGGCGCTGCCGCTGGCCGGATCAGGCTGGGTGATCGACACCCCGGGCATCCGATCGTTCGGCCTGGCCCATATCGCGCCCGACGATGTGCTGATGGCGTTCTCCGATCTCGCCGAGGCGATCACCGAATGTCCGCGGGGCTGTGGACATCTGGGGCCGCCGGCCGACCCCGAATGCGCCCTGGACTCGCTGAGTGGGCCCGCGGTACGGCGCGTCGCCGCCGCGCGACACCTGCTGTCCACGCTCCGCGAGGGTTAGCGCGCCACAACGGGAGGTCAGGCGGCCAGGCGGGCCGGCTTGTCGCGCCGCCAGCCCCGCACGGTAGAGATCGCGGTCTTGAGTCCGCGACGCCGGCCGGTCACCGGGTCGGCTCCGGTCGACTCCGGGCCCAACTCGGCGAACATCCGCTCGCTGCGAGTCTCCGGGGCATCATCGGCGGTGTCACGCAGGAATCGGTCCGGCAGTGACAACTTGGCTATGGTGCGCCAGGTCTTGCCGTACTGCACCAGAAAGGGACCCGAGGTGTAAGGCAGGTCGTAGCGCTCGCAGATCTCGCGCACCCGCACCGCAATCTCGGGGTAGCGGTTGCTGGGCAGGTCCGGGTACAGGTGGTGTTCGATCTGATGGGACAGGCTGCCGCTGAAGAACCGCATCGGCTGCCGGGCGTCGATGTTGGCGCTGCCCAAAAGCTGTCGCAGATACCAATGGCCGCGTGTCTCGCCGACCATGTCGGTCTTGGTGAATTTCTCGGCGCCGTCCGGAAAGTGGCCGCAGAAGATGATCGCGTTGGACCACACGTTGCGGATCACGTTGGCGATCGCGTTGGCCTTCAGCGTCGAGCCAAACGTCGCGCCGGGCGACAGCGCGGTCAGCGCCGGGAACGCGATGTAGTCCTTGAACACCTGCCGGCCGGCTTTGGTGACGAACTCCCGCAGCCGCACCAGCGTCGCCGCACGATCTGCCCGGCCCATGAAAATCTTGCCGATCTCCAAGTGCTGCAAGGCGACTCCCCACTCGAACCCGATCGCCAACATGGCGTTGTAGAACAGGTTGAACAGGTTGAAGCGCTTCCAGGGCGTGTCACGGGTAACCCGCAGCAGGCCGTAGCCCACGTCGTCATCCATTCCGAGGATGTTGGTGTACTTGTGATGCTGGAAGTTGTGGGTGAAGCGCCAGTGCTTGGACGACCCTGCCATGTCCCACTCCCAGCCACCGGAGTGGATCTCCGGGTCGTTCATCCAGTCCCACTGGCCGTGCATGACGTTGTGGCCGATCTCCATGTTCTCGATGATCTTGGCCACGCCCAGCGTCGCGGTGCCGGCCCAGCGGACCGAGCGGCGAGAGCCGGCGGCCAGCATCAGCCGGCCGGTCACCTCGAGCACCCGCTGCGCGGCGATGGTGCGACGGATATAGCGGGCGTCGCGCTCGCCGCGGGATGCCTCGATGTCGCGGCGGATCTCGTCGAGCTCGGCGGCGAGATTCTCCACATCGGCGTCGCTGAGGTGCGCGAACACCTCGACGTCGGTTACCGCCATCGAACCGCCTTTCGGACACGGGATGCTGAAACCTTGACCTACGATATCGTAACCTACGTTGGCGTAGGTTACCAACGGGTAACCCTCAGACGTCCAGTTCGCAGTCGCCGGCGGCGGTCGAGATGCACGTCTGGATGCGGGTGCCCGGCTCATGATCATCACCGGTGCGCAGGTCGCGGACCTGGCCGGCCGTCAACTCCACCACACAAGACTGGCAGATGCCCATCCGGCAGCCGAACGGCATCTGCACCCCGACGCTCTCACCGGCCTCCAGCAGCGTCGTCGCCGCATCCGTCACGACGCTCTTGCCGCTGGCGGCGAAGGTGACCGTACCGCCACCGTCGGCCACCGCGGTGCGCGCGAGGGTGAATCGCTCGATGTGCAGCCGGTCGGCGATCCCGGCGGCCGCCCAGATGCGCTCGGCGTCGCCCAGCAGCGCCGCCGGCCCGCACGCCCAGGCCTGCCGGCCGCGCCAGTCGGGCACCGCGGCGTCCAGCGAGCCGGGCCCGGACAGGTCCAGCCGGCCTTCGGTGCGGGTGGCGCGCAACAGCAGCCGGTAGCCGGGATGCTCACGCGCCAGGGCCGCCAACTCGTCGGCGAACAGCACGTCGTCGGCGGTGGGCGCCGAGTGCAGGTGCACCACGTCGGTGATGCCGTCCCGGCGGGCCAGGGTCCGCAGCATCGACATCACCGGGGTGATGCCGGACCCGGCGGTCAAGAACAGCACCGTGGCCGGCGACGGATCCGGTAGCACGAACTCGCCCTGGGGGGCGGCCAGCCGGACCACGGTGCCCGGGGCGACGCCGTCCACCAGGTGGCTGGACAGGAATCCCTCGGGCATCGCCTTGACGGTGATCGCGATGGTGCGTGACCCGGTCACGGGACTGGAGGTCAGCGAGTAGGACCGCCAGCGCCAGCGGCCGTCGACCAGCAAGCCGATGCCGATGTACTGACCGGCCCGGTAGTCGAAGTGAAAACCCCAGCCCGGTTTGATGACCAGCGTCGCCGAATCGGCGGTCTCACGCCGCACCTCCAGCACCCGCCCGCGCAGCTGGCGGGCCGACCACAGCGGGTTGGCCAGTCGCAGGTAGTCGTCCGGCAACAGCGGCGTGGTGATGCGGGTGGCGATGCGGCGCAATGCGTTCCAACCCGGATGACGATCGGCGCCGGCGACGGTCGGCCGCGTGGTGTCGCCGATGTTCGCGGTGACCGCGGAATGTTTCTTGCTCACGATGAACCTACGGTAGCGTAGCTTCGCCCGGCCGACATCAGAGCAGGTCAAGCAGGAACGGCAGCTCCTGGGTGGCATACCAGGCCAGGTCGTGGTCCTGGGCGTCGCCGACGGTCAGCTCGGCGTCCTCGTCGCCGAGGTCGGCGTCGTCGATCACGGCCACCGCCGCGTGCACTGCCGGTTCGGCGGCCGCGTTGTCCACGTAAGCCGCC
>NZ_QMEX01000146.1 GCF_003284925.1 Mycolicibacter senuensis
CGCGATCTGCTGCCGCTGGCCGACCCGCTGGCGGCTTCGGCGATGGAGAGCGAGTCGCGGCTGATGATGATCGACGCCGGTCTGCCGGTGCCGGTGCTGCAGTACGAGATCCTGGATCGCAATCACCGGATCTGGCGGGTCGACTTCGCGTGGCCCGAGCAGCGGGTGGCGGTCGAGTACGACGGGGTCGTCTGGCATGAGGGGCCGGAAGCGTTCGTCTACGAGCGGCAGCGACGTGCTGCGTTGCAGGAGCTGGGCTGGGTGGTGATCCCGATCATCGCCGACGATGTACGACGCCAGCCCTGGCAGACCGTCCGCCGCATCGAGACGCACTTGGCCCGCGCCGCCGCCTAGACCGGCCCGCATCCCCGAATCCGCCCGCGCCCCTGATTCGGCCCGCATCCCCGAATCCGCCCGCGTCCCTGATTCGGCCCGCGTCCCCGAATCCGCCCCCGAGGGTGCACAGTTGTACGAGCACACCGGCGTGTCGCTGTGCAAACACGCCCGCTCGGCCGAGCGGGCGCTCGCGCACGGGGAACTAACTCCCGGGGCCGATGTTGCGGGCCGGGCGGGTCTGCAGATTGCGCACGTATTCCTCCGGCGCGCCGGCGATCTGGGCGGCCTCGGCCACCACACCGAGGTAGCGCGCCGACGGCAGCCCACCCTCCCAGGCGTCCACCACGTACAGCCAGGCCAGCACCGGTTCGGGCTTGCTGTCCACCGGATCCGACGTGATGCCGTCCACCCGGTCCACCCGGCAGCGGATCTTCTTGTGGATGCCGAAGTCCGAGCCCTCCCAGCGGTCCAGGTTCTGCTCGTCCTCGGGGGTCACGTCGTAGAGGACGACGAACACGCTCGACCCCGGATCCTCGACCACGGTCGCCAGGGCACCCTCCCAGCCGATGTCCTCGCCGGCGAACGTCAGCCGCCAGCCGTGTATCCAGCCGGTTCCGGTCATCGGAGAGTGCGGTGCCCGCTGCAGCATCTGTTCGGGATGCATGTTTGACCCGTAGGCGGCGTAGAGCGGCACGGCAGAAAGCTTAAACGTCGTGTCGAGGATAAGTTGGTCGCTGTGACTTCTGCCTCGACGCGCATCGTGATCATCGGCGGCGGTCCGGCCGGCTACGAAGCCGCGCTGGTAGCAGCGGCCAAGGGGCCCGAGGTGGTGACGGTCACCGTGGTCGACGCCGACGGCATCGGCGGTGCCTGCGTGTTGTGGGACTGCGTGCCGTCGAAGACCTTCATCGCCTCCTCGGGGGTGCGCACCGAGCTGCGCCGGGCCCCGCACCTGGGCTTCGACATCCACTTCACCGACGCCGAGATCGAGCTGGACAAGATCCACCAGCGGGTCAAGTCGCTGGCCGAGGCGCAGTCCGCCGACATCAGAACCCAGCTGGTCAACACCGGCATCGACGTCATCGCCGGCCGCGGGGAGCTGATCGATCCCGAGCCCGGGCTGGCGCATCACCGGGTTCTGGTCACCGAACACGGCGGTGCGCAGCGGGTGCTCGACGCCGAGGTGGTGCTGATCGCCACCGGGGCCAGCCCCCGCACCCTGCCGCACGCCGAGCCCGACGGCGAGCGCATCCTGACCTGGCGCCAGCTCTACGACCTGCACACGCTGCCCGAACACCTGGTGGTGGTGGGCTCGGGGGTCACCGGCGCGGAGTTCGTCAACGCCTACACCGAGCTGGGCGTGCCGGTGACGGTGGTGGCCAGCCGCGACCGGGTGCTGCCGCACGAGGACCCCGACGCCGCCCGGGTGCTGGAACGCTCGTTCGCCGAGCGCGGCGTCACCCTGGTCAAAAACGCCCGGGCCGCCTCGGTGACCCGCACGCCCGACGGCGTGCTGGTCACCATGACCGACGACCGCACCGTGACCGGTAGTCACGCGCTGATGACGGTCGGCTCGGTGCCCAACACCGCCGGGCTGGGCCTGGAGCGGGTCGGCATCAAGCTCGAGCCCGGCGACTATCTGCCAGTCGACCGGGTGTCGCGCACCACGGTTCCCGGCATCTACGCCGCCGGAGACTGCACCGGGTTGTTGCAGCTGGCGTCGGTCGCGGCCATGCAGGGCCGGATCGCGATGTATCACGCGCTGGGTGACGCGGTGGCCCCGATCCGGCTGCGGACGGTGGCCGCGGCGGTGTTCACCCGCCCGGAGATCGCCGCGGTCGGGGTGCCGCAGTCCCAGATCGACGACGGCACGGTGCCCGCGCGCACCGTCATGCTGCCGTTGCAGACCAACGCCCGGGCGAAGATGAGCCGGATGCGGCACGGCTTCCTCAAGCTGTTCTGCCGGCCGGCGACCGGAGTGGTGATCGGCGGGGTGGTGGTGGCGCCGATCGCCTCGGAGCTGATCCTGCCGATCGCGCTGGCGGTGCAGAACCGGATCACCGTGGCCGACCTGGCGCAGACGCTGGCGGTGTATCCGTCGCTGTCGGGCTCGCTCACCGAGGCGGCCCGGCGGCTGATGACGCACGACGACCTGGACTGACCCGCGCAGTGCGCCGGGTGTCACGCCCGGGCCGGTCCGGCGCGCCACGTAGCCTGGCAGGCGTGAGCACGCTGGGACCTGACCAACGAGCGCAAGCCTGGGAACGGCTGGGCAGCGAGCAGTTCGACGTGGTGGTGATCGGCGGCGGTGTGGTCGGCACCGGCTGCGCGCTGGATGCGGCCACCCGCGGCCTCAAGGTCGCGCTGGTCGAGGCGCGGGACTTCGCCGCCGGGACGTCGAGCCGGAGCTCGAAGATGTTCCACGGCGGGCTGCGCTACCTCGAACAGCTGGAGTTCGGCCTGGTGCGCGAGGCGCTGCACGAACGCGAACTGTCGCTGACCACGCTGGCGCCGCACCTGGTCAAACCGCTGCCGTTCCTCTATCCGCTGACCAGCCGGTGGTGGGAGCGGCCGTACGTCGCCGCCGGCATCTTCCTCTACGACCAGCTGGGCGGGGCGAAATCGCTTCCCGCGCAACGGCATCTGACTCGCGCCGGCGCGCTGCGGCTGTGCCCGGGGCTCAAGCGCAGCGCGCTGATCGGCGGCATCCGTTACTACGACACCGTCGTCGACGACGCCCGCCACACGCTGACCGTCGGGCGCACCGCGGCGCACTACGGAGCGGTCATCCGCACCTCCACCCAGGTGGTGGCGCTACTGCGGGAAGGCGACCGGGTGACCGGGGTAACGGTGCGCGACTCCGAGAACGGTGCGACGACCGAGGTGCGCGGTCACGTGGTGGTCAACGCCACCGGGGTGTGGACCGACGAGATCCAGGCGCTGTCGCGCCAGCGCGGCCGGTTCCACGTCCGGGCCTCCAAGGGCGTGCACATCGTGGTGCCGCGCGACCGGATCGTGTCCGAGGTGGCGATCATCCTGCGCACCGAGAAGTCGGTGCTGTTCGTCATCCCGTGGGGCACGCACTGGATCATCGGCACCACCGACACCGATTGGAACCTGGACCTGGCCCACCCGGCGGCCACCAAGGCCGACATCGACTACCTGTTGGCCAACGTCAACACCGCGCTGGCCACCCCGTTGAGCCACGCCGACATCGAGGGTGTCTATGCCGGGCTGCGACCGCTGCTGGCCGGGGAGAACGATGACACCTCCAAGCTGTCGCGGGAGCACGCGGTGGCGGTGCCTGCGCCGGGCCTGGTGGCGATCGCCGGCGGCAAGTACACCACCTACCGGGTGATGGCCGCCGACGCGATCGACGCCGCCGCCGAGTTCATCCCGACCCGGGTGGCCCCGTCGATCACCGAGAAGGTGCCGCTGCTGGGTGCCGACGGCTACTTCGCGCTGGTCAACCAGGCCGAGCACGTCGGCGCCGAGCAGGGCCTGCACCCGTATCGGGTGCGCCATCTGCTGGACCGCTACGGCTCGCTGATCCATGACGTGCTGGCGCTGGCCGAGGACCGGCCGGACCTGCTGGACCCTATCGCCGAGGCGCCCACGTACCTGAGGGTGGAGGTCGCCTACGCCGCCGCCGCCGAGGGCGCGCTGCACTTGGAGGACGTGCTGGCCCGCCGGACGCGGATCTCCATCGAGTACGCCCATCGCGGGGTGAACTGTGCCCGCGAAGTCGCCGAGGTGATGGCGGCGGTGTTGGGCTGGGACGACGCCGCGGTGGACGCTGAGGTGGCCAATTACACCGCCCGGGTGGAGGCCGAGATCCTGTCGCAGGAACAGCCCGATGACGCCTCGGCGGACGAGCTGCGGGCGAGGGCACCCGAAGCCAGGACAGAGATTCTGGAACCGATTCCGCTTCCATGAACTCCGATTCATCACTTCGGGGCTTACTCCGCCAAAAAAACCATGCATTTAGGCTGAAATAAGCGTTAACTTATATTTGACAGTCATTTAGAGGGCAATTATTTTCCTTCCCATCAGCTGGATCACATGGGGGATCCGGGGACGGGGAAGGTGTGGTCCATGGCGGAGGTTTTCGGGGGGGCGCGCCCGCACGCGCTGAGGACGAAGAGCGGCACCCTGGCCGCCGCCACTGTCCTGGCGGGCGCCGGCCTGCTCGGTGTCGCGGCGGCCGGGCCGGAGCTTCCGGGTTCGCCGTTCGCGGCGGTGCAGCACGAGACGGCGCTGACCGCCTTCCCGACCTTCGCCGAGAGCCTGCAGACCCTGCTCGACGACTTCGGCATGGGCGACCTCAACGCGGTGCTGGGTGGGTTCGGAACCGGAGCCTTCACCATCGACACGACGGTGGCGGACTTCCTGGCCGCCATGAACCCGGATGGCGACACCCTCAACGGCGTCGCCGAGATCTTCGGGCTCTCGCTGAGTGACCCGCTCTACAGCACCACCGTCGACTCCATCCTGGGCCTGGGCAGCATGTTCCTGGTCGACGGCGTGCCGATCGGCAATCTCGATCTCGGTGAGCTGATCGATGTGGTTCTGGGCGACGGCGCCGGCGACCACTCGCTCCAAGATTTGGCCGACGCCGTGGGCCTGGGCACGTTGCTCGGCCAGTTCGGGAGCATGGTCAACGCGCTGGGGATCGACAACTACAACATCCTCAACTGCGGTCTTACCTGTGACCATCCTGGCTTGACCACCAACAGCTCCCTTGCTGACTGGCTGAGCGGAATACTGCTGGCACCAACCACAGAGGTCACCAGGAACACCGTGGTCCTGGGAATCGTGACAGCCTCGAATCCGCATTATGCGCCGGCTGACACCCTGGGTGAGTACCTGCACACCCTCCCCGTCAGCGCCACCGACAGCACCACCATGGACAACGCGACGCTCGGCCTGCTGTTCGGCATGCCCCCCGGCCAGCCCTGGGATGAGTACGTCTCCCTGTTCCCCTTCGGCGGCACGTTCCTGGACCCCTCCGGCGAAATATGGGGGGACCAGACGCTGGGCACGCTGCTGAGCAGCTTCCTGCCCGGGGACAGCACCCTGGTGATCGATGGCGACACGCCGATCACCGCCATCCTGGAGGCCTTCGGCCTGCTCTGGTAGCGGGAATTCCGCGCTAGCCCCTCCACACCCGGCCAACTGGCCGGGTGTGTTTTTCTAACCAGACCAATTCTCCGAAGCGGGTGCGCTTGCTTTGCTGTAAACTCGCTGCGGAGCGGTGTGCGTATTTCGCTCAGACCCAAGAATTAGCTGGTATTTAGACCGCTAAAATTCATACCGTTTGACGGTTATCCGCGAAATTGAACTGCGGGAAGTTATTGCGATCGAATCAAGACCGGTCACAAGTTCGGAAAGCCTAGAAAAACCTGAGCAAGCGATAATCGCGCATCGCCGAGGGATGGTTGCTCTGTCATGGTGTCGTCGTTGCAGAACTGCGCTTCTGAGGCCTATGAGCTGCGATATTCCTGGAAATACCGATTGCTGACGCGTGCGAAAAAGTTGGCAGATGAGTTGACAAGTGACTGAGGATACAATAAGTTAATCTTCGTTGTACGAATCACGGAACGACCATGTTTGATCCCAGAAGGGGGACCCACTACATGTCCACACTCACCCTTGACACGCCGATTGCGCCGCGCGGCTTCATGGCTAAAACCGGCGCATTGGTCGCCAGCACTGCATTTGCTGGAGCGGCTTTATTCGGCGGCGTCGCAGTCGCGCCGACAGTTGCTAGCAGCCTGTCTGCGTCGGTGCATCACGACTACGTGCTGACCGCCGACGGCGACTTCCCGACCTTCGCCGAGAGCTTGCAGACGCTGCTGACCGCCCTCGACTTCGGCAACATGGGCCAGGTCCTGGGACTGTTCGGCGAGGGCATCACCACCAGCTCGAGCCTCGCTGACCTGCTGGCGGCGCTGAACCCCGACGGCGTCTCGATCGACGAGCTCACCCTCGGTCTGCTCTCCACCGACTTCAGCGCGCTGCTGAACGAGGTGACGCTGCCGGGTGAGGGCGGCGTGCCGGTACCTCTTGGGTTGATCCCGATCGACTCGCTGCTCGGCGGCTTCATCGGCGGCGACGGTGCCGGCACCAGCATCGGCGATCTGCTGGGCATGTTCGGTCTCGGTGATTACGCCGGCCTGCTGAACCTGCCGTTCTTCGGTCTGTCGCCGGACACCTCGCTGGCCGACCTGCTCAACGAGATGCTGGGGATCACGTCCACCACGACCCTGAACGACTTGCTGGTCGACAGCGAGCTGGACACTGCGTCGATTGCGAGCCTGCTGGACATCGACCCCGATGCTGACTGGAACGACGTGATCAGCAGCATCACCCTCGGCGGCACGCTGAGCGACCCGGACGGCACCGGAACCCTGGGTGCGGAGACGCTGGGCGGCCTGCTGACCAGCCTGCTCGGCTATGGCGCCGACCCGGTGACCGACGCCACCACGCTGACCGACTTCCTGGGCGACCTGGGCATCTTTGACATGCTCGGCCTCGGCTAAGCCGCAGTAGTCAGCACTCACTAAGCCACATCGGCCACAACCCCCGACGGTTGTGGCCGATGTGGCTTTGGTACGCCGGGGGATTCGCGCACCAGGCCGCGGCTACGGATGCTCGGGGTCGTCGTCGCCGTCGGCCCGGTCGCGCAGCAGCTTGTCCGGGTGGTGGTAGCTGTTGGTGCGCGGCTGGCCGCGGTCGAGGTGCGGCGGGGGCAGCGTCTCGATCACTCCGTCGTGGCGCTTGCGGGTGCGCCAGGCCCCGGACAGCAGCCGATGGTGCGGCCCGCAACGCAGCGTCAGGTCGTCGATGTCGGTGCGGCGGCTGCGCGCATAGTCGCTGTTGTGGTGCACCTCGGTGAGCAGCGCCGGAACCGGGCAGCCGGGATGGGTGCAGCCGCGCTCCTTGGCGTAGAGCACCAAACGCTGCCCGGGGTTGGCGAGCCGTTTGGTGTGATACAGCGCGATCTCCTTGGCGCCGTCGTAGACCCGCAGATAGTGATGCGCGTCGGAGGCCAGCCGGATCACGTCGCGCATCGGCAGCCAGGTGCCGCCGGCGGTGATCGCCTTGCCCGCGCCGGCGTGCAGCTCCGCCAGGCTGACCGAGACGACGATGGTGGCCGGCAGCCCGTGATGGCTGCCCAGCGCGCCGGAGGCCAGCAGGTTGGCGCCCATGGCCGCCAGCGCGTCGTGGTTGCGCTGCGCGGCCGAGCGGCGGTCGTTGTCGATGGCTGCCTGCGACGGGGTGCCGGAGAGGCACGGGCGCTCATCGTCGGGATTGCACATCCCCGGTGCGGCCCAGCGCGCCAGGGCCGCGTCGATGGCGGCGCGGGCCCCCGGCTCCAGCCAGCCGCTGATAGGGCTCATCCCGTCGGCGTCCTGGTTACCGATGACCAGCGAGCGCTTACGGGCCCGGTCGACATCGGAGAAGGTCCCGTCAGGGTTGAGGTGGGCGGTGATCCGGTCGGCGAGCTTGGCCAATTCGTCGGGGCGATGGTCGCGGCCGAGCTCGGCCAGCTCTGCTTCGGCGCGCGCCCGCTTCTCGGCGTCGACGTTCGTCGGCAGTCGGTGCCAGAAGTCGCGGATGACCTCGACGGCGGTGTCGCCGATCTCCCCGTCGCGCTGCGCGGCGGCGGTCTCGGGCAGCACCGGCGGCAGCGGTTCACCGGCCAGGTTGCGGCGCTCGCCGAGATCGGCGGCGGCGGCGATGCGCCGGCGGGCCTCCTTGCGGGTGATGCGCAGCCGGTCGGCCATGGCCCAGGACAGCTTGCCGCCCAACTCGTCGCTGCTGGCCTGCGCCGCCAGCTGGTTGATCAGCGGGTGTTCGAGCGCGGGCAGCCGGCGCCGCAGCTCCTCGCAGCGTTCCAGCAGCGCCAGCCGCTCCGGTGTGGTCAGCGCGTCGAACGACAAGTCCAGCACCCGATCCAGCCCGGCGCGCAGGGCGTCGAAAGCCCCGCCCACCTCATCCCGGTTCGAACACATGTGCTAATGGTAACGACACCCCCCGACAAGGTTGCCGTCCTGAAAGCCACTGTGACGCAAGTGAATACAGTTACCAATGGGTTCGGCGGGATACACTCACCACGACGTATAGAAACCCCGGAAGGCCCTGACCGCGATGACCCGCCG
>NZ_QMEX01000147.1 GCF_003284925.1 Mycolicibacter senuensis
GCCGACCGGGGCGACCACCACGGCGAGCGCCGCGGCGAACAGCTGCGGCGACTGCCCCGCCCAGGTGGCGATCTCGGCGAGGTGTGTCGGCCAGTCGAACTCGGCGAGCTGGACCAGATACTGAAAGGCCAGCGCCGGATTCTGCTGGAAATTCACGCCGAGCTGCTGGAAATCCTCGAACAGCTCAAGCGCCCGTACCAGCCAGAACAGCGGCTGGTTGGGATCGACGTACTGGTCATAGGGGATTCCGTTGACCATGGCGTGGGCCGGATCCCAGTTGACCTGTCCGTTGCTGGCCGTCTGCAGCAGCTGGGCGATCAGCTGGTCCAGCGGGTCGTTGACCGTGGGGTCAGTGCCCGCATCGTCGCCACCGTGCGCATCGGCCTTGAGAATCGCCGGCGCCGGCGGCTGTGGAGTCGAGGCCACCGCCGCGCCACTGACCGCTTGATAGATCGACATCGTCGTCGCGGCCTGCACCCACATCCGGACGTAGTCGGCCTCGTTGAGCGCAATCGGGATGGTGTTGAGCCCGAAGAAATTCGTCGCCACCAGCACCCCGTGGGTGAGGTGATTGGCCACCAGTTCCGGCAGCGTCGGCATGGCCGACAGCGCGCTGCGATAGGCCCCGGCGACCGTCTCGCAGCGGGCCGCGGCCGCCGCGCTGTCCGCCGCGGCTTGCCGGAGCCAGGACAGGTAGGGCGCATGGGCCCGCAGGTAGGACTCCGCGGCGGGCCCCTGCCACGCGCTGGCCCCGACCGCCCCCAGCAGCGCCATGAGGTCGTCGGCGGCCTCGCTGTATTCGGCGCCCATGGCCGACCAGGCCGCTGCGGCCGCCAACAGTGGGCCGGGTCCCGCTCCGGTGTTCAACAGCGCCGAGTGCACCTCCGGTGGAGATGCCATCCAGACCGGCGCCGGCGCGGTCACCGCCCGGCATCCACCGAATTATTGAATATGATTTTCATTAGCGATAATGAAAACCCCCCGCCGCCCTCGGCGCAAGGGGTTCCACCCTCGCGTTACCTGGGGGCACGCTGGGAGATCGGTGGGCCGGCCGGCAACCGCCGAGGGACTCAGAACAGGGTGGGCAGGCCGATGGCCGAGTCCACCGCCAGGGCGCAGAACACCACCGCCAGGTAGTTGTTCGACTGCAGGAAAAGCCGCAGCGGTTTGACCGGCTCGCCGCGGCGCACCCCGGCGTAGAGCTGGTGGGCCATGGTCAGGAACCAGACGCCGGCCAGGAACGCGACCGAGGCGTACAGCCACCCCGCAGCCGGCACCAGCGCCAGCGTCGCGATCACCGTCGCCCAGGTGTAGACCACGATGCGGTGGGTGACGACACGCTCGCTGGCGACCACCGGCAGCATCGGCACCCCCGCCGCCGCATAGTCGTCCTTGTAGCGCATGGCCAGAGCCCAGGTGTGCGGTGGCGTCCAGAAGAAGATGACGGCGAACATCACCAGTGCCTGCCAGCCGACGGTGCCGGTCACCGCCGACCAGCCGATCACCACCGGCATGCAGCCGGCCGCACCGCCCCACACCACGTTCTGCGAGGTGTGCCGCTTGAGCAGCATCGAATAGACCAGCACGTAGAAGGCGATGGTGGCCACCGCCAGCAGGCCCGACATCAGGTTGGTGAACCGCCACAGCCAGCCGAAGGAGATGGCGCCGAGCACCAGGCCGAAGATCAGCGCGTTCCGGGTCGGTACCGCGTCGCGGGCCAGCGGCCGGCGCGCGGTGCGCTTCATCACCTTGTCGATGTCGGCGTCGACGACGCAGTTCAGCGCGTGGGCGCCCGCGGCGGCCAGCATCCCGCCGATGAGCGTGTTGAAGATCAGCAGCGGATTCACCGTGCCGCGGTCCGCCAGCAGCATCGCCGGGATGGTCGTGACCAGCAACAACTCGATGATCCGCGGCTTGGTCAGTGACAGGTACGCCAACAGGGTGCTACGCACGGCGCGTATTCGGCGCGGCGCGGCGCGCTCCCGAATACTCACGTGATGACTCCTCAGATGGCAGCAGCGACGCCAGCGTCTACTACGGACGATGGTAGACCGCGCTGCCGGGTCGACCGAATCCCAGGGTCGATTCGCGGGTAATCCACTCGCCGACCGGGCCTGCAACACTGCCCGTGCCCGCATTAGGCTGAGAACCAACCAGGCTTGTCGACAATGAGGAAGTTCGTGACCACTGCTGCAGAGATCTCCGCCCTGACCCGCCCGCACCACCCCGCCGACTGGGCCGAGATCGACTCGGTCGCGGTCGACACGGCCCGGGTGCTGGCCGCCGATGCGGTCCAGAAGTGCGGGAGCGGCCATCCCGGTACGGCGATGAGCCTGGCGCCGCTGGCCTACACGCTGTTCCAGCGGGTGATGCGCCACGACCCCTCCGACGTCCACTGGCTCGGCCGCGACCGGTTCATCCTGTCCTGCGGGCACTCCAGCCTGACGCTCTACATCCAGCTGTACCTGGGCGGTTTCGGGCTGGAACTGTCCGACATCGAGGCGCTGCGCACCTGGGGCTCCAAGACCCCGGGGCACCCGGAGTTCCGCCACACCACCGGCGTGGAGATCACCACCGGCCCGCTCGGTCAGGGTCTGGCGTCAGCGGTCGGGATGGCGATGGCCGCCCGTTACGAGCGTGGTCTGTTCGACCCGGACGCCGCCCCCGGCGAGAGCCCGTTCGATCACTACATCTACGTGATCGCCTCGGACGGCGACATCCAGGAAGGCGTGACCAGCGAGGCGTCGTCACTGGCCGCGGTCCAGCAACTGGGCAACCTGATCGTGTTCTACGACCACAACAAGATCTCCATCGAAGACGACACCGACATCGCGATGTGTGAAGACACCGCCGCCCGGTATGAGGCCTACGGCTGGCACGTGCAGCGAGTCGAGGGCGGCGAGAACGTGACCGGCATCGAGGAGGCGATCGCCAAGGCGAAGGCCGTCACCGACAAGCCGTCGTTCATCGAGCTGCGCACGATCATCGGCTACCCGGCGCCGAACCTGATGAACACCGGGAAGGCTCACGGCGCGGCACTCGGCGACGACGAGGTGGCCGCCACCAAGTCCGCCCTCGGATTCGACCCGGACAAGTCCTTCGACGTCCGCGAGGACGTGATCACCCACACCAGGGCGCTGGTAGGCCGCGGCAAAGCGGCCCACGATGCCTGGCAGGGCGAATTCGACGCCTGGGCGGCCCGCGAGCCGGAGCGCAAAGCACTGCTGGACCGGTTGACCGCCGGTGAGCTGCCGGACGGCTGGGACGCGGACCTGCCGTACTGGGAGCCCGGCTCCAAAGCGGTGGCGACCCGTGCCGCCTCCGGCAAGGTGCTCAATGCGGTGGGGCCGAAGCTTCCCGAATTGTGGGGCGGCTCAGCCGATCTGGCCGGCAGTAACAACACCACGATGGACAATGTCAAGTCCTTCGGGCCGGCGTCGATCTCGACCAAGGAGTTCACCGCCGACCCGTACGGCCGCACCCTGCACTTCGGGATCCGCGAGCACGCGATGGGCGCGATCCTGTCGGGCATCGTGCTGCACGGCCCGACCCGCGCCTACGGCGGCACCTTCCTGCAGTTCTCCGACTACATGCGGCCCGCGGTGCGACTGGCGGCGCTGATGGACATCGATCCGATCTACGTGTGGACCCACGACTCGATCGGTCTCGGCGAGGACGGGCCCACCCACCAGCCGGTCGAGCACCTGTCGGCGTTGCGCGCCATCCCGCAGCTGTCGGTAGTGCGTCCCGCCGACGCCAACGAGACCGCCTACGCCTGGCGCACCGTGCTGGCCCGGGGCGCCGACAGCGGTCCGGTCGGGCTGATCCTGACCCGCCAGGGCGTGCCGATCCTGGAGGGCACCGACGCCGACGGCGTCGCACGCGGCGGATACGTGCTCGGCGGGGCCGGAGCCGAGCAACCCGACGTGATACTGATCGCCACCGGGTCGGAGGTGCAGCTCGCGGTAGCAGCCCAGAAACTCCTGGCGGACAAGGACATCAATGCGCGCGTGGTGTCGATGACCTGCCTGGAGTGGTTCGAGTCGCAGCCGGCCGAGTATCGCGACGCGGTGCTGCCGCCCGCCGTTTCGGCGCGGGTCGCTGTCGAGGCCGGCGTCGCGCAGTGCTGGCATAAGCTGGTGGGCGACACCGGGGAGATCGTCTCGCTCGAGCACTACGGCGAGTCCGCGGACTACCAGACCTTGTTCCGCGAGTTCGGATTCACCGCAGAGGCCGTCGTCGCCGCCGCCGAACGCGCCTTGGAGAGATGACGCAAACTGTGGCCGCATGACGGCCGATTGAGAAGGAGCGCAACATGACTCAGAACGAACGGCTGGCCGCGCTGAGCGCCGCCGGCGTATCGGTGTGGCTCGATGACCTGTCCCGTGACCGGCTGACGTCGGGCAACCTGGCGCAACTCGTCGCCACCCGCAGTGTCGTCGGGGTGACAACCAACCCGACCATCTTCCAGAAGGCGCTGGAAAAGGGCCACGCCTACGACAAGCAGCTGGCCGAGCTGGCCGCGCGCGGCGCCGATGTGGACGCCGTGATCCGCACCGTCACCACCGACGACGTCCGTAACGCCTGCGACGTGCTGACCAAGGCCTGGGAGGCATCCGACGGCGTCGACGGCCGGGTGTCGATCGAGGTCGACCCCCGGCTGGCCCACGACACCGACAAGACCATCGCCCAAGCCGTCGAGCTGTGGAAGATCGTCGACCGGCCGAACCTGTTCATCAAGATCCCGGCGACCAAGGCGGGGCTGCCGGCCATCACCGCGGTACTGGCCGAAGGGGTTTCGGTCAACGTCACGCTGATCTTCTCCGTCGAGCGCCACCGCGAGGTGATGGACGCCTACCTGGCCGGCCTGGAGGCGGCCAAGACGGCCGGACATGACCTGGCCAAGATCCACTCGGTGGCATCCTTCTTCGTCTCCCGGGTGGACACCGAGATCGACGCTCGCCTGGAGAAGATCGGCTCGGCCGATGCCCTGGCGCTGCGCGGCAAGGCCGGCGTCGCCAACGCCCGGTTGGCCTACGCCGCCTACGAACAGGTCTTCGGCGGCGAGCGCTTCGCCACGCTGGCCGCCGACGGCGCCCGGGTCCAGCGGCCGCTGTGGGCCTCGACCGGGGTCAAGAACCCCGACTACCCGGACACCCTCTACGTCACCGAGTTGGTCGCCCCCCACACCGTCAACACCATGCCCGAGCCCACGTTGGAGGCGGTGGCCGACCACGGCGATATCACCGGCAACACCATCGCCGGCACCGCGTCGGAGTCGCAGCGGGTCTTCGATCAGCTCGCCGCGGCGGGCATCGACGTCTCGGATGTGTTCGTGGTGCTCGAATCCGAAGGTGTGGATAAATTCGAGGCGTCGTGGGGGGAACTGCTGGAGGCCACCGCGTCGCAGCTCAACGCCGCCAAGTGACCTGATGGTGAGCGCAGCGGCAGCGCGACACACCGCCGGGGGCTGGCGAAACCCGCTGCGGGACAAGCGGGACAAGCGGCTGCCCCGCATCGCCGGCCCGTGCGGGGTGGTGATCTTCGGTGTCACCGGTGACCTCGCGCGCCGCAAGCTCATGCCGGCCATCTACGACCTGGCCAACCGGGGCCTGCTGCCACCCACCTTCGCGCTGGTTGGCTTCGCGCGCCGGGAGTGGGCCGACCAGGATTTCGCCGAGGTGGTCTACCAGGCCGTCAAACAGCACGCCCGGACCCCGTTTCGCCAGGTGGTCTGGGACCGGCTGGCCGAGGGATTCCGGTTCGTGCAAGGCACTTTCGATGACGACGCGGCATTCGCCCGGCTGGCCGAAACGCTGCAGAAACTCGACGCCGAACGCGGTACCGGCGGCAATCACGCCTTCTACCTGTCGATCCCACCCGATTCCTTCCCGGTGGTGTGCGAGAAACTGCACGCCAGCGGGCTGGCACGCCCGCGGGACGGCAGTTGGAGCCGGGTGGTGATCGAGAAGCCGTTCGGCCACGACCTGGACAGCGCCCGCGAGCTCAACAGCGTGGTCAACCGCGTCTTCCCGGAAGAGTCGGTGTTTCGCATCGACCACTATCTGGGCAAGGAGACCGTTCAGAACATTCTGGCGCTGCGGTTCGCCAACCAGCTGTTCGACCCGATCTGGAATGCGCACTACGTCGACCATGTGCAGATCACCATGGCCGAGGACATCGGCCTGGGTGGGCGGGCCGGCTACTACGACGGCATCGGCGCGGCCCGCGACGTCATCCAGAATCACCTGCTGCAGTTGCTGGCCCTGACCGCCATGGAGGAGCCGGTCAGCTTCTCCCCCGCCGAGTTGCAGGCCGAGAAGATCAAGGTGCTCTCCGCCACCCGGCTGGCACAACCGCTGGACGAAACCACCTCGCGGGGCCAGTACGCCGCCGGGTGGCAGGGCGGCGAACACGTCGTCGGCCTGCTCGACGAGGAGGGCTTCGCCCACGACTCGCGCACCGAGACCTATGCGGCGATCACGCTGGAGGTCGACACCCGGCGCTGGGCCGGCGTGCCGTTCTATCTGCGCAGTGGAAAGCGGCTGGGGCGCCGTGTCACCGAGATCGCGCTGATGTTCAAACCGGCGCCGCACCTGCCCTTCGACGCCACCATGACCGACGAGCTGGGCAAGAACGCACTGGTGATCCGGGTGCAGCCCGATGAGGGGATCACGCTGCGGTTCGGTTCCAAGGTGCCCGGCCACCTCATGGAGGTCCGCGACGTCAACATGGACTTCTCCTACGGCTTGGCGTTCTCCGAGGACTCGCCGGAAGCCTACGAACGCTTGATCCTGGACGTGCTGCTCGGCGAGCCGTCACTGTTTCCCGTCAACGCCGAAGTCGAATTGTCTTGGGAGATCCTCGATCCGGTGTTGGAGAACTGGGCGGAGCACGGCAGACCCGAGCCGTACGCGGCCGGCACCTGGGGGCCGCGGTCGTCGTTCGAGATGCTGGCACGCTCCGGCCGGGAATGGCGGAGGCCGTAAATGATTGTCGAGCTGCCCGACACCTCCACCAACGCGATCAACAAGAAGCTCGACGAGTTGCGCGAGCAGGTCGGGGCGGCGACGACGGGTCGGGTGCTGACCCTGATCATCGCCCTGGAAAGCACCGAGAACGACATGCTGCTCGAAGAATCGATCGCCGCGGCCAACATCGCCAGCCAGGAACATCCCAGCCGGGTGATCGTGGTGATGACCGACGACACCGATGCCGGTGACCCCCGCCTGGACGCCCAGCTGCGGATGTTCGGCGACGCCGGTGCCGGCGAGGTGGTGGTGCTGCGGTTGTCCGGCCCGCTGTCCGGGCACGCCGATTCAGTCGTGGTGCCGTTTCTGTTGCCCGACATTCCGGTGGTCGCCTGGTGGCCCGAGGTGGCGCCGGCGGCGCCGGCCGAGGATCCGCTGGGAGCGTTGGCGCTGCGGCGGATCACCGACGCCACCAACAGCCCCGACCCGCTGGCGGCGATCAAGAGCCGGCGGGGCGGCTACAGCGCCGGCGACACCGATCTGTCGTGGAGCCGCATCACCTACTGGCGGGCGCTGCTGGCCTCCGCGCTGGATCAGCCGCCCTACGAACCGGTCCGCTCGGCCCTGGTGTCGGGGCTGTCCACCGAGCCGGCCCTGGACATCCTGGCCGGCTGGTTGGCCAGCCGGATCGACGGCCCGGTGCGCCGCGCCGTCGGCGAGCTGAAGATCGAGTTGGTACGCGACACCGAGACCGTGACGCTGAGCCGGCCGCAGCACGGTGTGATCGGCACCTTGAGCCGCACGGCCAGGCCCGACGCGCTGGTGCCGCTACCGCGCCGGGTGACCGCTGAATGCCTGGCCGAAGACCTCCGCCGACTGGACTCCGACGCTGTGTATGGTGCCGCGCTGGCCGGCCTCGAAGAAGTGGAGTATCTGTGACCGTAGCGATCTACCCCAGTACCGACGACCTCATCGCCGCGGCCGGTGACCGGCTTGCCGATGCCATCGAGGCGGCGCTGGCCGCGCGGGGCCGCGCATTGATAGTGCTGACCGGCGGCGGCAGCGGCATCGCGCTGCTGCGGCGCCTCGGTGATCACGCCGCCCGCATCGACTGGAAAAACGTGCAGCTGTTCTTCGGCGACGAACGGTTCGTCCCGGCGGCCGACGACGAGCGCAACGACAAGCAGGCCCGCGAGGCGCTGTTGGGCCGCATCGACATTCCGGCCGCCAACATCCATGCCATGCCCGCCAGTGACGGGGAGTGCGGCGATGACCTCGATGCCGCCGCGCAGGCGTACCAGGAGGTGTTGGCCGCCAACGCCGAGCCGGGCCAGCCCGCCCCCGACTTCGACGTGCATCTGCTGGGGATGGGCGCCGAAGGGCACGTCAACTCGCTGTTCCCCGACACCCCCGCGGTACGGGAGACGAGCCGTCTGGTGGTCGGAGTGCCCGACTCCCCCAAGCCGCCGCCGCGGCGCATCACGCTGACGCTGCCCGCGGTGCGTCGCTCA
>NZ_QMEX01000148.1 GCF_003284925.1 Mycolicibacter senuensis
CCACGGCACGGCGCGCCAGGGCCGCGTCCAGTGCCTGCCAGGACAGGTCGCACCGTACGTGCAGCCGGTTGAGCCGGCTGGCGGTCTGGTAGGCCCAGCCCACCGTGGCGGCCAGCAGCGCCACGGCGACCAGCACCAGCACGGTAGCCAGGATCGTCGGGCCCATCTACTCGCCCACCGAGACCTTGCGGCCGACGCCGGCGACCGTCTCATAGACCCGGATGATCTGATCGGCCACCACCGACCAGTCGAAGCGCCGTACCGCCTCACTGCCCGCTGCCACATACGACGCCCGCAGCGCGTCGTCGTCGAGCACCTCGATCAGGGCCGCGGCCAGCGCCGCGTGGTCGTCGACCGGCACCAGCCGGCCCGCCTGTCCGTCGCGCAGCACCCGGCGGAAGGCATCCAGGTCGCTGGCCACCACCGCCGCGCCGGCGGCCATCGCCTCGGCCAGCACGATGCCGAAGCTCTCCCCGCCGGTGTTCGGTGCGCAGTAAACGTCGGCGCTGCGCAGCGCCGATGCCTTCTCGGCGTCATCGACTTGACCCAGGAACCGCAGATGTTTCGCCAATGTGCCCGCATTGCTGCGCAATTCGGCCTCGTCCCCGCGGCCGACGATCAGCAACTCGACGTCGGCGAATTTCTCGACCAGCGCCGGCAGCGCCGCCAGCAGCACCGCCATTCCCTTGCGGGGTTCGTCGTAGCGGCCGAGGAACAACACCGTACGGCCGGTTCGGGGATAGCCGGGCAGCGGCTGCGCCGTGGCGAACGCGGCCACGTCGACCCCGTTGGGGATCTCGACCGCGTCGGATCCGAGCGCCTCCATCTGCCAGCGGCGCGCCAGGTCCGAGACCGCGATGCGGCCGATGATCTTCTCGTGCATCGGCCGCAGCAGGCCCTGGGCCACGCTCAACGTCAACGACTTGGTCGTGGAGGTGTGAAAGGTGGCCACGATCGGGCCCTCGGCGACGTTCAACGCCAGCATCGACAGGCTGGGGGCATTCGGCTCGTGCAGGTGCAACACGTCGAAATCGCCCCGCATGAGCCACTTCTTGACCTTGCGGTGCGCGGCCGGGCTGAACTGCAGCCGGGCCACCGAGCCGTTGTAGGGGATCCCGACGGCCTTGCCGGCCGAGACGACGTAGTCGGGCAGCTCCACATGCGGTGAGGCCGGCGCCAGCACACTGACCTCATGCCCGCGGCCCCGCAGCACCTCGGCCAACTGCAGCACATGGGCCTGCACCCCGCCCGGCACGTCGAACGAGTAGGGGCAGACCATGCCGATCCGCATCAGCTCTCCCCCAGGTGCGCCCGTCGCGATTCAGGCAGATCGATCACCCACTGCGGCTGCATCATGTGCCAGTCCTGCGGGTATGCGGCGATGCCCTCGGCGAACTTGTCGGCCAGCGCCTGGGTGATCACCCCGACGTCACCGCTGCCGCACTCCAGCGGCGGATGAATCCGGATCCCCCAGCCCGCGCCGTCGAACCAGCAGTGCGCCGGCAGCAGGGCCGCATCGGTTGCAACAGCGAGTTTGGCCGGCCCGGCCGGCATCCGGGTGGTCTCACCGAAGAACTCGACCGCCACCCCGTTGCGGGTCAAGTCGCGATCGGCCATCAGGCAGACCAGTCCATTGGCACTCAGACGGTCGGCCAGTACCTCGAACGGCGGGCGTTCGCCGCCGGACAGTGGCAGCACCTCGAAACCCAGGCTTTCCCGGAAGTCGAGGAAGCGCCGGTAGAGCGACTCGGGTTTGAGGCGCTCGGCGACGGTGGTGAACCCGCCGTGGGTCTGGGCGAGCCAGACCCCGGCCATGTCCCAGTTGCCGCTGTGCGGCAACGCCAGCACCGCGCCACGCCCGGCCCGCAATGCGGCTTCGATGTGCTGCTGGCCCTGCACCGAATCGTGCAGCCGGCGTGCCAGCTCGGCGTGGTCCATGGTGGGCAGCCGAAACGCCTCGCGCCAGTACCGGGCGTACGACGCCAGCGAAGCCCGCATCAGCCCCGACGGCACCTCAGCCGGCGCCACGCCCAGCACCCGGGCCAGGTTCTTGCGCAGCTGCTCGGGTCCCCCGCCGCGGGCCGCGAACAAGGCGCCGGCGTCGAATGCGTTGCGGGCGACGAATTCCGGCAACGCGCGCACCATCATCCAGCCTGCGGCGAACCCGGCATCGGTGGCCCAGGCGTCCAGTTGGCTCAGCCCGGGAACTCGCAGACCGCTCGGGATGAAGGTCACGATCCGGCGGTTCCCTCGCCGTCGGCTTCCGGCCGGGGCTCCACCGCGCCCGGTGAGGTGCGCACGGTGTGCAGCCGCTGCGCGCAGGTGATCAGACTGGCCACCGCCAGCAGCCACATCGCCACATGCAGCGCCCACGGCAGCGGGTACACCGGCAGATCGGACAGGCCGGCACCCACCAGCACGATGATCAACCGTTCCGGGCGTTCGATGTAACCGCCGTCGCCGCGCAGCCCGCTGGCTTCGGCACGCGCCTTGATGTAGGAGATCACCTGCGAGGTCACCAGGCAGATCAACGTGGCGACCACCAGCGGGGCGCTGTCGAGACCGAACGCCGCCCACCACGCCAGCCCGCAGAACACCGCACCGTCACTGATCCGGTCGCAGGTGGCGTCCAGGACCGCGCCGAACGCACTGCCGCCGCCGCGCAGCCGGGCCATCGCCCCGTCGAGCATGTCGAAGTGCACGAAGAACCAGACCACCAGCGTGCCGGCGAACAATTGGCCGGTGGGGAACAGTGTCAGTGCGGCCAGCACCGCACCGGCGGTGCCCATGATCGTGACGACGTCGGCGGTGAGCCCGGCCCGCAGGAAGGCCCGTGCCACCGGCGTGGTGATACCGGCGAACCTCGCCCGCGACAGGAACGGCAGCCTGCTCATGGCTGTCGCGCCCACTCGTCGGCGAGCAGCCGGCGAGTGTCACGCAGCAACTGCGGGATCACTTTGGAGCCGCCGACGATGGTGATGAAGTTCGCGTCGCCGCCCCAGCGGGGCACCACGTGCACGTGCAGATGCTCGGCCAGCGAACCACCGGCCGACTCGCCCAGGTTCAGGCCGACGTTGAACCCGTGCGGACGCGACACCGCCTTGATCACCCGGATGGCCTTCTGGATGAACGTCATCAGTTCGGCGGCCTCGGGTTCGGTGAGGTCTTCGAATTCCGAGAACCGCCGGTAGGGCACCACCATCAGGTGGCCCGGGTTGTACGGGTAGAGGTTAAGCACCGCATAGACGTTCTCGCCGCGCGCCACCACCAGTCCGTCCTCATCGGACATATTCGGGATGTCGGTGAACGGCCTGGTGGACCGTGCCGACCCGGACGCCGCACGTTTGAGCGGCGCCTCGGCCAGATAGGTCATCCGGTAGGGGGTCCACAGCCGTTCCAACCGGTCGGGGTCACCGGCGCCGGTGTCGACGATCCCGTCCTCACCGCCCTGGTCGCCGGTCATGTCGCTTCGCCCGCCTTCAGGCCCGTCTTGACCGTCTCCGCGGTCGGCGCGGTGTTGTCCCGCGCGGCGATCCAGCCGGCGATCGCCGCGACCGCGTCATCGCGGGGCACACCGTTGATCTGGGTGCGGTCGCCGAACCGGAAGCTGACCGCCCCGGCGTCGACGTCGCGGTCGCCGGCCAGCAGCATGAACGGCACGTGCGCGTTGGTGTGGTTGACGATCTTCTTGGGCATCCGGTCGTCGCTGGCGTCCACCTCGACCCGTATCCCGTGGCTGCGCAGCTGCGCGGCGATCTCCTCCAGGTATCCCACGTGCTGGTCGGCCACCGGGATGCCGACCACTTGCACCGGCGCCAGCCAGGCCGGGAAGGCTCCGGCATAGTGCTCGGTCAGCACACCGAAGAATCGCTCGATCGAGCCGAACAACGCCCGGTGGATCAGCACCGGACGCTGCCGGGTGCCGTCGGCTGCGGTGTACTCCAACTCGAACCGGTCGGGCATGTTGAAGTCGAGCTGAATGGTCGACATCTGCCAGCTGCGGCCGAGGGCGTCTTTGACCTGCACCGAGATCTTGGGGCCGTAGAACGCCGCGCCGCCCGGGTCGGGCACCAGTGTCAGCCCGGACGCCTCGGCTACCTCACGCAGCGTCTCGGTCGCCTCCTCCCACACCTCGTCGGAGCCGACGTGCTTCTCCGGGTCCTTGGTGGACAGCTCCAGGTAGTAGTCGTCCAGGCCGTAGTCGGCCAGCAGGTCGAGCACGAAGCGCAGCAGCGAGGCCAACTCCTCGCGCATGCTCTCCCGGGTGCAGTAGATGTGTGCGTCGTCCTGGGTCATGCCGCGCACCCGGGTCAGCCCGTGCACCACACCGGAACGTTCGTAGCGGTAGACGCTGCCGAACTCGAAGAGCCGCAACGGAAGTTCCCGATAGGAGCGCCCCCGCGACCGGAAGATCAGGTGGTGCATCGGGCAGTTCATCGGCTTGAGGTAGTAGTCCTGGCCGGGCTTGCGAACGGTGCCGTCCTCGGCGAACTCCGCGTCGATGTGCATCGGCGGGTACATGCCCTCCGAGTACCACTGCAAATGACCGGAGGTCTCGTACAGCGCCGACTTGGTGATGTGCGGGGTGTTGACGAACTGGTAGCCGGCCTCGATGTGCTTGCGCCGCGAGTAGTCCTCCAGCTCACGGCGGATGATCCCGCCCCTGGGATGGAAAACCGGCAGGCCCGAACCGATTTCGTCGGGGAAACTGAACAGGTCCAGCTCGACGCCCAGCTTGCGGTGATCGCGTCGCTGGGCCTCCTCGATCAGCTCGAGGTGACGCTCCAAGGCCTCCTGGGACTCCCACGCGGTGCCGTAGACGCGCTGCAGGCTGGCGTTGTTCTGATCGCCGCGCCAATAGGCGGCCGAGGAGCGGGTGAGTTTGAACGCGGGGATGAAGCGGGTGGTCGGGATGTGCGGGCCGCGGCACAGGTCACCCCAAACCCGTTCCCGGGTACGGGGATTCAGGTTGTCGTAGGCAGTGAGTTCGTCGCCACCCACTTCCATGATGTCGCTGTCGCCGGATTTGTCGTCGACCAGCTCGAGCTTGTAGGGCTCGCCGGCCAACTCGGCGCGGGCGGCCTCTTTGGACTCGTAGACCCGCCGGGCGAACAGCTGACCGTCTTTGATGATCGCCCGCATCCGCTTCTCGAGCTTTTCCAAGTCCTCCGGGGTGAAGGCCTCGGGCACGTCGAAGTCGTAGTAGAAGCCGTCGGTGATCGGCGGGCCGATGCCGAGCTTGGCGCCCGGGAACAAGTCCTGCACGGCCTGGGCCAGCACATGCGCGCAGGAGTGCCGGATGACGCTGCGGCCGTCCTCGGTGTCGGCCGGCACCGGGGTCGCCTCGGCGTCGGCGTCGGGAATCCAGCTCAGGTCGCGCAGCTTGCCCTCGGCGTCGCGCACCACGACGATCGCATCCGGCGCCCCCCGGCTGGGCAGGCCCGCCGCGCGCACCGCATCGGCGGCGGTGGTGCCGGCAGGAACCCGGATCGGTGCGGGCGCGCTCATGGGGTGGTCTCCAAGGGGATGCGAGGTGGTCGAACGTCCGCGACCATGCTATCGGGGCTTTCGTGACCGACCGCTCGGGAGTACGCCGCCGTCACGGTTGGCCGGGCTTGAGCACCACGAACAGCGCCTCGCCGTCGGCCAGCACCGTATCGCCGTCACGCAGCGAGGTCCCGACGAAGATCTTGCGCCCCTCCGTCCGGCTGATCCACGCCTCGACCTGCAGCTCCTTGTCGATCGGGACGATGTTGCGGTAGTTGACATGCAGATAGGCGGTGCGCTGGTAGGGCCCGCCGGTCAGCAGCCACGACGCGGTTCCCAGCACGGAGTCGAACAGCAGGCCGATGGCGCCACCGTGTGCGGCGCCGTTGCGGCCCAGGTGGAAGCGCCGGAATCGGGCCCAGCCGCGCAGCCGGCCGTCCCCGGTCCTGCTGAGCTTCATCGGCACCGCCAGCAGGTTGCCGCGCATCGGCAGATCCAGCCGGCGCCCCGACGGCGAGGACCATTCGTCGCCGTCGAACGGCGCCAACAGGTCGCAGACGTCCTGCAGCGCGTCGGCGGCCCGGCTGAACACCTCGTCCGGGGCGTCGGCGGCTCGGGCGTGGTCCTGCAGCGCACGCATCGTCTCGAGGAACCGGCCGTAGTCCGGCCCGCCCTTCTGGGTCGGTTCGGGCGGGTTGAAACCGCCGCCGGCATGTGTGGCTGTCACGCGTCTATTTAACGTTCAGGTGATTACCGGGTGTACGCCACGCCCGCGATGGCAGGGTTGGTGCGGTGGACTTGAGCAGACTGCGCGACCTACCGCTGACCTACGCCGAGGTGGGCGCCACCGCCGGGGCGCTGCCCGCGGGGTATCAGCATCTGGAACACGCCGCCCCGATCGGCCGCGGCCGGCAGCGGTTCGAGCAGGCGGCCGAGGCGGTGCTGCACTGGGGAATGCAGCGCGGCGCCGGTCTGGGGGTGCGGGCCGACAGCGACGTCGCCACGGTGGGCGCGACAGTGGTGGTGCGGATGGGTTTGCTCAGCGCACCGTGCCGGGTGGTCTACGTGGTGTCCGAGCCCGATCGCCGCGGCTTCGCCTACGGCACCCTGCCGGGACACCCCGAATCCGGTGAGGAGTTGTTCTCGGTGCGCTACGACCCCGCCGACGAGACGGTCCACGCACAGGTGCGGGCGTTCTCCCGGCCTGACACGTGGTGGATCAGGGCAGCCGGACCGGTGGCTTCGGCGGCGCAGCGCGTCATCGCCAGGCGTTATCTGCGGGCGATCTGACGTCCCGATATGGCGCGACCGCGCCGCGGTCCGGTGGGCCGTGGCGCGGCCGCGAGCTGGACTGGGGCGGCGTCAGGTCACACGACGGACATGCACGGCCTGGGCCAGCCGTGCCAGCACCACGGCGGAGACCAGCAGACCGAAGTCCCGCAGCGCGACGTCGTAGTAGCCGGACAAGGTGAGCAGGTCGACGATGATGCCGGCGAGCCACGCCGCCACCACCCAGGCGCCGATCCGCGGCGCGACCGCGACCAGGACCCCGGCGACGATCTCGATGACGCCGATCAGGTACATGGCCTGGTCGCCGTTGCCTGGCAGGATGTCATTGATCCAGCCGGCAAGGTACTTGTCCCAGTGGCTCGGGCCCGCGCCTCCGGGGACGTGCGTCAGCAGATTGAAGAACTTGTCCAGACCGAACAGGATCGGGGCGACCGTGAACAGCGTTCGCAGCAGAAAATACGCCTCGAACACCGGGTCCTTCAACCGCTCCGAAAGGGCAGGTGAGCCCAGATTGGTGGCACTCATGAACATCCTCCTCGCTTCTAAATATCAATATTTTGAACGTTAGAACGACCTGAATCTAACGTCAAGACCTTTCTCCGATAGAAATCTGCTGCCGATGGCCAATCTGGACCGCAACATGACCGGGATCGGTGCCCTCGCGGACCCGGTTCGTCGCGAGCTGTATCGATTCGTCGCCTCCCAAGCCGCCCCGGTCAGCCGTGACGAGGCTGCCGCGGCCACCGGGATTGCCCGCCATCAGGCCAAGTTCCATCTGGACCGACTGGAGGCCGACGGCCTGCTGGTGAGCGACTATGCCCGGTTGACCGGTCGCTCAGGTCCCGGCGCCGGCCGCCCATCGAAGCGCTACCGGCGCTCCCCGAGCGAGATCGCGGTGAGCCTGCCGCCGCGGGAATATGAACTGGCGGGCCGGTTGATGGCCGATGCGATCGCCGAATCCGCCCGTACCGGCACACCGGCAATCCAGGCGCTCGACCGACGGGCCCGGGATTACGGCCGCGAACTCGGGAGGGCTGCCACGGCGGACCGACCACCGGCCGACGCCGCCGCCGCCCTCGAGTTGGCCGCCGATGTGCTCACCGACCACGGCTACGAGCCGCGTGACGACGGCAGCGGCGAGGTGTATTTGGCCAACTGCCCGTTTCACGCACTGGCCCAGTCCCAGACAGAACTGGCCTGCACCATGAATCTCGCGCTGATCAGCGGCGTCGCCGATGCGCTGAGGCCGTACTGCCCGCGGGCCCGCCTGGCGCCCGATCCGTCTCGGTGCTGTGTGGTGCTGACCGCCGGTGAGCGTCCCGCCCCCGGTTAGCCCCAGCGGGCCAACAGTCGCTGCGCCCCGGCGCACAGCTCATCGACGACCACCGCCACCGGACGGCTCGCGCTGAGCAGTCCCACGCCCTGGCCGGCGTCGACCGGAGCGATCCGCTGGTCTTCGGCGGCGATACCGGCCGCCAGCTCCGCGATCGCGTGCTCGTCGCCGGCCAGCGTTGCCTCGCGCCCCGCCCAGCGGCCGGCGAACTCGTTGCGCAACACCCGC
>NZ_QMEX01000149.1 GCF_003284925.1 Mycolicibacter senuensis
GCCGCCCTCGGACCGCTTGGCCGGTGACCGGCCCGCGTTGCCGATGGTGCCGGTGGCCTCGGTCGGGATGTTCAGCTCGGTGAACAGGTGCGGTGAGCTTGAGTAGGTCTCCGCCGGGTCCGGGCACTGCAGGTTCAGCGCCTTGTCGATCATCGACCAGCGGGCCAGTTCGTCCCAGTCGACCAGCGTGACCGCGACACCGGTCTTACCGGCGCGGCCGGTGCGGCCGATGCGGTGCACGTAGGTCTTCTCGTCGTCGGGGCACTGGTAGTTGATGACGTGGGTGACGTCGTCGATGTCGATGCCGCGGGCGGCCACGTCGGTGGCAACCAGCACGTCGATGTCCCCGGTGCGGAACGCCTTCAGGGCCTTCTCGCGGGCCACCTGGTTGAGGTCGCCGTGCACCGCACCCACCTTGAACCCGCGCTCGCCGAGGTCGTCGGCCACCTTCTGCGCCGTCCGCTTGGTGCGGGTGAAGATCATCGTGGCGCCCCGGCCGCGGGCCTGCAGCAGCCGGGCGACCAGCTCCGCCTTGTCCAGCGCGTGGGCCCGGTAGACGAACTGTTCGGTGGCGTCGTGGACCGCCGAGGAGTGTGGCGCCTCGGCGCGGATGTGGGTGGGCTGGTTCATGAAGCTGCGGGCCAGCGTGATGATCGGGCCGGGCATGGTCGCCGAGAACAGCATCGACTGCCGGTCATCGGGGATGCGGGCCAGGATGCGTTCGATGTCGGGCAGAAAGCCCAGGTCCAGCATCTCGTCGGCCTCGTCGAGCACCAGCACGGTCAGCCCGCCCAGCTGCAGATGGCCCTGCTGGGCCAGGTCGAGCAGCCGGCCCGGGGTGCCCACGACGACGTCCGCGCCCGCCTGTAGCGCCTCGATCTGCGGCTCGTAGGGCCGGCCCCCGTAGATGGCCTGCACCGACAGCGGACGGTCTCCGGCGGTCAGGTATTTCGCCGCGTCGGCCAGGTCGCCGGAGACCTGTATGCACAGCTCGCGGGTGGGCACCACGACCAGCGCCCGCGGGATGCCGGTCAACGGCCGGTCGGTGCTGGTGCTGACCCGCTGCAGCAGCGGGACGCCGAAACCGTAGGTCTTGCCCATACCGGTGCGGGCCTGGCCGATCAGGTCGTCGCCGGCCAGGGCCAGCGGGAGCGTCAGCTCCTGGATCGCGAAAGCGCGTTCGATGCCGTCCTCGGCGAGCGCGCGGACGATCTCGTCGCGCACACCCAGTTCGGTGAAGGTCGGTGGGGAGGTGGGTCGAGTGGTGGCGATAACGGGGGTCATGCGCTGGCAGATGCCTTTCGGAGTTGGCGCGGTATGAAAGTCGATCGCGGTGTGGTCGGGGCGCACACGCTGTGACGGTCGATACCTGACTTGCCAATCCGGGGGGCCCTGCACTCGCCGAGGAGGCGGGCCAACCGCGTGTACGCACATTGCGCGACAGCGCCGAATCGGCACTGCCTGCGGTCATACTACCTGGTCGGGCCGGGCACCGGTCCAGTCCGGCGCAACGCCTACAGTGTGGTGATGAATTCGGTTCCCTCGACCGACGCCGAAGCGCAGCCTTCCCCGCCCCGACTGTCCGCCGATCATCCCGGTGTCAACGAGCTTTTCGCGGTACTGGCCTACGGCGAGGTGGCGGCGTTCTACCGGCTCACCGACGAAGCGCGCATGGCACCCGATCTGCGTGGCCGGATCTCGATGGCGGCGATGGCCGCCGCGGAGATGGGCCACTTCGAATTGCTGCGTCAGGCCCTCGACGCCCGCGGTGTCGATGTGGTGGAGGCGATGTCGAAATACACCACCGCCCTGGACAATTACCATCGGCTGACGATGCCCAGCACCTGGCTGGAGGCGCTGGTCAAGACCTATGTCGGTGACGCGATGGCCGCCGACTTCTATCTGCAGATCGCCCACGGCCTCCCCGACGAGGTGGCCGACGTGGTGCGCGCGGTGCTGGCCGAGACCAAGCACTCCCAGTTCGTCGTCGACGAGGTGCGCACCGCGGTCACGGCCAGCGCCAAGCAGCGCAGCCGGCTGGCGCTGTGGTCGCGCCGGCTGCTCGGAGAGGCGATCACCCAGGCCCAGTACGTGTTGGCCGACCACGACGAACTCGTCGACCTGGTGGTCGCCGGTGCGGCCGGACTGGCACACCTGGCCGGGTTCTTCGACCGCATCCAGCACACCCATGACGAGCGGATGCGCGAACTGGGCCTGGCGTAGCGGCCGGCGTATCGCCAAGGGCGAACGACCGGTGCGCACCAACCGCGGGCCCGTCCACTAGCCTGCTTGACAACGCCCGACGCAAACGAAAGGGGCTGGCGTGGAGGTCAAGATCGGGGTCACCGACAGCTCGCGCGAACTGGTCATCAACAGCGCGCAGACGCCCGATGAAGTCGAGGAACTGGTGGTCGCCGCGTTGAGCAAGGGCACGGAATTGCTGGCCCTCACCGACGACAAGGGGCGCCGGTTCCTGGTGCAGGCCGCCAAGATCGCCTATGTGGAGATCGGGGCCGCCGACAGCCGGCGGGTCGGGTTCGGGATCGGCTCCGAAACCATTGCCCGGGCTAATTCCTCTTGACGGAGGCGGTTCGTCTCAACGAGTGAGCGGCACGTGTGACAGCCCGCCCCAAGCGAACGCGACCGTCCCCTCGACGGCGTCTTCCTTGGAGATCGGACGGTCGCTGTCGAGCCAGTAGCGGGCGCAGTCCACACTGATCGCGACCAGCCCGACGGCGACCATGCGGGCGCGGTGCGGGTCGAGGCCGGAGTCGTGGCTGACCAGATCGAAGATCGCATCGATGCACGATTCGGTCGCCACCCGCACCTGCACCGCGACCTGGGGCTCGGCGACGTTGTCGTTCTCGAAGATCAGCCGGTAGCCCTGGCCGTCATGCTCGATGAAGTCGAAGAACGCCTGCACCGCCGACCGCAACCGCTGGCGGTTGTCGGTGGTGGTCCGCAGGGCCTGCCGCACACCGGAGACCAGGTTTTCCACGTGGCGGGCCAGCACCGCCAGGTACAGCTCCAGTTTCGAGGCGAAGTGCTGGTAGAGGATCGGTTTGCTGACGCCCGCCCGGTCAGCGATCTCGTCCATACCGGCCGCGTGGTAGCCGCGGTCGACGAACACCTCGCTGGCTGCGATCAGCAGCTGTCCGCGTCGTTCGTCGCGGGGCAGCCGGCTGCCCCGACGGTTGGTGGCCGCCGGCGCCTTGGTGGCCGCTGAGCCGCGGCCTGCCGACTTGCCGCCACCGCGCTCGGCCGTGTCGATCGGTTTGCTCATCGACTCCTCAATCCGGGTTCGGCCGGCCGGCAGGAATGAGCGCCCGACGGCCGGTGCGTGAGAGCGAGACTACGCGCTGCCGCCGTCAGATCTGCCAGCGACATCCACCAACCCGGCGCCGGCCCGTTGCGGCACGGTTCGCGGCCCGCCGACATGGCGCGGCGAAGAGTCCCAGCTCGCAGTGGTTGTGTCATTCTGGAACGGTGACCTACGACCCGGGGCAACGCGGCGGCGGTCGAGCCCCGGTACTTCGGGATCGTTTCCGCGAACCCCTGCGCGCGCAGCGCGATCCACTCGCCGCCGGCACCGGCCGGCTGCGGTCTGACCGCGACGTCCATCGGCAGTGGCGCAAACAGACCTGGCTGGGCAGTTTCGTGTCCACCTACGGCTGGCGTGCCTACGCACTGCCGGTCCTGATGGTGCTCACCGTGGTGGTGGTCTATCAGACCGTGACCGGCACCGGGGTACGCGCCCAGGACTTCGATGAGCCGGTGCAGGGCCCGCCGACGATCGGATCTGCCGGCACCTCGATCATCGGCGCGCCGCCGCGGGGGCTCACCGAATTCGACGTCAACCTGCCGACCGGGGTGTTGCCCGACGGTGGCCCGTTCACCGAGGCCGGCGCCATGACCTGGCATGTCGTTCCGGGCACCCAGCCGGTATTCGGCCGGGGCACCCAGAAGGTGTTCGCCTACACCATCGAGGTGGAGAACGGCATCGACACGACCGCCTTCGGCGGCGACGAGGCGTTCGCCCGGATGGTCGACCAGACGTTGCGCAACCCCAAGGGGTGGACGCACAACCCGCAGATCGGGTTCGTGCGGGTCGACGCGACCAGCGGCGTCGAACCCGACTTCCGGATCTCGCTGACCTCGCCGCTGACCGTTCGGGAAGGCTGCGGGTACGAGATTCCGCTGGAAGCGTCGTGCTACAACCCGTCCTACGGTGCGCGGTCGGAACCGCGGGTGTTCATCAACGAGGCCCGCTGGGTTCGCGGCGCGGTGCCGTTCCAGGGCGACATCGGCTCCTACCGGCAGTACCTGATCAACCACGAGGTCGGTCACGCCCTGGGCTATCAGCATCACGAGCCGTGCGAGCGGCAGGACGGCCTGGCGCCGGTGATGATGCAGCAGACGTTCGGCACCTCGAATGACGACGCGGCGAAGTTCGACCCGGACTGGGTCAAGCCCGACGGGAAGACCTGCAGGTTCAACCCGTGGCCGGCCCCCATCGCCTGAACCGATCGAGTGAACCGGCTGCCGGACCCGGGAAGCTTCGTGGTGGGTTTGTCGTTGCCGCCACCAGCTGCTGTGATGGATGACGAAGACGACTTCGAGGAGATTGTGCGGTGTCGAGATCACTGCCGCCGCTGGTGGAGCCTGCCGGCGAGCTGACGCGCGATGAGGTGGAGCGCTACAGCCGACACCTGATCATCCCGGACGTCGGTGTGCAGGGACAGAAACGGCTCAAGAACGCGCGGGTGCTGGTGATCGGTGCCGGAGGGCTGGGCGCACCGACGCTGCTGTATCTGGCGGCCGCCGGTGTCGGAACCATCGGGATCATCGACTTCGACGTCGTCGACGAATCCAACCTGCAGCGCCAGGTCATCCACGGGGTCGCCGACGTCGGCCGCGCCAAGGCCGAGAGCGCCCGCGACTCGATCAACGCGATCAACCCGCTGGTCGACGTGCGGTTGCACCAATTCCGGCTGGACGCGTCGAACGCCGTGCAGCTGTTCGAGCAGTACGACCTGATCTTGGACGGCACCGACAACTTCGCCACCCGCTATCTGGTCAACGATGCCGCGGCACTGGCGCACCGGCCGTACGTGTGGGGCTCGATCTTCCGCTTCGAGGGCCAGGTCTCGGTGTTCTGGGAGGACGCACCGGACGGCCGGGGACTCAATTACCGCGACCTGTACCCCGAGCCTCCGCCGCCGGGAATGGTGCCGTCCTGCGCCGAGGGGGGCGTGCTGGGGGTGCTGTGTGCGTCGGTCGGGTCGGTGATGGGCACCGAGGCGATCAAGTTGATCACCGGCATCGGCGAGTCGTTGCTGGGTCGGCTGCTGATCTATGACGCACTGCAGATGAGCTACCGCACCATTCGGGTCCGCAAGGATCCGTCCACGCCCAAGATCACCGAGTTGATCGACTACGAGGCGTTCTGCGGGGTGGTCTCCGCGGATGCGGCCGAGGCGGCCGCCGGGTCCACCATCACCCCGGCCGAGCTGCGTGAGCTGCTGGACTCCGGGCAGCAACTGGAGCTGATCGACGTGCGGGAGCCGGCGGAGTGGGAGATCAACCACATCGAGGGCGCCCGGCTGGTGCCGCAGTCGATGCTCAACACCGGCGAGGGGCTGGCGACGCTGCCGCAGGACCGGATTCCGGTGCTGTACTGCAAGACCGGCGTGCGCTCGGCGGCGGCCCTGGCCACCCTGAAGAAGGCCGGTTTCGCCAACGCGGTCCATCTGCAGGGTGGAATTGTGGCGTGGGCCAAGGCGATGCAGCCCGACATGGTGATGTACTGACCCCCGAAGCTGGGACCGCCGCATGACCCCGGCGGTTCAGCGAGGCTCGAGGGAGGAGAGCCGAAGCTGGGACCGCCGCATCAACACCGGCGGTTCAGCGAGGCTCGAGGGAGGAGAGCCGAAGCTGGGACCGCCGCATGACCCCGGCGAGGCTCCCCGACGCGCGGACGCTGACGACATAGAGTTGTCGCGTGACTGTCGAGCCGCCGCCTGAGCATGTGCTGGCGACTTTCGGCCTTCGCGGCATGGAGCCCACTCCGCTGGACGCCGGGTGGGAGGACGGCTGGAAGTGCGGGGAAGTGGTGGTGTCGATGGTCGCCGACCATGCCAGGGCCGCCTGGTCGGCAAAGGTGCGCGAAACGCTGTTCGCCGACGGCATCCGACTGGCCCGGCCGGTGCGCTCCACCGACGGACGCTATGTGGTGTCGGGGTGGCGAGCCGACACTTTCGTGGCGGGCACTCCCGAACCCCGTCACGACGAAGTGGTCTCGGCGGGGGTTCGGTTGCACGAGGCCACCGCCAAGTTGGAACGACCCCGCTTCCTCACCCAGGCGCCGGTGGCGCCGTGGGCCGACGTCGACGTGTTCATCGCCGCCGATCGGGCCGCGTGGGAGGAGAAGCCGTTCGCCTCACTGCAGACCGGCGCCCGGTTGGCCCCGGGTTCGGTGGACGGGCAGCGGTCCATCGACCTGATCAATCAGCTCGCCACGCTGCGCAAGCCCACCAAGGGTTCCAGTCAGTTGGTGCACGGCGACCTGTACGGCACGGTGCTGTTCTCCGGCGCCGCGGCGCCCGGCATCACCGACATCACGCCGTACTGGCGGCCGCCGTCCTGGGCCGCCGGAGTGGTGGTGGTAGACGCCCTGTCGTGGGGTGACGCCGATGACGGGCTGATCGAACGCTGGGATTCGCTGCCCGAGTGGCCGCAGATGCTGTTGCGCGCGTTGATTTTCCGACTCGCCGTACATGCGCTGCACCCGCGTTCGACGGCCGAGGCATTCCCGGGGCTGGCCCGCACCGCGGCACTGGTGCGCTTGGCGCTCTGACACCGCAGGTGCCGTCAGAATCGGTGACGCGCGGCGCGCAGATCCACTCGTCCGTCGACCGCAGTCACCCCTTCGGCGCGAAGCAGTTCGAGTTGTCGGGTGCGCAGCTGGGTTGCCGGCCGTCCGGACGCCCTGATCACCCGATGCCACGGCAGGTCGGCGCCGTCGACCCGCAGGATCCAGCCGACGATGCGAGGGCTGGAAAGCCCTGCCGCGGAGGCGATGTCGCCGTAGGTGGCGACCCGGCCGGCCGGGATACCGAGGATCAGTGCGCGTACCCGCTCGACCTGCTCGTCGGTCACCGTCGCCACCGTGGACCTCCTAGTTCCGGGCCAACCGGTCGTGGATGACGGCTGCCACCTCGGCGGGCCGCGCCTGATCCACCATGTGGTTGCAATCAAGGTCCACGAGTTGGAAGTTGGTGCAGAGTCGCGTCTGCAGGGCCTCGATGAGGCGCGTGCCCACATACGGTGGTGAGGTGCGGGTGGCGCGCAGCAGCGTCGTCGGCGTCGATCGTGGCAGCACGAGGGGGCGGGCCAACTCGCTCCAGTACGACATCATCGCCGGCACGCTGATCCGCCAGCCGCACCGCCCGCCGGGCAGTGCCACCAGGTGCTCGGCGAGTTCGGCGTCGAGCAGCGCCGGATCCACGTCCGACCACCCCCCGTTGGCCTTCTCGGCGCGGGCCTCCGCGGCGTCGGGATAGTCCGGGGACGCCAGCATCGCCGCGGCGATCTCGGCCATCCAGTGGCCGTCCAGGCCGATCGCCGGGTCGAGCAGCACCACCGAATGGACCAGGTCGGGGCGCGCCGCGGCCAGATGCAGCGCTATCGCTCCGCCGAAGGAGTGCCCGACGACTACGACGGGGCCGCCGGCGCCGCCCTCGAGCAACCCGGTCAGCGCCGCCACGTTGGCGTCGATAGTCCACGGGGCCGCCCACGACGAGTGTCCGTGGCCGATGAGATCTGGTGCGGCGACCGTGGTTTCAGGCAGATACCCGGCGACGTGCCGCCAGCGGGCCCCATGGCCGGTCAAGCCGTGCACGGCCAACAGCTGTATCGGGCCGTCCGGACCGTAGCGGTGCACGTGCAGCCGATGATCGGAATTCACCCGTCGATGGTGCCAGCCCTCACCGGGATTGTCAGAGGGTAGTGGTGTCATGGCGTCATGACGCAGCACTGGGAGCCGTATGCCGGCGAGGTCGCCGCGGCGTTGGATCCGCTGCGCCGGGGAGTGCTGCAGGTGCGGGGCGGCCCGGGGACCGGCAAGACCAGCCTGCTGATCGAGGTGGCCGTGGCTCACGTCGCCGCCGGCGCCGATGCGGATTCGCTGTTGTTGTTGACCGGATCGGGCCGGCTTCCGGCGGCGGCCCGGGGTGCACTGACCGCGACGCTGCTGGCCGGCGGCA
>NZ_QMEX01000014.1 GCF_003284925.1 Mycolicibacter senuensis
TCGTCACCAATGCCCACACGGGCATTTCGCTGCAAAGAGCGCGTACCTCGCTCGACGGGCTCCCGCTAGTGCGGGCTTCACCGCGACAGAATGCTCACCGCCGATGCTCCCGGTGCCCCATACAGATGGGTGTAACCGACGCGGGGCCGCCCCGGAACCTGCCGATCGCCGGCTCGGCCCTGCAACTGCAGCACCGTCTCGTAAATCTGGCGCAATCCGGACGCGCCGATGGGCTCACCGTTGGCGATGAGGCCGCCGTCGGTGTTCACCGGCAGCGCGCCACCGATGTCGGTGCGTCCGTCAGCGATCCATTGTTCCTGTTCGCCGTCGCCACAGAAGCCGTTCTCAGCCATATGAATCAACTCGGAGCCGGCGTCGGTGTCCTGCAACTGGGCGACCTGAACCTCCTCGGGTCCGATCCCTGCTGCCGCGTAGGCGGCCCTCGACGCATCGACCGTCGGACTCGGCGCGGTCTGTAACGGCAGAGACGGACTCTGCACCTCGAAGGCGCCGTGCCGACGGGTGCGTAGCTCCGAGGCCCGGACATAGACCGGCGTGGAAGTGAACGAGCGGGCCAGATCGCCGCGGCACAACACCACCGCGGCGGCACCCTCGCAGGGATTGCAGTACATGTAGCGCGTCAGCGGGTAGTTGACGACCTCACTGTCCCGGATGACCTCAGCCGGAACGGGTTTACGCCGCCACGCGTGCGGTGTGATGGAGCCGTTGTGCAGGTTCTTGGCGGCGATCCGGGCGAGACTGTCCGCGGAGATGCCGTGTAATCCCATGTAGCGGTTGATCTTAGTGCCAAAGAAATGCGTCGTGAGAAACAATCCGGTCTGCCCGTACCACGCGGGTTGGCCGACCACGGCCGGGTCCGCGGCGAACGCCCCGCGCGGATGCTTGTCCATGCCGATCGCCATCGCGACGTCGGCCTCTCCATTGCGGATCGCCGCGGCAGCCATCTGCAGCGAAGTCCCGCCGGTGGCGCACCCGTTGAACACAGCGCGGACCGGGATCCCGGTCAGCCCCAGCCATCCGACGATCGCATCCGGGTTAGAGACCTCGTAGCTGCCCACGAACGCCGTCTGCACCTTGGCCCACTCCGTGCCGGCGTCGGCGAGCGCGGCCCGGGCCGCCTCGACGCCCATCTGTAGCGCCAGTTTGTCGCCGTGGCGCCCGAACGGGTGCAGGCCGACACCGACGATCGCCACGTCATTCTTCGCGCTCACTGGCGCGCCTCATTCGCTTCACCCACGGGCGCAAAAGCGTAAGTCAAGATTTCGGTGCCGTCCGGGCGGGTCGTGTAGGGCATTACCACCAATTCCATCTCCATGCCGATACGCAGTTTGGCCGGGTCCGGCTCGGTGAACCGGCCTTGCACCAGCAGTTCTCCGGGCAGCTCGACATACCCCAGCGCGTAGGGCACAAACGTTTCCATCGTGTCGTCACCGTCGTAGGGCGGGGCGGGCGGACGAAATTGCTGCGTTGTGAAGGCCCACAACGTTCCTCGCCGGCTCAGCAGACGCGTGCTCTCTCCGGGGCGGGCCGGGAAGGACAGCACGCCGTCTTGTTCGGATGCGATCAGTCGGGGCTCTTCCGCGGGCCACGTAAACAGATTCTCCGCCACCGGCACCTGTGTCGCCATGGTTTTGACGATATCAAGAGTTCATTCATTTAGCTATTAAAGCCATTGCGCTGGCGCGCCATGTCGCCGCGGCGGATCTTGCCGGCCGCGGTGCGGGGAAGGGCGACGACGAATTCGATGGTCTTGGGCACCTTGTGGGCAGCCAGGCGCTCGCGGCAATAGGACCGAAGTTCGGCGGCGCTGGGCGCCGCAGCGGGATCACTGAGTTCGATGACCGCGTGGACCCGCTTGCCCCACTCGGGGTCGGGCAGCCCGACCACCACGGCGTCGGCCACCGCGGGGTGTTCGGTCAAAGCGGCCTCGACCTCAGCGGGATAGACGTTGACGCCACCGGAGATGATCAGGTCGACGCGACGGTCGGCGAGGTAGAGATAGCCGTCGTCATCGACCCATCCCATGTCGCCGACCGAGGTGAACAGATCCGCCGTGGTGGCGGGCCGGGTGTCGCCGAGATAGCGGAATACCGGCTCGGTTTGGCCGGGCCGCCGGAAATGAATGGTTCCCACCACGCCGGGCGCGACCTGGCCGCCGGCGTCATCGAGAATCCGTAGTTCGGAGTTAACCGGGCGGCCGACAGTGCCGGGTCGGGCCAGCAGCTCTTCCCCGGTCGCTAAGCAGGATCCGGCATTCTCCGAGGATCCGTAGGCGACATAGAACCGGCCGGCACCCAGGCGGTCGATCCAGAATCGGGCCAGCCAGTCCGGTAGGGGGGCACCGCCGTGTAGCAGCGATTCAACCGAATTGAGATCGCGGCGGTGCACATCGGCGCAACGAGCCATTCGTTGAAGCATGATCGTGGTCGCGGTCAATGTGTTCACGCGGTACCGTTCGATCAGGCTGAGCACCAGTTCGGCGACGAAGTGTTCCAGCAGGATCACTACCTGACGCTGCAGCAGTGCGGTGAACGTGATCAGCGCGCCGTTGGTGTGGTAGAGCGGCGCGGGCACCAACTGGATCTGACCGGCACGATGGCCCATCTCGCGCGCGGAGTCATATTCGGTGCCTGCAAGCGAGAACGTGCCGGATCCCTTGATGCAGATCACTTTTGGCACTCCGGTCGATCCTGAGGTGGCGATGGCCCGTGCCGGATCCGGCGTCCTGTCCGGCACCGGCTCGGTTGATATGGCCGGGTCTTCGAGAGTGCGGGCGGCGATCACCCGCTGACCTTCTCTGTCCGGCCACGAGGCCACCACGACTGCGGGACGTGTGACGTCGAGGACACGGCCGCGCTCCCACTCAGGCAGATCCGAGCGCAGCGGCAGGACGCATGCGCCGGCTTTCCACGCACCGAACGCGATGACAACGTGCTCTATCGAATTCGGTAGTCCGATCACCACAATGTCGCCGTGGCTGATGCCTAGGCCGGTCAGGCCGCGCGCCACACGGTTGCTGCGATGGTCGAGTTGCGCCCAGGTGACGCGATGCTCTGCCCCCGCGCCGGTGACAAAGATCATCGCCGTCGCGTCCGGGCTCTGCGCGGCGATATCGGCGAGTCGCCGCCCGTAGGAAACGGCGGCGTCCGGCGAGCTCAGAGCGGCTTCGCGTTGGTGATGATCGCCTCGGCGACAAGGCGGTCGGTGGCATCGCGGACGTGGACCTGGGAAACCTGAATCCGCCGGCCGGGTTTGATACAGACGCCGGTAGCGGTGAGGTCACTGGTGGCCGCCGAGAGATAGTTGATGTTCATCGACACTGTGGCGATGAACCCCTGCGCGCCGCTGGCCGCCAGTGATGCGGCCGTGCCGCAGGTATCTGCCAGCGACGCCACGACGCCCCCATGGAACCCGTTGCCGCTGTGGCACAACCACTCGGCGTGCGCAAGCGTCATCACGACTTGCTCGTCATCCCAGCGCAGGACACGAACACCGCACTGCCGGTTGAAGGGGACTCCCGACTCGTAATGCTGGGCCTGGCGCTTCCAGCGCGCCTCCGGCGTCTCCTGCGTCTGCTCAGGCTTGGACATCGGCCTCGCTCCCTGCGATAGAATCAGCTCAATTAATAATACGTTAATCATGTGAGTTCAGCGACGGAGGAGTGCGGTGCAGCCGGAGGTGACCGTGGGCATCCGAGTGCCCCACGAGTTATTCGTCGGCGGTGCAACAGCTTTGCGGCGAAGCGTGGCCGACGTGGAGGCCGCCGGAATTGACCGGGTGTGCGTGGGCGACCATATCGCGTTCCACGGTGGGCGCGGCTTCGACGGACTCGTCCAGGCAACGGCATTGGCGGCACTCTGCGATCTGGAGGTCCAGACAGCGGTTTACCTGCTTCCGCTGCGCCACCCCGTTCCGGTCGCCCGTCAGGTGCTGTCGTTAGCCCTGCTGAGCGGCGGCCGATTCGTGTTCGGAGTAGGCATCGGCGGTGAGGATCCGGCCGAAGTCGCGATGTGCGGCGTCGATCCTTCGACGCGGGGTCGGCGCATGGACGAATCCCTGGGCATCGTCCGCGACTTGCTCGCCGGCCGGGTTGTCGACCGCGCTGGCGGGTTCTACGAACTCGATGCCGTGCGGATGACGCCCACCCCGGCAGCCCCGGTTCCGGTGACCGTCGGTGGTCGCTCCGCCGCGGCCCTGCGTCGCGCCGGGGTGATGTCGGAAGGCTACCTGGCGCTGTGGACCACGCCGCAGCGCTGGAAGGAGTCCATCAGGATCGTGGAGGGGCATGCGCGCGATGCCGGCCGGGACGGTGTGGCATGGCGTCACGGGTTGCAGGTCTGGTGCGGCGTCGCCAACTCCGCGGCACGGGCCCGTCTACTGGTGGCAGACGCCATGGAGTCGCTGTACCGAATAGCGTTTGCGAAGTTCGAAAAGTACACGCCCTATGGGACACCCGAGGACGTCGCGAACGCCCTACGCCCCTACCTGTCCGCCGGCTGCCGCGAATTCAATCTGATCCCGATCGCTGCACATCCCGACGAGGCGATCGCCGGTGTCGGCGAGGTCCGGCGGCTGCTGCAGATCACCGACGGTTGAAGCCACGCAGACAGGTCGCCCGGCAGGTGTAGGGGGCGTGGCATCGCAGCGCTCCGCGCATCCCGCTTCAGTCCACGAAACGAGGCTCGCGTCTCTCGATGTTGGCCTGCACGGCCTCCAGCTGATTCGGAGTTCCGATCGTCTCCCACATGGCGCGGCGCTCAGCCCGCAGGTTCGCCGATGCCACCGGCACCGCCGCTGCCGTCAAGGCTTTCGCATTCCGGATCGCCTGGGGGTTGCGGGCCGCGACGTTGCGGGCAAAATCCGTTGCAGCGGTAAGTGGATCATCGAACACTGCGGTAACCAGTCCTAGCCGGGCTGCTTCATCTCCGCGTACGGTGCGCCCGGAGTAGATCAGATCTCGGGCGTGGTCGAGACCGATCAGCGCCGGCAACAACTGGGTTCCACCCATATCCGGAACGAGCCCCCAGTTGATTTCACCCGCAGCCAGCTTGGCATCACCGGTGGCGTAGCGGATGTCGGCGCCCAGCGCCAGCTGCAGACCGGCACCGATCGCGGCGCCGTGCACAGCGGCGATCACCGGGACCTCGATCAGCCGCCAGACCCAGACGGCCTTCTGGCCGCGCCCCAACAACAGTCCTTCGACGCCCAGGTCGCCCCAGCGCTGGGGATCTCCGTCAGCGTCGGCTGGGATGAGCGAGCCACCGGACTTCTGTCCGGCGAAGCTCGTTCGGTCCAGACCCGCGCAGAAACCCCGGCCTTCACCAGAAAGCACCACAGCCCGGAGGTCCGGTCTGGATCGCAGCGACTGGCCTGCTTCGATCAGCGCCTCAAAGAGCTCGTCATTGAACGCGTTCATGACCTCTGGGCGGTTCAACCGGACGTCGGCGACGCCGTCGGCGACGTCGACCAGCACCACATCCGACATCAATGCCTCACTTCGTAGTTGTGACGAACCGACTGAAGCGCGCAGCGCACTTTCCCGGGCTATCCGGCGGCGGCACACCACCGGAAACCGGCGCGCCGGGCGCTACTTCTGACCCGACCGGGACCGGAAGGCGGCCACTCGCTCGTGGAACTCCGGCGTCGTGAACGAGGTGAACTCCTCTGCGAGCGCGTACTCGAGCACGCCGAGAGCAGCGCGAGACAGGTGCATGTTCAGCGCGACCTTGCTGGCCCGCAAGGCCTGCGACGGCAGCGCGGCCAGCCGCTCACCCAGCACCAGCGCCTCGTCGAGCACCGCGTCGTCGTCGGCGATCTTGGTGACCAGATTCAGTTTCTCGGCGATCGACGGGGTGATCTTGTCGCCCAGCAACACATACTCTTTCGCCTTCATCATCCCGATCAGCAGCGGCAGCATCGCCGCCCCGCCGTCGCCGGCGACCAGGCCGACCGCCACGTGCGGGTCAGCCAGATAGCTGCTCTCCCCCATCACCAGAAAGTCGCTCAGCAGCGCGATAGAGCAGCCCAGTCCGACGGCCGGACCGTTGACCGCAGACACCAGCGGCTTGGGGAAGTTGATCACCTCGAGGAACACGGTGCGCGCTTCGGAGATCTGAAACTGGCGAGCCACCGGATCGTCGATCAGACGGCCGAACATCACCATGTCGCCGCCGGCCGAGAACGCCTTACCGACACCGGTCGTCACCACAGCGCGGACATCGTCGTCGGTGGCCAGCACCCGCCAGATGGTGGCAAACGCGTGGTGCACCTCTTCGTTGACCGCGTTCAACGCCTCTGGGCGGTTGATGCTCACCACGTGGACTCCTCCACGCTTCTCCACCAGCAGCCACGGGGCGAACTCTTCGTAACCGGGCAACGTGGCGACTTCTGAGGTGGTCATGGCGCTCCTGTCAGTTCTTCTCGGTGGAAAGGATGGTGATCGCCGAGACCGCAGTCGGACCACCGATGTTGTGTGCCAAGGCGACTCGTGCCCCGTCAACCTGATTTTCGGCCTCGCCTCGCAATTGGTTGAACAGTTCATAGCACTGCGCCACCCCGGTGGCGCCCGGAGGGTGACCCTTGGCCTTCAACCCGCCGCTCGGGTTGATCGGGATCGAGCCGCCAACATAGTGCTCGCGTCCCTCGACAAGTTTGTAGGCCTCGAAGCGATCGGCGAAACCGAGATCCTCGTAGCTGATCAGCTCAACACCGGTGAAGCAGTCGTGCACCTCGGCGACGTCGACGTCCCCCGGTGTCAGCCCGGCCATCTTCATCGCGGCCTTCGCGGCCCGCACCGTCGGCGGGAATGTCGTCATATCGCTCTTGTGCTGGTGCATCACTCGGTCCATGCCGATTCCCACACCGCGCACCCACACCGGCCGATCGGTGTAGCGGTCGACGACTTCTTCGGCGGCCAGGATGACCGCTGCCGCACCGTCACTTTGCGGGGTGCAGTCATAAAGCCCGAAGGGCTCGACGATCATCGGCGCCGCCAGTGCTTGTTCAACGGTAATCTCGTAACGCAGCTGGGCTTTCGGATTCTTCAGCGCGTGGAAATGGTTCTTGACCGCGACCATCGCCATGTGCTCCTTGGTCGCCGGCGACTCGTGCAGATAGCGGATGACGTGCAGCGCGAAGTTTGCCGGCGCGACCAAGCCCAGCGGGTAATCCCAAGCGTTGTCGCGGGTCATCGCAGCCCAGTCCCAAAATGTCGTGTTCGATGCGGTCTCACGCACCTTGTCGGCGCCAACGACCAGCACCACGTCGTAGAGGCCCGACGCAATCGCCAGCGTGCCGTTCCGAATGGCGTCATTACCGGTGGCACAAGCGTTTTCGATACGTGTGACCGGAATGTCGGTGAGATCGAGGGTGTCGGCCAAGATGCCCGACGGGAAGCCGTCGGTGGTGGACAGCTCGCCGAACCAGGCAGCCTCGATCTCCGACTTGTCCATGCCCTTGTCGACGTGCGCGACGGCTTCGGAGTATGCCATCGGCACCAGGTCTTTGATGCCGAGGTCGAAATGCTCGGCGAACGGGGTCATCCCAGCGCCGACGATGGCCACGTTCCTCATGACTGTTCTCCTTGGAAGGTGCGGCCCGGCCAGAAGGCATAGCCGTAATCGGGAATGCCGGCCCGGGTGGCGATCTTGCGCAGCACCACCGAGCCAGGCTGCCCGATGGTCGCCTCACCGGCGGGTACACCGGTCACTTTGAGCAACACGCGCACCGGGCTGTCGTCGAGCTGGACAACTGCCAGCGAGTACGGGCTGGGCAGGTCAGGTACCGGAATCCGGATCGTCGTGTGGGTATAGACGGTGCCGGTGCGGGGCAGCGGCACCATGCGGTAATCCCGGGCCAACGCACCCCCGTCGTCGACACGGAGCCGAGGCGGGAACTGCGGTGCGGTGTCGACACCGGGACGCTCGTCGAACACCGCTGCTTCCCAACGTAATTTCGGTTCAAACGCGCGTGCGTATGCGGCCAGCGAGATCGGAATACCGACGCCTTCGGAGACCCGCGTCTTGGGCAATTCCCGCGGCGGCTCCTCGTCGCGCACGATCCGCGGCGGAACTTTCGTGAGCGTCAGTTCGGCCACACTGATCGTGGACTGCTCGATCGCGAGCACCAGACCGGGTGCGCCTTTGTCGATCGCATCGGCCAGCAGCCGGATCACCGCGGCACCCGACACACTTGCGTCCTCGACCGCAGCGGACGTGTCGAAGTCGCGACCCAATTGGGCGGACTTGATTCCGCTGACGGCGGCCACAGTGGGCGTGCCGGTCAGGCCAAGCCGCGCCAGGGTCGAACGTACCCCGACCTCTCGCTGCAGGCGGGGATCGCCGTAGGCGTGCCGTGTTCCGTCGTCGGCACGCGCCAGCAAGGGCAGGCTGCGGGTCTGTCGCGCCGCCGGGGTCAAGGTCGCGCCAGAATCGCCGGTCAGCAGCGCAGCTGCACCCGCGGAGGCGTCGTTGTCGTCGGCGGCGATCACTAGCGTGCCCGGCTCGGCACTGGTCGCCTGGTCGAGCACCGCGGGCGCACCGCCGAGCACCTCGGTCACCGAGATGTCCGCGGCCAACGACAAGCCGGCCAGCAGCACCGCCGCGTTGCCACCCTCGAGCAGCGGGAAGTTGCGCGACACCATGACGACACGGCGGGCCGAGGCGCCGGGATCGGCGGCGCGGCCCGCCGCCACCGCCATGGTCAGTGCGTCCTCGTCGGGGCCTTTGACCCGGCGGGAACCGTTGATCCACGGCGGCAGGTAGCTGCCTATCGAGATGACGTGACTCATACCTGCCTCGTTTCAGTGCCCGGCAACCAGACGGGGAACGACTAATACGATATATAGTTATACCATTCGGGGGACATGTTGCGAGCCGTGCCGGCGCACCCGCCGGGGACCGCTGACGACTTGGTGGAGCCTCGCGGATCGACCGCCTTGCCGGCGCCCATGGCTTCGCGCGCAAACGTTCAATAGTCATATTGAACAACTGTTGTCGTTATTGTCTTGCGGGCAGGGGTTGTCGATGTTACGTTCGTGGCACTTGGCCAGCGACCCTTAAGCTGACCGAAAGGATGTCTGACGGCATATGACCACGGCTGGAAGAACGCATCCCTTGCAACGGCGAGAGGTCCGTGGGCAGCGGACCGGATCGCCGGTCGAGCCATCCGACGTCTGGCCGCTGGAGCACCGCGGCGAGATCGGGGCCGACCGAATACTCGATGCCGCCAGAAGTCTGTTCTCGACCCACCCGCCCGAAAGCGTCGGTATGCATGAGATCGCCAAGGCGGCAGGCTGCTCCCGCGCGACGGTGTACCGGTACTTCGAGAACCGAGAAACGTTGCGCGCGGTATACATGAACCGCGAATCCTCCCGGCTGTACCACCAGGTGGTCGAACAGATCACCGGGTTGGACGACCCGCGTGAACGGCTGATCGCCGGCGTCACCACGGCGCTGCGGTTGGTGCGCCAAAGCCCCGCCCTGGCGTCGTGGTTCACCCGCACGGGGATTCCGATCGGTGGCGCAATCGCCGAGCAGTCCGACGTCATCCAGGCACTGACCGCGGCGTTTTTGTTCACGCTGGGACCTGACGAGCCCAGCACTGTCACACGGCGTGCGCGCTGGCTGGTTCGGGTCATGACCTCGCTGTTGATCTTCACAGGCTGCGACGACGCCGACGAGTTGGCCATGCTCGAGGAGTTCGTCGTACCGATCATCGCGCCGGTACAGGCCGATCAGTAGCTCCTAGCGGGTCGGGAGCCGCCAACCGAGTGCACACCATGAGCCGGGGTCAGGATTTGTACGGTGTGCTGCCGTAGCACGCCGCATTGCCCACATCAAGGGTGCTTTCGCAGATGACCTTCCCGCGAAGGAGGATCCGTACCGTCACCCAATTATTAGGCCTGGCCTCTGGGCACCAGGCTCGTCCATCACAGACACGCGGGCGCCAATCGGCGCGAACCTCAGCGCCATCCGTGGAGGGCGCGTGAGCGTCGACTACCGTCACGGTGGTCCGCCAGGGAAGCGGCGCATCCCGCACTACTTTTCGCGCAGAGAAGTCGAAGTACTCGATATCTGCCGAGGTGACCTCGCTTGAAAGGACCTCGTACGTGACGCTATCCGCGGCGTGCACCGGCGGGGCCAGCGTCACGGCGGAAACGCCGGTAATCAGAGCTAGCATTATGAGCTGGATACGAATCATCGGCACTTCCTGCAAGTGACACCCTCGGCCTGCAGGCTGAACGGTCCGGCCGTCGCCGACATAGTCACTCCGTCCCCGCCAATACCACCGCGACCAAGCTATACCCAGTCGTTTCGTTTCGTCGCACGTCTACACCGAAATCTGTGTAGGAACAGTCCGGGATTGCGGCGTGTCCCTCCAGTAACATCCCCTTTATCGCGTCAGCTTCGTTGGGGCGAGCACCTTGAAGCACCACCGCTTTATCCCCGCTGTAACCGAGATCCTTTAGCCCAGGAAGTGGGTCAGTGATCGGGACGTGTTTTGCGATATGTTCAACATAGTCATCGGTCGACTTATTGATGATCTCCGCTGCTTGCGCGACTATCGGGTTCTCGGTCAACGGCCCGCATGAAGTTCCGCTGCGCGCGGACGCCATCACGGCTTTCACGCCCGCTGCATCCGCAAAAGCCGATGGTGCCAGCACCATACCGCCCGAAAAAACCAGCGCAATCGTCACTATCGGTCGGATACACGCTTTCCGGCGCCACGCCGCCCTCCGGACGTCAAGTGGAGCAAGTGATTGTCTTAGCACCTGAACTCTCCCATCAACACGACCCGTAACTTAGGCAGACCCGCGTGGCAGTCTCGTCGTAGCCTTTGAACCAAGTCCCTGTCTGCGTCATCAAGAACTTGAATTCACCACGTCCGCAATATGCACTGCTGTCCGGCTTGATCGCGCACATCGTTGAATTGTAGGTAACGTAACTGCGCGGCGGCAGGGTCTCAATGGCCTGTCCGGCGGGGAACTGAATGCCCGCGGTCCAGCCGTAGTGCACCGACCGATTCCCGTTGAACCAGGCGATGTGATCCGCGCCCGAGGGCGCACCCGGAATATCGCCGGCGCAGCCGAAGCTTCCCTTATCCCAAATGCCGCAGTTGAGCCCCGAGGGCGTCAAGAACCAGATACCCGGACGGCCAGCAACGACGAACCGGTCTGGCTCGATTTCGTCGTACCACGCCGTTATGTGCGATACGTCTGGGAATGGGTCGGCTGCCGCATCGCCAGGCGGGTCAGCGCGTCCAGGAACCGCGGCACTGAATACCAATCCAACCGCCGCCGCAGCGGCTGCCAGCCACCGACGACTGCCGATACGGTCCCGCATTCTTTGATCCTCCTCTGCTGAGCGGACGCGTTCGGCGCCGGCAACAGATTCCCTCGAGGCCGCCGTAGATCGAGACGAATCGCACGCCCGCCGTCTCGGATCAGTTACCGGATCGCGTTCTACTGGCATACGTGCGAACGCTTGATTCTAGTGCCCCAACGTAATACTCGTTTCACCGATGGGCCGGTGAACCAGTCGGGTTGATGGCTTTTGATCCCAGCGCTGACGTTGGATAGGTGCTGCCACAGTAAGTAGAACTCCTTACCTTGATAGAGCGGGAAGTAGATGTCGCCGGCATGGTCTGTGGACTGCGTAAGCGCTTGGGCGCGCGGGGCCAGGAAGTCCACGGATTGGTCAATATTTGCGGTAACTATGTCGGCCTGCTGTTGAAGGTCGCCGATGCTATAGTCCCAGTCGGAACCCGCGCCCGAGATCACCCCGGGCCCGTTCGGCGTGATCCGGTGGAATTGAAGCCGGTCGATCTGGCGCATCAATTCGTCATATTGGGTATTGAACCACTGGCACATCTCCCGTTCGGCGTTGATGTCCGCATCGGTAACACTTCCCCTCGTTTCGTCATAAGGGAAAGGAAATTTCGGCGCCCAGCCCGAAGGCGTCGGAGTGACCATCGGTAATGGCTCCGGAGGCCGGTCATAATCGGACGGATCCGCCCGACTAGAAGGTCCGGTCACGACAGCTGTACCGGATAACGGCAGCAGGGCGCACATCAAGGCGACGATCCAGCGGCCAATGCCTTTTCGCGTCACCATTATCATTCCCCTTCCCGGAGCGAGCCTATTTTGGTTCTAACGCGTCGCCGACCCCGCCTACCTCGGTTATTTGCCAATCCCGATCGCTGTCGATCGTGACGCTATACGTCGCCGTCGACTGCAGTGGTTCCGGCGCCTGCGCAGTCTTGGTAAGAACGCTGACAAAAGAGTCGACAATATAGATTCCGCCAGTCACGGCACGAACCTTCGCCGCGAGCGGACGCGCCGTGGACTCCCAACGGAGGGGCACCAATATCTGTTCCATCGACGTGGCAGCTTTCGTCAGCTTCTCGCTGAGTTCGGGACTCGTGCCTGCAACAAGCTTGACTTTCCAAGTATCGAGGTCTCGGTAATTCATCGCCGCCGCTTCTACCGCATAAGTCAGAGCAACGCTTTCGGCGTGCGTCTTGTTTTCGGATTGCCGGCCCTGCTCATCGAGCTTGCGTTGCGCTCCTACGTATAGCGAGGCCAAGACACCGACGCCGACGACAAGGGCGGCAATCACCAGGGCAACCGTCAGGCTGCGAAGCGAAACCGAGAGCTGCAGTCGTCGCGACCGTGTGCCCTGCGTCTCGTCTTCGGTCGCCGACGGAACTTCAATGGGTGTTTCGTCCGCCGGCTTCAAACCAGATGGATCGATCTCGGCCGCATCGGGTTCGGGGGCGTCCGGTTCGGTATCAACCATCATGTAACTTCCTCAATTCTCGGTGACGCGCAGACATACTTGCCTTGTCAATTCTCCGGGATGGTCACGTGCAATGTAATCGCGCCGTCCTCGGGTAGTGCGCCCACGATGTTGGCTAGGATCTGACTCGGGTCGAACGTCAACAACGCACCGGCAATACCCTTCATTTTTGGCCGAATCGCTTCGCCGATCACTTTGAGGTCACCGCCATTATCATCCAATAACTTCTGAATCCGGCGCAACAGATCACCCATTGTGACCATACCCTCTGGACGTAATTCTAGGCCGCCCACCGAAAATTCTTGCATGATCCTTTGAGCACCTAAGGCGCTACCCCGGATTCCGGGTACCGTGTTAGCCAGCGTCGGCCCGACCCACCCGGCGTTCTGTAACAGCGTCTGAAAGTTGCTCAGCAGCACTCGCCCGTGACCGTGCATATCCGCGGCGGTGTTTCTCAACAGCTCGCTGGCGTGAGTCAGGTTGGGTAGGACCGAGTTCGGATCAGGCAGTGCGGCGTCACCCTCAACGAGTATGCGTTCGACCGCATCGGGGTCCGCCTGGCTGAGTACCCGCCCGACGCTTACTGCCAGCTCCGTTATCGACGCTGGTTGTATCACCGATTCCGTTGCTATGTGCTGGCCGTCGCGCAACATCGGGCCATCCTCACGCCTCGGAACCAGGCCGATGTACGTTTCGCCGAGTGCAGACAGGTTTTCGAGCCGCACTTCGGTATCGGCGGGAATGCGGAAACGGCCATCAACGTAAAAGTCGACAGTGGCACCGTCGACAGATGACGCAATTTTGCTGACTTTGCCGACCGGCACGCCACGCAGCAGGATATTGGAATCGACGACGAGACCATTGATGTCTGCCACGGTCATGGACAAATTGGTACGGTCAGAAGGCGGCCTAACCCGGACCCCGAGCGCGCCGATGTAGCCCACCGCAAAGGCAATCATCAGACCGAACACAACGAACGACAGGAAATCGCGCCCCCTCATGGTGTCGCACCCAGGATCCGTAGTACTTCCTGCACATTGCCAGACAGTTCCCGACCGTCAGGCCCGACTATCGACGTAATATTGATCGCCGGATATTTATCTTGCGGGAGGAAGAAGTCGGTAAATACCCTCCGCCATGCAGGCCACTCCTCCTCGAATGACCATTTGGATTGCTGCATAGCGCCCGCTGTTTCGGTGAGTGAGTGCAGTAACGGCATCAGCCAGAAACCGCCACTGTAGATACTGCCCGTGGCCGGAAGGAGCGTGCCAACATATGAAAAGATCTCCATGAACCGCTTGAAGGCTGTCATCCCCGACTCTGAGAACATATCTTGGAATATCATGATCCTGCGGTGCATAACGCCGACCGTTCCGGACACGCCGTCGAGCCATTGATCGACCAGGTTCATATTGTCCGACAGGTCACCGAGGTCGGCCGCCACTTGGGAAGCCATTTTGCGGATCGCCGCCTCTCCCCCCGGCGGCTGGAGTCTGTTGATATGGATGATCGTGTTCTGTATGCGCTGGATGGATCCGCTCGACACGAAGTTCGCCATGTTCGCGATCGTGTCCTCCAGTTGTGGCGGAGACGAGGTCTGCGCCAACGGGACACGATCGCCCGAGCGCAACACGGGCCCTGCCGCCTGGTCTCGCGGTCGATCGAGGGCGACGTAAATATCGCCCAAAACCGTGTCTTGCTGCAGCACCGCTCGGATGTTCGACGGCACAGCGACGGCGGGGGCAATCCTCGACGTGACGTCGGCGGCGCGGCTGGAAAGTGCCACCTCCGTGACGACGCCGACCGTGGTGCCGTCCATCACCACCTTCGCGCGCTCCGGCAAGTTGAGCGCATTGTCGAATTCGATGACGATGTCATATCCACCGCGATAGCTATTACCCGGCTGAGGCAGCGCGGTGACATTAATCGAAGTGCACGACGAAACGGCAAGAACACCGGCGACTACTCCGGCCAACCACCACATCCGGGGCTTCATCGGTTCGCCTCACTTAGCACGTACTGCAGCAGCGCAACGTCAACCGCGTACGGTTGCCCTGCCACATCGGCACAGCTGCCGGGCATTGCAGCATTCATGATCCCGCACTGCGCAAGCCCATTAGGCGTGCGGATGCGGTACAGCGGCGGACGATACGTGATGTGAAATTCACGGTTATTGTAGTGATTGGCTATCGTGTTAATCCACCATGGCACCGGATTCATGAGGTTCGCCAACCACGGCGCGTGTGCACTCAGCTTTCGCACCGAAACCGACGTCGCGTCGAGCATGAACTGAATCTCCTCACCGAGGTTTTGTTCCACGTCGATCGCGGCTTTGAGCAATCCGATAAACCCTCCGACCATGTGGTGGCCACCATCCAACGTCACGGCGACGTCCGACATGTTCTGCTCCGCGTTGAGCAAAACCTCCTTCAGCGGCCCTCTGACATCGGTCAGTGCTGAAGTCAGTTGAGCGAGGTTGGTGATAATCGATCCGATGTCGCTGATCGCTTGATCCGGGCTATCGACCACCGCCGATGACGTTGTCAGCAGCTGATTCACGCCGGCCCCGTTGTTGTGCACCGCCCGATCGACCTGGCGCACGACATCGGCCACATTCGTCGACCCGTCGGGGTTGATCCCATTGACGAACGTGGTCGCCGAGCCGATCACTTCGGACAGGCTCTTCGGGGTCCATGAACGCGTAAGCGGGATACACTCACCGGTGCCCAGGTTCGGACCCGAATCAGCGTTGCCGACAAGCTCCAATGACCGGTCAGCAAGGATCGATGTCGACCTGGTGACGGCCTTGACATCGGCCGGCAACGGACGCCGCTCGGTAACACTGAACTCCACACGCACTTCGGTTGGGCGGGGATTGATGCTCGTGATTTTTCCGATCGGGTATCCCATCCGCGTGACCGGATTGCCGACGTATAGCCCGACGCTGTCGGGCATGATCGCGCAATATCCCTCAGTCGACCGTCTTTCCTGCGGCCGGCCGCAGGCAGCCCCGGCAGTCATCACCATCGCGCCTGTGAGCGCGATCGCGGCGACGCGGCAAAAGTGACGCATACCTGAACCGGCCATTAGCACCCACTCCCCGGTATCGGCATACACAGGTCAGTGGCCAGTAACTCCGGCGCCGCCTGCTGTGCGTCCAGAATCCGTTCGATCTTTCTGCGCCCCAAGCGAATGGCCCGTACGATCACGCCCTCGCGCTCCACCCACATCGTCGCTTTCTCGATCCAATCACGCAGCCTCACGAGGGCCTTGTCGCGGTGGTTCTGATAGAAAATAAAGATCGGCGTCAGACTCTCCAAGACCTGACCCATGCCCTGGAGCGCCGCAGCCAGACCCTGGCTGTAGAGCGTAATCGTCTGTTCTATAATTGATATCCTGCGGACGATGTCTTGGAGTTTCTCACGATAATTGTTTAGATCACGGACATATTCATCGGACAGGTCCAGGATGGCACTTACTTGCCCGCGTTGCCGTTCGATCGTCGACATAATCGCGTTGCCCGCATCGATGACCGCGGCGACTGATTCCACGTTGGTGCCGGCAAGCCCCTGCTGCACCTCGTCGAGCGATTCCTTCACGGGCTTCGGATCAACGTTGTCGGTGATCTTCGTCGCGTCGGTCAGGGTCCGTATCAAACTGTATGGCATCGTCACGCGCTCCATGGGAATGGCCTTGGCGTTCAAAGCGATGTCGCCCAGTGACACGATGTTCACGTAATAGCCCCCGACCACGGTGAGCATGCGGACTTGCACCTGCGACTGGTCACCGACGAATGCACTGCCGTCGACCCCGGCCCGAACCCGCACCTGATTCGCTTCCAGTGCGAGATCCTTCACCTTGCCGACGTTGATCCCGGCGATGCGTACCGGGTCTCCCGGACGGACCGCCGCCGCGTCGTCTGTGTAGAAGGTGACGATCTTCTCCCCGGGCGGGTTGACATAGACCATGGCCGTCACGAGCGCCACAATGGTCACAAGGACAAGAGCACCGGCACCCCACGCAGTCGGGTTACGTAACACTTTCATCGGTTGCACAGCACCACTCTTCGTCCATTGAGGAGTACGTCCATTTGCTCCGGCAACTGAGCCCGGCCCCGCGAGCAGGGCAGGGGCGCACCGGCCTCCGGCGGCGGTGGGATGTTTTCCCACATGACTGGAACCAGTTTGATGGCATCCATAAAGTCCTCGAGGTGCGTGAAGGCAACATCCAGTGCCTCGTCCATGTCGATGCCATTCGACGGGAAGGCATCTGGACCGTAGGTGAAATAAGAACCACTATCCGCCACGGGTGGGAACCCGATATTCGTCAGCAATTGCGCGACCTGCCCGGTGAATGCGCCGTAGAGATCGGCTTTCCGGAACTCGTCCAGCGCTTGTGTCAGAATGCCATCTACGGGCCCCTCATTAAGCCAGTCCATTATCTGGGTCAGATCTTTCCCATGTCCCCCCATGGTGTCTGAAATATCCTTCAAATTGTGCATCAACGTCGCAATGACATGCTCGCGGTCCGATACGAACCGGGTGAGCTTGCGGATGCTCTCCAGCATCGGCGCCAGTCCGCCGCCATCACCGGCCAGATAGGTCGCCGCATTCGTGGTAAAACTGTTCAGCTCCTCAGGACTGAGGGTGGCGATCACCGGTTGTAGCCCGTTGAACAGTGTGGTGACATCGAAAGACGGTTGCGTCATCGCGGTGGTCACATGGGTGACGAGCTCGGCGTTTGAATAAGTCTCCGTCGGATCCACGATATCCAGATACCGCAAGCCGGTGAGAGCCTGGTATTTGATAGCAAGCCGAGTTCCGCCGACCACGCCATATCGTTTGTCGAGGGTAAACCCGACCACGGCGATACTTTGACCGCGTTTTCGCTCGAGCGCAACCGAGTGGACCTTCCCGACTCGAACCCCTCGGACCCGCACGTCGGCGTCCAGATGCAACCCAGATGCATCAGTGAAGTCGGCACTATACGATCGCGTATCCCCCGCTACAGGCTGCCTAATAATATTCGCAACCAAAATAAACATGACGATAGCGACGGCCCCGCTGATCGCCAGCCGCCAGAATGCAGCTCTAGCCTTCATCATGGCGCACCCACGGCTGCGAACGGCGCCGCTATACCTGGAAGACTGTCAAGGACAATACGAACCTGGATAGCTCGCTGCTCGGGACTCCCCTCGTACATTTTCTCAATCCGGGAACGCAACTCCACGAGCATCTCGGAAATACCCGCCGGCCTGATCAACGGCGGCACCACATCCGTCAGTGCGGTGATACTGTCCACCACGGGCAACAGATCCTCCGTATGCGAGTACTCCAGTTTGCCGATAGCCCCAAAAAGGTTATCCGCTACAAAACTCATGAATGGCTCGATAATATCTGAGTACTCGTGCACGGTGGCGTTCCATACGCCCCTACCTAATTTGTTATGGCCGTGCGTTACCGCGGAGCTGGCATCGATCAGCGCATCGGTAAACGATGGGAACGCTACGCTCACTCCCGTCGTATTTCTCAAAAGTTGCGCGGTACTCACCGTTTGCGTGTCGGCAAGCGCATTTGCCGAGATGATCATGGTCTCGATCAGCGGATTCAACGCATCGGTGTACCGGGTGGCTTTGTCGACCACCTGGATCAGCCGCGTGGTCAACGTACCGGTGGCAAGTCTTCCGAGCCGAGACAGCAACGCTTGAAGCGCAAAGTTGCCCTTCGGCGCGATCTGCAGGTGGATCCCATCGTGGAGTGGGCTCCCGCCCTCACGTGCGATGAGATTGATACCTGTCACGCCGAAATAGTTGATGGGCCGGAAATCTATATCCATCGCGTCGGTTAATCCCGCTATTGGCGTTTTCTGCAAATCAGCATCCAGGCGAACACCACCTCCGGGTAAATTGGCAACGGCCGTGACGGCCCCGACCTTTACCCCGTGCAGAACCAGTTCCGTACCCTTGGCGACCCCCGGACCGATGTACGGCGTCTGGATGCTGACAGAAATTTCGTCAGGCGATCGACCTCCGAAGGGTTTGAACACCGTCAGCAGGCCGGCGACGACGGCGACGCAGAGCACGAGTGCTGCGCCGACGGTGGTCAGCGTCCGCTTCTCAGCTTCCTCCGAGCCGTGCAGTAACATGCCCGCTCACCTAACCTTTGAATACGAACACTGGGTGAAGGCCCCACAGTGCCACGGTCATTATCAAGTCCAGGACGATGATGGTGATCAGGCTGGTCCGCACAGCGCGACCCGATGCTTGGCCTACACCAACCGGACCACCCGAAGCAAAGTATCCGTAATAGCAATGGATGACAGTCACTGCTGCACAGTAGACGGCTATCTTCAGCACGGAGTACGTGAGATCCCTGGGTGTCAAGAATTCGACAAAGTAGTGATTATATGTGCCGCCCGGTTGGTTGTGGAAGACCCGGATAACGGCGTCCATCACGACGAAATTAGCTATTAGCGCCACCAAAAACCCCGGTACCACACACGTCATCGCGCCGACCAGGCGAGTGCCGACCACAAAAGGTATCGGCCGGAGCCCCAACGCTTCCAAAGCATCAATCTCTTCGGAAATGCGCATCGCACCGATCTCGGCTGTCATCCGACACCCCGCTTGCCCGGCGAACGCAACAGCGGCCACTATGGGCCCGATCTCTCGAACCCCTCCGATTCCGCCAACAATCCCCGACAATCCGCCGAAGCCAATAATATTCAAGACGGAAAACGCCTCAACTGCCAATGAGGCGCCGACCGCGATACCCAGGAGCAGCAGTACGCTTACCGCCCCGCCATCCACGATGAGCGAACCCCTGCCCCAGGCGAGGCTGTTCATCTGCTGCAATGTTTGCCGTCGATATTTGACGACCGCTACCGGCACGGCACTGACGACCTTGGCGATGAAGACTACCCAGTGGCCGATGTTATGGAACAGTCCGCCGATCGGCCGCACTGCCGCTGTTGCCAATCGAGTTCCGAAATACGTGCTCGGTACTGCTACGTGGCGACCGTCAGCCACTACGCCACCTCCAGTGGAGCAAACATCGACTGCAACTGTGTTATGGCGAGGTTGGCGAAGACGATCCACACGACATTGACCACCACCGATGAATTAACAGCATCCGCGACACCGCGCGGACCGCCCTTCGCCTCCATTCCTCGGAGCGATGAAACGATACCCACGATTGCCGCAAAGACCAGCGTCTTGCCGATTGCGAACCATATGTCCACGAGCTTCGCGAAGGTCCCGAACGACATCCAGAAACTTCCAGGTGCGACGTCGGACGCTCCCACTGCCATCAGAAAGGAGGATGCAGTTCCCGACACCACAATCAATATGCAGAGAATGGGGGCAATCAACAGCAGTGCGAGGAAACGCGGCACGACCAACTGCCGGACCGGGTCGACACCCATCACCCGCATTGCGTCGAGTTCCTCACGGATAGCGCGTGCCCCAAAATCCGATGCGATGGCCGAAGCCGCCGCGCCCCCCAACAACAGCCCCGCGGTCATCGGCGCTCCCTGCCGAACGACACCGACGCCGGCGGCAGCACCGAGCAGCGACGTGGCCCCGAGTTGATTGACAAGCCCCGACGTCACCACCGTGACGATTGCGCCGATCGGGATGGCCATCAACAGCGCGGGTGTCGCCGTCACTTTGAGCAAGGCCCAGGCCTGTACAACGACGTCGCCGACCGCGAGCCTCAGGGAAATGACATCGGCGACGATGTAGCGCAACACGTCCGCGAACAGCTGCAGGCCACGACCGGTCGTGGCTGCGGTACGCCGTGGAATCATGCCCACGTGGCGCGCAGCCCGGCGCGGGTAAGCCACAAAGCCTTGGCGTAACGGGCCCATCGTTCTCGAGCCCACCATGCTCGACTCCGAAGCCAGCCCGTCCTGCAGTTGGTCGTTGTCGACGCTGGCGGTCATCGATCACCGTCAGCATGTTTATGGGATCGCGTGCGCTCCGACGGGTCGGTGGGGATCGGCATCAGTGGCAGCAGGCTGTCCCGCATATCAATAGCCTTGCGGAAAGGGTAGATCTCCGTACTGCGCGGCGTGGCCGGACCGCTCTCGCGAGGCGTCGGTCGTACCACCCCATTGGCCCTGGGCAATGGGCCCGCGGGCGCCGACGATCAGTGGGGAGGCGTAGGTCGCCTGACGCGGCGCTTTCAGTGTCGGACCCGATCCAACGGCGGATCTGATCTGGAGCCACGGTCTCATGAAACGTCCCCTCCTGCTGGCACGCCCCCGGGACGCACTGTAGTGGCCGTCACGCTGGTCACGGGGGTGTGACGTAAATCAGTTATTTGGTTGGACGATTACACTAGATGAGGGCCTCGCGGTTGACAAGCGGGAATTACTTCCGCTTCAGAAGGTTCCTGTGCTGCCTCATCGGTGCTGGTCATCGAGCGGCCGCGGTGGACCCTCATCCAGTGGTCTGCGGAGACGGCAGTTGGCATCGTCTCGGTTCGCGGGGTGGTCCCGCGCCGGTTTGCGTACCGTGAATAAGGTATATAGTTACAGCATTTTGCATCAGAAGATGACGGCGAGGGAGACGGCTTTGGCAGGAAACCCGGTGGCTCCTACCTTGAAGGACCGTGTTGTTGTTGTCACCGGCGCCAGCCGCGGCATCGGCCGCGAGATCGCGGTCCGCGCCGCGGCCGACGGTGCGAACGTGGCGTTGTTGGCCAAGACGGAGATACCGAATCCCAAGATCGCCGGAACTCTGGCCGAGACAGCCGAGGCCGTGCGGGCGGCCGGCGGTCGTGCCCTGCCGCTGGTGTGCGACGTGCGTGACGCCGACGCCGTACAGCGCGCGGTGACCGCCGCGGCCGAGGAGTTCGGTGGGATCGACATCGTGATCAACAACGCGGGCGCACTGGACCTGCGACGCACTCCGCAATTGCCTCCCAAGAACTTCGCCCGGCTGCTGGAGATCAACGTGCAGGGCCCGTTCGCCGTCGTGCAGGCGGCTTATCCACACCTGCGCCGGTCCACCAACGCGCACATCGTGAATGTGTCGCCGCCGCTGAACCTGGAGCCCTCCTGGCTCGGCGCCCACACCGGGCACACGGTCGGCAAGTACGCCGAGAGCATGCTGACACTGGGCTGGGCCGCGGAGTTCGCCTCGGTCCCCATCGCCGTCAACTCGTTGTGGCCGGCCACCACCGTGGCCAGCACCGGGATGATGGTTGCGATGGGCGAGGACACGGTACGGGCGCAGGCGCGACACCCGCGCATCATGGCCGACGCGGTGCACGCCCTGGTCACCCGCCCCACCGCCGGCTGCAGCGGCCACTTCTATACCGACGAAGATGTGCTGCATGAGGCGGGCATCGATGACCTGGCGCAGTACCGGCTCGCGGCCCGCGACGAAGACCTGACCGGAAACTTCTATCTCGCGTCGACCCCGCTGCCGACGGTGTAGGACGCTACTGACGATGACCACCTTGATGCCTTCCTTCGAGGCACTGTGCGCGAACGAACCCGAACTGGCCAAGCTGCGGGCGTCGATCCGGGACTTTCTGCGCGCTGACCGTGCCGAGTTCGGCTGGACACCAGCCGTCGACTCATGGCTGGGCGGCTGGGATCCGGAATTCAGCGCCCGGTTGGGCGACGCCGGATTCGTCGGTTTGACCATCCCGAGGTCGTACGGCGGCCACGGGCTGGGCCACCTGCACCGCTACGTGGTGACCGAGGAGTTGCTGGTGCAAGGTGCGCCGGTGGCCGCGCACTGGATCGCCGACCGACAGGTCGCGCCGGGGCTGTTGACCTACGGCAGCGAGGAGCAGCGTCAACGGTTGCTGCCGCGCATCGCCGCGGGTCGGTTCTACTCGTCGATCGGGATGAGTGAGCACGAGGCCGGCTCCGACCTGGCGGCGGTGCAGACCAAGGCCACCAAGACCGACGGCGGCTGGCTGCTCAGCGGGACGAAGGTATGGACCAGCGGTGCACACCATGCCCACCAGGTCGTCGTGCTGGCCCGTAGCAGCCCGGCTGACCCGGAACACCGCCACGCCGGTTTCAGCCAGTTCCTGGTGCCCTGCGACGCCGACGGCGTCCGGATCGATCCGGTCGTGCTGATGTCGGGTGAGCACCATTTCAACGAGGTCACGTTTGACGAGGTGTTCGTGCCCGACGCCGACGTGCTCGGCGAAATCGGAAACGGCTGGCACCAAGTGACATCCGAATTGTCGTTCGAACGCAGCGGGCCCGAGCGGATCCTGTCCACCGCCCCGCTGATCATCGCCGCTATCCGCGCGCTGGGATCCGGTCCGGCTCCCGACGACCGCACCGCCGCCGAGATCGGCGATCTGGTGGCCCGGTTGATCTCGCTACGCCAGTTGTCGGTTTCGGTCGCCCGCACACTGGCCGACGGCGAGGACGCCGCGAACCAGGCTGCCCTGGTCAAAGACCTCGGCACCCGGTTCGAGCAGGAATCGGTCGGCCTGGTCGCCGACCTCCTCGAGGGCGCGAATCACGACGACGCGCTCAAACTCATGCTGGCTACGGCGTTTCTGCACAAACCCATGTTCACTTTGCGGGGCGGCACCAACGAGGTGCTGCGCGGCGTGGTGGCTCGTGGAATGGGGTTGCGATGAGCGCTCTTTCGGGTGGAATCTTCGACTCGGACCGTTCCGACGACGACACCGCCGAGTTGCGTGCGCTGGTCGACGACATCGGCCGACGGTCCTTCGAGACGCGACTGGGTCAGCGCGGTGTGCCGGAACGATTCGACCCGGATCTGTGGCGGACCCTTGAGGACACCGGGCTGGCGCGGCTGACCAGTACGCCGGACCTGGACGCCGGGCCGGTCGAGTCCGCGGTGGTGCTCTACGGCCTGGCGCGTTACGCGGGTGCCGTGCCGATCGCCGAGACGGACCTCCTGGCCGCGTGGCTGGGACAGCGGGTCGGCATCGAGCTCCCCAGCGGGCCGCTGACCGTCGCGATCGCCGACGCCCGGCACGCCGACGGCCGGGTCAGCGGCGTGGCCCACGATGTGCCGTGGACGCGGGCGTGCGCGGCGGTGCTGTTGGCCGGCCGCATCGGCGACCAGGTATGGGTCGGCACCCTCAACGCCGATGACCCGCAGATGGGTGTCGACTCCTACGAAGGTCACAACCTCGCGGGCGAGCCGCGTGATCGCATCACGTTCGATGTCGCGGTCGATCGGCTGCACTGCGTCGACCGGGCCGTTGCCGACGAGTTGGTGCGGCGCGGCGCCTGGGCACGCTGTGCGCAGACCATCGGCGCTTTGGACGCGGCCGCCGCGCTGTCGGTGGACCACACCCGAGACCGGGTCCAATTCGGCCGTCCGCTCAGCAGGTTTCAGGCCGTACAGCACGTGCTGGCGGCCATGGCCGGTGACATCGAGCGCGCCCGGGCGGCGGCCACCCTGGCGGTCGCTGCGGCAGCAGATCACGGCTTCGCCTCGGCGCAAACCGATTTCGCCGTCACTGCCGCAAAGGTCACGATCGGCCGGGTCACCGCCGCCGTCACCACGGCTGCCCACCAATTGCACGGCGCGATCGGCGTCACCGTAGAGCATCCACTGTGGCTGGCGACCATGCGCGCACAGAGCTGGGTCGCCGACTACGGCAGTACCGGGCATTACGCACAGCTCCTGGGCCGGGCGACTCTGGCGGCCCAGGATCCGTGGGACGTGCTGATCGGCGATAAAACAACGTGAGAAATATTGATCAAGAGGAGGATTCGTGACAGGAACGAAATTCGAAGGTGCATCGGCAATCGTCAGCGGCGGAGCGGGAGGCCTGGGTGAGGCGACGGTTCGGCGACTGTACGCCGAAGGCCTCGGCGTGGTCATCGCCGACCTGGCCGAAGACAAGGGCAAGGCTCTGGCCGACGAGCTGGGCAGCCGAGCCGCCTTCGTGAGCACCGACGTCACCAGCGAGGACAGCGTACTGGGCGCGGTCGAGCAGGCCAACAGGCTCGGCGTACTGCGCTATGCGGTAGTTGCGCACGGCGGCTTCGGCGTGGCGCAGCGTATCGTCGGAAGAGACGGCAGCCCAGCAGATCTCGGCGGATTCACCAAAACGATTGATCTGTACCTGAACGGGACGTACAACATGGCCCGCCTGGTGGCGGCGGCGGTGGCGAAGGCCGACCCCGGCGACGACGGCGAGCGCGGAGCGCTGGTGCTCACCGCATCCATCGCCGGCTACGAGGGCCAGATCGGACAAACCGCCTACGCCGCCGCCAAGGCCGGTGTCATCGGGCTCACTATCGCCGCAGCCCGCGATCTGAGTTCGGCGGGCATCCGGGTGAACACCATTGCGCCCGGGACCATGAAGACCCCGATCATGGAGTCCGTCGGCGACGAGGCGATCGCCAAGTTCGCGGCCAACGTGCCGTTTCCCCGCCGACTCGGAGCACCCGGCGAGTTCGCCGACGCCGCGGTATTCCTACTGAGCAATGGCTACGTCAATGGTGAGGTGATGCGCCTCGACGGCGCGCAGCGCTTCACTCCGAAGTAAAAAGCGAACCCGCGCTTACTGACAGGAGCAGACGGTATGGATCTCGGATTGCAGGATGCCCATGTCGTCGTCACCGGCGGCACCGCCGGCATGGGTCGGGCGACCGCGCAGTGCTACGCGCAGAACGGCGCCCGAGTGGCCGTCCTAGCAAGGGACCCCCGGGCCCTCGACGAGACAGTCGCGGTCTTACAGGCGGCCGGCAGCCCCGACGCCGTGGGTATCTCGACGGATCTGTCCCGGCAGGAAAGCGTCGAGGAGGCGTTCACGCAACTGGATTCACGCTGGGGTCTGCTCAACGTGTTGGTCAACACCGTCGGCCCCGCCGCCCCGATCGTCGGTGAGTTCGAGGAACTTGCCGACAGCACGTGGACGCTGGCGTTTGATCTGATGGCGATGGGCGCCGTGCGGACGTGCCGGGCTGCATTGCCCCTGCTGCGGAAGGCGGAATGGGCCAGGATCGTTAATGTTTCGGCGCATTCGGTGCAGCGGCAGTCCCCGCGTCTCATCGCCTACACCGCCGGCAAGGCAGCGTTGACCAGCCTGACCAAGAATCTCTCCCAGACCCTGGCCAAAGACAACATCCTGGTGAACACCGTCTCGCCCGGCAGCTTTATGACCGCACAGGTCCGCGACTACGTCGCGGACGAGATGACAGCGCGAGGACTGAATCCCGACGACCCGGTCGACGTCGCCGCGGTCCTGCAGGAGATGTTCGGCGACGCGTTGGGCCAACTGGGCCGCGCCGGCCTCCCCGAAGAGATCGCGCCGATGATCACCGTGCTCGGTTCGCGCCACAACACCTACACCACCGGCGCCGACCTCAACGTGGACGGCGGCTCGGACTTTCGATAGGCCCTACAGGCGCCCTTCCACCCGCAGGTCCGGGTGCACCCAGGTCGGCGACCGCTTCTCCTTGAACGCACGAAACCCTTCGATCGCCTCGGGTCCCTCCAGGCTGGTCTGCATGCCGATGCGGTCGAAGAGCCCCATGTAGTTGTCCAGGCTGGCCTTGACCAGGCCCCTGGCTGCCGGCGCCGTGCGGCAGATCTGGGCAAGCAGATCGCGCGACACGTCGTGTAACTCCTGGTGCGCTACCACGCGCGTCACCATGCCCCAGTCGAGGGCCTCCTGCGCGGTCAGCGTCCGACCGGTGAGCATCAGGTCCCGGGTCCGGACCGGTCCGATGAGACGAGCCAGCATCTGGCTGTAGTAGGTGTCTGCGATGCCGCGGAACAACTCCGGCACCCGGAAGGTTGCGCGGTCGCTGACCACGGACACGTCACTGCACAGGGTGATCTGCAGGCCGCCGCCCTGGCATAGCCCATTGACCGCCGCCACCACCGGTTTCGGCGATTTGCGCAGCACGTCGAACGGGGTGACGTCCATCCCCAGGGTCGACGCGAAGTCCATCCAGTTGTCTTCGCCGCCCTGTCCCAGATCGCCGCCGGGCGCAAACACGTCGCCGGTTCCGGTGATGAGCAGGCCCGCAAGGTCGGGGTCGGCGTTGGTCCGGCTGATCGCGTACCGGATACCGAAATACATCGCCGGCGTCATCGCGTTGCGTGCCTGCGGGCGATCCAGGGTGCAAATCGCGAACGCGCCGTCGCGTTCGAACTTCAGATACGGGCTGCCGAGCCAGTCGCCATCGGGTGGGCGCGGACCGCCGTCGGAGGTATGGGGCATGCAGAGACTTCCTTTCACGATCGTCGACCAGTCAGTAAGTAAAATTAGCGAAATAGTTGTACGATTCACAACTGCTCGCGTAGCATCCATCGATAGGTCTGTGCCGGCCGACTGCACTCGGTCAGCCTGCGCCAGGGACCGTCCACCCCAATCAGCGGGAACGAGAGGAACAGATCATCATGGCCTTACTCGATGGCCGGGTCGTCTTCATCACCGGAGCCGCGCGCGGCCAGGGCCGGTCACACGCGGTCATGTGCGCCGAGGAAGGCGCGAACATCGTGGGTGTCGACATCTGCGAAGACCTCGACGTGGTGCCCTACAAGCTCGGCACCGCCGACGAGCTGCAGGAAACCGCACGCCTGGTCGAAAAGACCGGCCAGGAAATGCTTTTCCGCACGGCAGACGTGCGAGACAAGGCCGCCCTGCAGGAGGCGTTCGACGCCGGCGTGGCGCAGTTCGGCCACATTGACACCGTCATCGCCAACGCCGGTGTCATCCTGTCCAACGCCGATGAGCGCGACGCCTCCGAAGCGCTGCGGCTGGGCATCGACATCATGCTGGTCGGTGTCTGGAACGCCTTCCAGGTCGCCATCCCCCACCTCAAAGAACGAGGGTCCGGCGGAAACCTGATCGCGACCAGTTCCATGGCGGCGCTGCTGGACCTCACCGACGGAAGCGGCGGCAACGATGCCTACCTGATGGCCAAGCTGGCCATCACCGGACTGGTCCGGGCTTACGCAAACCTGCTTGCACCCGAACGCATTCGCGTCAACGCCGTCGCCCCGACCAACTGCGCAACGCCCATGATCACCGAGAACCCGGCGCTGTTCAAGGTGATCGAGGAGAACCCGCACCTGGTCAATGCGATGCAGACCGCGTTGCCCGACTATCCGATGATCGAGGCGAAGGACGTCAGCAACGCGATTCTGTTCCTGATCTCCGACCTGGGTCGCTCATTCACCGGAAGCGTGCTCAAGGTCGACGCCGGCATGGACATCCGCCGGTAACAATGGACTACGGAATCGCCGGCAAATCGGCCCTGATCGTCGGAGGCAGCAAAGGCATCGGCTTCGAGGTCGCCAAACTGCTGGCGGCTGAAGACTGCCGGGTGGCGGTGCTGGCACGAACCAAGGCCGATGTCGACGCCGCGGTGGATACGATTCGCGCCGCGGGCGGCATCGCGATCGGAGTCTGCGCTGACGTCAGCCGCCAGCCGGAACTGGACGAGGCCGTCCGCCATATCGCCGCGGAGTCCGGGCCACCGCTGATCGTCGTGGGTCAGGCCAAATATCAACGGCCAGGCGACTTCGCCGACATCACCGATGCCGACATCTATCGCGAGTCGTTCGAGCTGCACACGATGAGCCAGATCTTTCTATTGCAGGCCGTGCTGCCGGGTATGCAGGACGCGGGTTGGGGCCGGTTCGTCCACGTCGGATCGGCCACCGCGAAAGAACCGGCGGGCAACATCCATCACGCGGTCGCCAACACCAGTCGGCCATCGACGGTCGGACTGCTCAAGACGGTGTCCGACGAATACGCTCGGTACGGCATCACCGTGAACACCGTTGCGCCCGGCTGGATTGAAACCGACAACGCGATCGCCTACCTCGAGCAGAATTTCGGGGCCGGCACCGAGGAACAACGGCGCGAATTCATGCTGACTCAGGCCAGGGTGCCGGCGGGCCGGATGGGCAAACCGTCCGAGATCGCCTCCCTGATCGCCTACCTGTGTTCCGAACCCGCCGGATATCTCACCGGCGCCTGGATCGAGGTCGACGGCGGACTGCACCGGTCGGCATTCTGACCGCCGCCCAGTGGTGCCCGAGCCAAACCAAGATGGGAGACGAGATTCAATGACCACCCAGCAGGACAGCCGGTCCGACACCCACGGCGCCCCCGTACTCACCTACGCCACTTTGCCGATGGCCACCGACCGCGGTGTCGGATGGAACGTCGTACGCGACGCCGGACCCGTGGTGTTCATGGACGGCTGGTACTACCTGACGCGCCGCGACGACGTTCTCGCCGCGCTGCGCAATCCCGAACTGTTCTCGTCGAAGAAGGCGTTCGACGTCCTCGGCAGTCCGCTTCCGCTGGTGCCCCTCGCGTTTGACCCACCCGAACACACCCGATTCCGCAGGATTCTGCAGCCCTTCTTCAGCCCGCACACGCTGAGTGAAATCCTTCCGGCGCTGCAGCAACAGGCTGTCGACATCATCACCGAGGTAGCCGGCAAGGGTGAGTGTGACGCGATGGCCGACATCGCGATCCCCTACCCGTCACAGGTGTTTCTGACGCTGTTCGGGCTTCCGCTGGCCGACCGTGATCGGCTGATCGGATGGAAAGACGCCGTCATCGCCCTGGCCGACCGGCCCACCCTCGAGGGCGCCGACCTCACCCCGGCGCTGGAGTTGTTCGCCTACCTGACCGAAGCCATCAACGAACGCCGGCAGAACCCCCAAAACGATATCTTGTCGCAGGTGCTCACCGGCGAAGACGCCCTCGATGACGCCGAAGCGATCGGCCTGAGCTATCTGTTCGTGCTGGCCGGACTGGACACTGTCACCTCCGCGATGGGATCCGCGCTGCTCGAACTCGCGCGCAACGCCGAGTTGCGCAGCGCACTGCGTGACGACCCCGAACAGATCAAGGTTTTTGTCGAGGAGATCGTCCGACTTGAGCCTCCGGCACCGATCGTGCCCCGGGTGACCACCGACACCGTCACCGTCGCCGGCGTGACGCTGCCCCCGGAATCGCAGATCCGGCTATGCCTGGGCGCGATCAACCGCGACGACAGCGACGCGATATCCACCAATGATGTCGTCCTTGATGGAAAGGTACACCGCCACTGGGGGTTCGGCGGCGGCCCACACCGCTGCCTGGGTTCGCATCTGGCGCGCATGGAGCTGACGCTGATCGTCGAGGAATGGCTGCGGCAGGTCCCCGAGTTCGAGCTGGCGCACGACTACGTCCCTGAAATCATCTTCCCGGCGCAGACCTACGCCCTGGCCTCGTTGCCACTGCGCTATGGCTGATCAGTGGAGTACCTCGTGATCAGCTCCTGCTTGTACAGCTTGCCGGCATCGGTGCGCGGCAGCTGCGGCTGAAACGAGATCGACCGTGGACACTTGTAGTGCGCCAAGCGATCCCGCAACCACGCCAGTAGTTCGTCGGCGAACCGCTCGGTGGCCTCGGCCGGGTCGACAGTCTGCACCACAGCCTTGACGCTTTGGCCCATCTCGAGGTCGGGGATGCCGAACACCGCCGCATCGAGAACCTTCGGGTGGGTGACCAGCAGGTCCTCGGCCTCCTGCGGATAGATGTTGACCCCGCCGGAAATGATCATGTGGTGGCGCCGGTCGGTCAAGAATAGATAACCGTCTTCATCGAGATAGCCGACATCGCCCACCGTCACCCAGCCGTGGGTATCGCGTGACGCCGCCGTCTTCACCTCGTCCTTGAGATATTCGAACGGATGACCGCCCTCGTAGTAGATTTCGCCGACTTCTCCGAACGGCAACTCGGCACCCTCGTCATCGAGAATGTGCGGCACACCCACCAATGGCCGCCCCACCGAACCGGGACGAGCCAGCCAGTCTTCGGCCCGGATGAACGAGGCGCCGACCGCTTCGGAGGCCGCGTAGTATTCGTCGATGATCGGGCCCCACCAGTCGATCATCTGACGTTTGATCGCCACCGGGCACGGCGCCGCTGCGTGCACCACCCGCTGCAGGCTGGACACATCATAGGAATTGCGCACCGATTCCGGGAGTTTCAGCATGCGCACGAACATCGCCGGGACGAACTGCCCGTGCGTGACGCGGTAGCGCTGGATGCACTCCAGCGCCTGCTCGGGGTCGAATCTCTCCATCACGACGGTGGTGGCGCCCAGCGCCTGCACGGTCATCGACCAGAAGGACGGCGCGGTGTGATACAGCGGCGCAGGGCTCAGATACACGGCGTCGCCGGTGATCCCGACGGCATCCATCAGCGGCATCAATATATTGGGCGCCTCCGCCGGGGAGAGACGTGGCAGCGGGCGGCGGATTCCCTTGGGCCGCCCGGTCGTCCCTGACGAGTACTGCAGGAGATCGCCCTCGCGTTCGTCGGGCATCGGCGTCGTCGGTTGGTCGGCAACGCATTCCGGGTAGCGACGCCAACCGTCGAGATCGTCGTCGGCGATCAGCAGCAGCTCCGGCAGGCCGCCGGGGAGGTGCTCGGCGAGGTTCTCGCACACACTGCGGGTGGCCCGCGATCCGATCACAGCTGCAGCCCCGCTGTTGTCGATGATGTAGGCGGCTTCGGCCGCGGTCAGATGGGTGTTGATCAGCGCGTAGTACAGGCCGCTTCGCCGCGCCGCCCACATGAACGGGTGAACGTGCTCGTTGTTCTCCAGGATTGCGGCCACGGTATCGCCTTCGCGGAGCCCGGCCTCGCGGAGGTAGTGCGCCAACCGGTTGGCTCGGGCCTCCAGCTCCGCGAAACCGATCACCGCTCCCGATGGATGCAGGATGACGGCGGGCTTGTCGGACTCGGCGTACTCGCGGATCTGCATCGCCTCACCTTAAGGGCTTCCGGCCAGGGTCGGAACGAATTCGCCGCTGCACTAAAGGGTTTCCCGGGCCAGTTTTGTCATTCGTGTCAAAAATTATGCTACGCTGCGTGACTATGGCGGTGCCGTCTGACAACCCTGAAGCTGTCGCCGTGGTGTGCGTGGAATGCCAAAACGGTGTCCTCGGCCCGGAAGCCGCACTGCCCGCACTGTCCGCCGACATCGGCGACCTCGTTCCCAATCTGCGGCGCTTGCTCCATGCCGCACGCGCCCACGGCGTGCGGGTGGTTCACGCCACCTACGAAGGAGCGCTGGGCGCCAACCACACCGGCACCGCCCGGCTATGGCGGGGGCTGAGCCAGGCCACCGCCGGATGGGCGCCGGGCACTGCACCCACCCAGGTTCTTCCCGAACTGCTGGCGCCGAGCGATCTGGTCCTGCCGCGGCACCACGGCTTGTTTCCCACCCTGGATACCGAATTGTTGCCGGTGCTGAAGGGCCTCGGCGTGCGCACCGTCGTCCTCACCGGGGTATCGCTGAATCTGGCGCTGCCCCACACCGCCGGCCAGATGACCCAAGCGGGATTTCACCTGGCTATTCCCCGGGACGCCGTGGGCGGCACCCCGGCAAGCTATGGCGAACAGGTGTTGGACAACACGATGGCCATGCTGGGTCAGCTCACCACGGTCGACGAACTCATCGCGGCGTGGACCGCGGCTTAGCCACTTCCAGTTTTCGACGCTGCGGTTTCCCAGGCGGTAGTGCCCTACTCTGCCAACCACAGACTGATCGGCATCACATCCGGCAAGCTAGACTCACCTATGTTACTAAGTGAACGAACTGGGTGTCGACACCGATTGTGAGGCCGGATGATGAAGTGGGGACTTCCATGGCCCGGTACGAAGCTGGCAGTCGAGGCGGAAGCCGCCGAGGCCGGTGCCTTCTGCGCCGGTGAATTCGCCGACCTGAGCGCCTATGTGACGACCACCGAGATGGCGAATGCGACCTCCGCGGCGATGGTCGGGCCGGGTATCGCCTACGCCTTCGCCCGCTCGCCGTTCGTTCACGCGGCAGCGGTCCGGCACCTGTCGAAGATCGCCCCGGGCCGGGTGTTTCTGGGCCTCGGCGCCGGGACATCTCGGATGAATCGGGACTGGTTCGGTGTCGACGCCAGTCACCCCGCCCCGCGCATGGCCGAATTGATCGAGGTGATCAGGGCGTATCTTCACGCGGAGAACGGCGAAACCGTCCGCTACGGAGGCGACTTCTACACCGTCGAGGCAGACATTCGAGCGCCGGTCCTGGGCCGGCTCGATGTGCCTATCCTTGTCGGCGCGTTCAACAAGGTCATGCTGCGCACGGCGGGCCGCAGCGCCGACGGCGTACTGGGCCACGGATTGTTCACCGATCGCTGGTGGGACGAGGTGGTCGACCCGGAAACCGCCCGAGGTGCCGAATCCAGTGGGCGCGATCCACAAGCCCTACGGCGCTGGGGCTGGCTGATCACCGCGATCGACGACGCCGACCCTGACCGCGCTATCCGGGAGGCACGCCTGCAGATCGCGTTTTACCTCACGGTGCGCACGTATGACTCGCTCGTCGAGTTGCACGGTTGGCAGGACCAGGTGGCAGCCATTCGAGCGTCGTTTCGCCATGGCGACCCCGCGCGGATCGCCGAGCATGTCACCGACGAGATGCTGTGGGCCGTGGCAATCTGCGGCGACGCGGCGCAAGCGCGGGAGATGCTGCAGAGCCGCCGCCGGTTGCCCGACACGGCTTTCATTGCGCCGCCGAGTTTCCTGATCGGACGGCGCAGGCGGGCCGAATACGATGCCGCCGCTATCGCGCACGCGCCTCATCTACTCTGACCCGTCGGGCGATCCGCCTGCTACATGGTTTACTCAGTCGTAGAAGTGATGCTCAGCAGGAGGTGGCCGTGTCCCGTCAGGAATCGCTCGCGCCGATGATGACACCGAACACGGCGTCGGGCGCCGTTCGGTCGCCGAAAACAGCGGAACTGGTGGCGCGCACGTTACGCAGGATGGTCGTCGACGGCAAGCTCAAGGACGGCGACTTCCTGCCTTACGAGGCCGACCTCATGGCCCATTTTCAGGTGAGCCGGCCGATCCTGCGAGAAGCGGTGCGAGTTCTGGAGTCCGAACGGCTGGTGGAGGTGCGACGCGGCTCACGAACAGGCGCCCGGGTGCGGGTACCGGGCCCGGAAATCGTCGCACGACCGGCCGGCCTGCTGCTCGAACTGTCTGGTACCACTCTCGCCGACGTGATGACCGCCCGCGCCGCGATCGAACCGGTCGCCGCAAAACTGCTTGCCGAAACCGGCAGCAAAGATGCGCACGATGAACTCAAGCGGCTGGTCGATGAGATCCCCAGCGCCAGGGAATCGGGCGAGTTGGCACAGGCTTCGGCGAGCCTGCACCGGCGAATGGTCGAGCTGTCAGGTAACGCGACCCTCGGCATGATCGCCGGCATGTTGCACGAGATATCGGAACGACACACCACCGCTGCGGTTCGGGATGTCGTGCCGAAGGCGGCGTACGCCAAGCTACTTCGTTCGTATGACCGGCTGGTGGATCTTGTCTTCGCTCGCAATGGCATCGAGGCCGAAGCACATTGGCGCAGGCACATGGAGATCGCCAGCGCAGCGTTGCTCAAGGGTTACGAGAAAACCAAAGTTCGCGACATCATGGACTGATGGGAAGACCAGACTTCCTACAATGCCGCCGTGGACGGCCCCAGGGCTTGGCATTGCGCTCCAGGAGAAGTTGCCCCGACCAGGTTGGTGCAGCCCTTGCCGGTCGACACATAGGTCCCGGGGACATAAGGGGTGAGATACGGCTGCGCCGGCCCGACCTTCGAATACTGCTGCGCGCAGACCGGAGCCGCATCGGAGCCTTGCAGCTGTACACATGCCGTCGCCACGCCGGGGACACTTGATCCCGTGCAGGGAAACACGGTCACCGTTGCGGTGACCACGTCTACCCCGGAAACCTGCGCCCGGTATGGCGGCGACAGCGTGAAGGCGCACGATGCCTCCTCAGACCCGTCGGAGCCGGGAGCCGCGGTGGCCGTGGCCGGCACGCCAATACCGAGGAGCGCAGTCGCCAGTGCCGCCGTCGCAAGACGTCGAAGCATTCCTGAATCCTAGAGTCAACAGCGCCGTTTCGGGGCCGATGCCATCAACACGTCTGCAATTGCCACTCGGCGGGATCTCGCTCAGCGGGTACACCTGCCGCCCATGCCGTGACCAGCCCCGCGGGGCAGTAAGCGTCGATGAAGGCGTCGGCAAAGCACTCGCCTGCCCGGATGCGCCCGCGCCTCTCTCCCACCCCCAAGCCGGTAATCCGATATATGAATAGATAGTTAGCTTGTCCAAGCTCCGCGGCGGATCGGGTAATGATCGAACAACCAAAGTATCGCGAAGTGGACGTCGACGGACAAATACCCGACGGCATATCAGACGGCCGAATGAGGCCGCCAAGTCACACGCGGGCTGTGCAATCGGTCGCGCGGAACACCGCTGCCGGGCAACGGTTCATGGTCGGGATGCGTTCAGGCTCATACCGGCGGAGTCACCGCGCCGACAAATCACGGGCGGCGCCATCGGCAGCCCCCGCAGCCATTCGACGGCAGGTATGCCGTGGTAGCAGCACCGAGCGAGGCCAGGTACGGCCATCTGCGTGGCACTCGCGTGCAACGATGGGCGGCCGTTCCACGCATTGGCCGCCGCGCTCCCCTCTTGGCGCCACCCGATCTCCACTGGCCCAACCCCGCGGGGGTCACAGCGCATTCGACAGCCGTCAAGACGTGAAGCCTTTGCGGCGTCGCTCCGGGGGATTCAAATTCGATAACACCGAAATTCGTCGTCAAGATAATTCGAAGCGCCGGCATTATTGGCATTCATGAAAGATTAGTGGACGACACGGGCGCATTATCAAGATCGTTGCCGAAGGGGAGGAGATCCTCGGGTAAGCGCGCGCACTGAGCTCGACCGCGACGATTTTCAGCAAACTATCACAGCCCACCTCGAGGAGGTCGGCCCCGATCACGGCCCGGCAGCCGGAGACCGGCCCTGCGCCCACCGCAGGAAACGCGTCCAAATCCGGTCGACCGGCCGATACCGACCGGTAAGGTGCGAAAAAGCGCGAAGACCACGCCCTTCAGAAGGCGCAGTCCGGCAATGTCACCACGCCGGAAGATGCCGGGCCCACGCGCGTGAGACGTTCCAGTCAGATCTGTCGCACCCGCCCACAGCAAAGTCAACACCTGCTACTAGGTGAACTTAGTGACCCGACGCCGCCGCGAGGCCCGATTTGTTGCTCCGCTCGAATTCCATGGTGTACCGTTCATCGTCAACCGTCTTGTGTGTTGGATCACAAGTCTGTGGGTCGATGACAGCTGTGAGGATTACGGAGGGGCGCGGTCATCCATGCGGGTTATTGGAAGCGATGGGAGGTGATGCGTTGATCTCGTCGAATAGCATCGCGAGGCCTATGCGAGATGTCGGCAGTTTCGCCGCCATGTCGCTGGACACCATGGTCCAGATTTTCCGGCCACCATGGGCGTGGCGCGAGTTCCTGCTCCAGACGTGGTTCGTGGCCCGGGTTTCGCTGGTACCCACGGTTCTGCTGTCGATCCCGTTCACCGTGCTCACGACGTTCACCCTCAACGTGTTGCTGGTCGAAATCGGTGCGGCGGACTTCTCCGGAACCGGTGCGGCACTGGGAACGGTGACCCAGACCGGGCCGATCGTGACGGTCCTGGTGGTCGCGGGCGCCGGCGCTACGGCGATGTGCGCCGACCTCGGCGCGCGGACCATTCGCGAGGAGCTGGACGCGCTACGGGTGCTCGGCATCAATCCCATCCAGGCGCTGGTGGTGCCGCGGGTGCTGGCGGCCACCCTGGTAGCTCTGCTGCTGGCGTCGCTGGTGACCATCGTCGGCATCGTGGGCGGCTTCTTTTTCGCGGTCTTCTTCCAGCACGTGACGCCGGGGGCCTTCGCCGCCGGACTGACGTTGATAGTCGGCACCGCCGACGTCGTCATCTGCTTGATCAAGGCCGCCATCTTCGGTATGACAGCCAGCCTCATCGCCTGCTACAAGGGCACGCATGTCCAGGGCGGACCGGCAGGGGTCGGCAACGCGGTCAACGAAACGGTCGTCTTTACCTTCATGGCGTTGTTCCTGATCAACGTCCTCGCTACCGCGGTGGCAGTCAAGGTGACCCAGTGAGCCACGTCGGCGCCCCCAGCGCGCTGTACCCGCGGATCCGGCGGGTCGCCAGCGGTTGGGCCGAGGGCTGGAATCGGATCGGCAGACAAACCGCGTTCTACGGCCAGACCATCAAGGGCATCAGCGACGCAGTGGCACATCACAAGACAGAGTTGGTGCGGCTGGTCGCACAGATGAGCCTGGGTGTCGGCGCGCTGGCCGTGATCGGCGGTACTGTCGTCATCGTCGGGTTCCTGACCCTGTCCGCCGGCTCGCTGATCGCCGTCGAGGCCTACACGCAGCTCCAGCAAGTCGGCGTCGAGGCCTTAGCCGGATTTACCTCCGCGTTCCTCAATGTCCGCCTGGTGTCACCACTGGTCGCCGGGATCGGGCTGGCCGCCACGATCGGTGCAGGCGCCACCGCACAACTCGGCGCGATGCGTATCGCCGAGGAGATCGACGCGCTGGAAGTCATGGGCATCCGCTCGATCGCCTACCTGGCCTCCACCCGAGTCATTGCTGGAGTGATCGTTGTCATTCCGCTGTACTGCGTCGCGGTACTGATGGCGTTCGTGGCGACACGCGTCGGCACGACGTTGGTATACGGGCAGTCGACCGGTGTCTATGACCACTACTTCAATACGTTCCTCAATCCCACCGACCTGATCTGGTCGTTCCTGCAGGCGGTTTCGATGGCCATCGTGGTGATGCTGGTGCATACGTATTACGGCTTCACCGCCGCCGGCGGCCCAGCTGGAGTCGGTGAAGCCGTGGGACGCGCCGTACGCACATCACTGATTGCTGCGGTGTTCGTGACCCTGTTCGTCTCGCTGGCCATTTATGGTCAGTCCGGCAACTTCCATCTGTCGGGGTAGCCAAGGTGGAATCGACACGACGAGGCAGGGGTTTGCATCCGGCGTGGTGGACGCTGATCCTCTTCGCCGCCATTGGTCTGTTCCTCTCCGTGACGCTATCGCTGTTCGCGGGGACGTTCAGAAAATTTGTGCCGGTCACGCTGGTATCCGACCGGGCCGGCCTGGTGATGGAATCCGGCGGCAAGGTCAAGATGCGCGGCGTGGAGGTGGGCCGCGTCGGCACGATCCAAAGCGGCACCGGGCAGGTGAACCTGAAGCTGGAGATCTTCCCCGGTCAGATCCGCTACATCCCGGCCAACGTCGACGCCCGCATCCGCGCCACGACCGCCTTCGGAGCCAAGTACGTCGATTTGATCTACCCCGAGCACCCCAGCCCGAAACGGTTGTCCGCCGGCGAAGTCATCAGATCGCAGAACGTGTCCACCGAGGTCAACACCGTGTTCCAGACTCTCACCGAGGTGCTGGACAAGATCGAACCCGCCAAAGTCAACGCCGTACTGGCCGCGCTCGCCGAGGGACTGCGGGGGGAAGGCCCAGCGATCGGAGACGCGATCACCGACGGCAACCAGGTACTGCTGGCGTTGAACCCCCGCGCCGAGACGTTTCGGCGAGACTGGCGGTCGCTCAAAGGTTTCAGTGACACCTACGGCGCCGCGGCGAACGACATCGTCTCCGTCCTCAACGCGGTGAGCACCACCAGCACCACCATCACGGACAATTCGAAAGCATTGGATTCGTTGCTGCTCAACGTCACCGGGTTGTCCAATGCCGGCATCGACCTGCTCGGGCCGAACAAGGACAATCTGATCCACGCGATCAATGTTCTGGAGCCGACCACCCGCTTGCTGATGAAATACGATCCGCAACTGACCTGCATGCTGGTCGGTGGAAAGTGGTTCCTGGACAACGGCGGCTACGACTTCGGTGGTGGCAACGGCAAGTCGGCGATTCTCGACGTCGCCGTGCTGCTCGGTGACGACGCGTACCGCTACCCGGACAACCTGCCGGTCAACGGCGCAAAGGGAGGACCGGGCGGCAAGCCGAGTTGCGGCTCCCTGCCGATCGTCGACGATAACTGGCCGCAACGTTATCTGGTGACCGACACCGGCTGGGGTACCGGAATGGACGTGCGGCCCAATCCGGGCATCGGCTTCCCCGGTTACGTGGACTTCTTCCCGAGCACCCGCGGAATTCCTGAGCCGCCGAGCATGCGTTATCCGGGCGGCCCCGCTCCGGGGCCGGAACCGACCTACCCGGGCGCCCCACCGTACGGTGCGCCGCTGTATGCGCCCGACGGATCACCGCTGTATCCGGGCCTGCCGCCGGCACCGCCACCAGGAGCACCGCGCGAACCCGGTCCCCCGCCTCCGGGGTCGGAACCGTTCGTCGTCCCGGCGCCGATGCAGCAGCAACCGACGCCCACGCCACCACTTCCCGAGCAGGCCGCGCCGTCACCGTGAGCGAGCCGCAAGTTACACCAGCAACTGATGAGAGGAGGCACAAGACGTGAAAGACGACCTGGGAGCGGCGGTACGGCGGCTTGTCGTCTTCTTCGTCGTCTGCCTGTTCTTCACGTTCGCGCTGTTCGCGGTCTTCGGCCAGCTGCGGTTCGAGGCCCAGAAGATGTACAAAGCGGAATTCAGCAACATCAGCGGACTGGAGAGCGGTCAGTTCGTCCGGATTGCCGGCGTCGAGGTCGGCAAGGTCAAAAAGATCAGCCTCAAACCCGACACCACCGTGGTGGTCGAGCTCAACGCGGACCCGTCCGTGGTACTGACCGAGGGCAGCCGGGCGGTGATCCGATACGACGACCTGATCGGCGGCCGCTACCTGGCCCTGGAAGAAGGCGCCGGCGGAACCAAGAAGCTGCGCCCCGGTGACACCATCCCGCTGGCGAACACCTCACCCGCTCTGGACCTGGACGCGTTGATCGGCGGATTCCGTCCGCTGTTTCGCGCCCTGAATCCCGACCAGGTCAACGCACTGACCGGACAGTTGATCAAAGCCTTTGAGGGCCAAGGAGACACGATCGGGTCGTTCTTGACCCAGACCGCGGCGCTGACGAACACCCTGGCCGACCGTGATCAGCTGATCGGGCAGGTCATCGTCAACCTCAACACCGTGCTGGGTTCCCTGGGGGACCAGCACACGCAATTCGCCAAGGCCGTCGACTCGCTGAGCCAATTGGTGTCGACGCTGGCCGGCCGTAAGGAGGAGATCAGCAACTCCCTTGCCTACGCCAACGCCGCCGCCGGATCGATCGCCGACCTATTGGTCCAGGCCCGCCCGCCGCTGCAGAAGGTGGTTCCCGAGGCCGACCGTACAGCGTCGCTGCTGGTGGCAGACCACGATTACCTCGACAACCTGCTGAACACGCTGCCGGACACCTACCAGGTGTTGTCGCGCCAGGGCATGTACGGCGACTTCTTCAGCTTCTACTTCTGCGACATCGCTCTCAAGTTGAACGGCAAGGGCGGCCAGCCGGTGTACGTCAAGGTCGCCGGGCAGAGTACGGGGAGGTGCGCACCGCGATGAAGTCGTTCGAAGAACGCAATCCGTTCATCATCGGCGCGATCGGCGCAGGCCTTTTCCTGGCTATCGTCGCCGGCGCCTTGAGCTACGACAAAATTCCGGTGCTCAATCAGAACAAGAAGTACTCGGCATACTTCACCGAGGCGAGCGGGCTGATACCTGGTGCGGCCGTGCAGGTTTCGGGCTTCAAAGTCGGGAAGGTGGAAAGCGTCTCACTGGACGGCCCACGCGTGTTGATCAAGTTCAATATGGACAAACATGTTCGTCTCGGCGAGCGGACCGAGGCGGCCATCAAGACCAAGAGCCTGCTGGGTGCCAAGATCCTGGAGGTGTCTCCCCGCGGGGACGGCCGACAGTCGGGCACGATTCCCATCGACCGCACCAGGCCCGCCTACCAGCTGCCGGATGCTCTCGGCGATTTGACGACCGTCATCAGTGGCCTGAACACCGACCAGCTGTCGGACTCGCTGTCGACGCTGTCGGACACCTTCAAGGACACCCCGCCCGCCGTCAAGGTCGCCGTAGCGGGTGCGGCCCGATTCGCCGAAACGCTGGACAAGCGCGACGCGGAGTTGCGCAACCTGCTCACCAACGCCAGCAAGGCGACCGGGGTGCTCGCCCAACGTAGTGACCAGGTCGTCAGCCTGATCGCCGACACCAACGCACTGCTTGTCCAGTTGCAAGCCCAAAGCAGTGCCCTGGACCATCTCGCGGGCAACATCTCGGCAGCCACCCGGCAACTCAAGGGCTTGATCGACGAGAACAACACCACGCTGAAACCGGCACTGGACAAACTCAACGGGGCACTGGCGATCGTGGACAACCGCAAGGAAAGGGTGCAGCAGGCGCTGCCCAAGCTCAACGCGTACGCGATGTCCCTCGGCGAATCGGTGTCGTCCGGACCGTTTTTCAAGGCTTACGTGGTCAACTTGTTCCCCGGTCAGTTTGTGCAACCGTTCGTCGACGCGGCGTTCTCCGACCTCGGCCTGGACCCGGCCACGCTGTTGCCTTCTGAGCGCACCGATCCCCAGATCGGCCAGGACGGAACCCCGGCACTTCCGGTGCCCTATCCGCGGACCGGTCAGGGCGGCGAGCCGAACCTGAATCTGCCGGACGCGATCACCGGCAAACCGGGCGATCCGCGCTACCCGTACCGGCCGCCACTGCCCGCGCCGCCGCCGGGCGGCCCGCCGCCCGGACCACCCGCGCCTGCACCACCCAAACAGCAGGACCACTTGCCGCCCCGCGGGTCCGTCAGCGACCCCGCTCCGGGCGAGAACGGCGGCGGTCAGTGATGGACAGACGCAACGCACGCGTCGGCTTGGCCACGGCGCTGGTGATCCTGCTGATCGCCGGGATCGTCGGGGTGGCGCGCACGTCGAACACCGCGCGCAAAACCCACGTCACCGCATACTTCGCCAACACCAACGGCATGTACCCGGGGGACGAAGTGCGCATCCTGGGGGTGCCGGTCGGCAAGATCGACCGGATCGAGCCACAACCGCAGCGGGCGAAGGTGACTTTCTGGTACGACGAGGCGTACAAGGTGCCCGCCAACGCCGATGCCGTGATCTTGTCGCCGTCACTGGTGACGTCGCGAGCCATCCAGTTGACCCCGGTCTATACCGGCGGGCCGGCAATGGCCGACGGCGCGGTGATCCCGCAGGAACGCACCGCAGTTCCCGTCGAGTGGGATGATTTCCGTGATCAGCTCGAAAAGCTGACCCACACTTTGCAACCCACTGAGCCGGGCGGCGTCAGCACGCTTGGTGAGTTCGTCAACACCGCGGCCGATAACCTGCGTGGCCAGGGTACGAACATCCGTGACACCGTCATCAAGCTGTCACAGGCGTTCTCCGCACTCGGCGACCACAGCGGCGATCTGGTCAGCACCGTCAAGAATCTGTCGATCCTGGTGTCAGCGCTGCAGAGCAGCACAGACCTGATGCGCCAGCTGAACCAGAACCTCGCCGCGGTGACCGGGCTGCTGTCGAACGACCCGAACGAGGTCGGCAACGCCCTTGCGGACGTCAACGCTGTGGTCGGCGACGTCCAGAACTTCCTGGCGGACAACAAGGAGACGCTGGGGACCACGTCGGAGAAGTTGGCGTCGGTGACAACGGCACTGAACGATAGCCTGGACGAGCTCAAGCAGACGCTGCACATCGCGCCGAACGCATTCCAGAACTTCCTGAACATCTACCAGCCGGCACAGGGCGCACTGACCGGTGCGCTGGTGGTGAACAACTTCGCCAACCCGATCACCTTCCTGTGCGGCGCGATTCAGGCCGCTTCGCGACTTGGGGCCGAACAATCCGCGAAGCTGTGCGTGCAGTATCTGGCCCCGATCATCAAGAACCGCCAGTTCAACTTCCCGCCGCTGGGCGAGAACCTATTTGTCGGTGCCACGGCCAGGCCGAATGAGATCACTTACAGTGAGGACCGGTTGCGGCCGGATTACGTTCCCCCGCCCGGACAGGCACCGGCACCAGCACCCGAAGCGCCGCCGGCACCCGCGCAGGTGCAGGCGACCGACCCGGCCAGCGGATTGTCGGGCATGATGGTGCCGCCGGGGGCCGGCTCATGACCGTCATGCGCAAGGCCAGCATCGGGGTGCTGGTACTTGCCGCCGGGCTCGGGGTGTCCGGATGCGAGTGGCGGGGCGTCAACTCGCTGCCGCTACCGGGAACGGCGGGCCACGGTGCCGGCGCGTTCACCATCCAGGTGCAGCTGCCCGACGTGGACAACATCGAGCGAAATTCCCGGGTCCGAGTCGGCGACGTGACCATCGGTAGCGTCACCAAGATCGAACGCCAGGACTGGCACGCACTGTTGACGATGACGCTCGACGGCGACGTGGACCTGCCCGCCAACGCGACGGCGACCATCGGCCAGACCAGCCTGCTGGGCTCCTTGCACATCGAGCTGGCGCCGCCGAAAGACCTTCCGCCGCAAGGCAGGCTGCACGAGGGGTCACTGATCCCGCTGCGCTCGGGTTCGGCGTACCCGAATACCGAGAGGACGCTGGCGGCGGTGTCGCTGGTTCTGAACGGTGGCGGAATCGGCCACCTCCAAGAGATCACCCAGGTTCTGAGTACCGCGTTCGCCGGCCGGGAAAACGACCTGCGCAGCCTCATCGGCCAGCTCGACACATTCATCGGCTATCTCAACGACCAGACCGGCGACATCATCGCCGCGACCGAGAGCCTGAACAATGTGGTCGGTCAGATCGCCGAACAGAAGCCGGTGGTGGACAGGGCACTCAAAACCCTGCCGGACGCGTTGAACGTCCTCAAGGACGAGCGGGATACCCTCGCGGAGACGCTGGCGCAGTTGGGCAAGTTCAGTGCGCTGGCCGCGGACTCGGTGAACCAGACCAAGGAGAACCTGGTCAAGGAGTTGAAGGATCTGGGGCCGGTGCTGCAGTCACTCGCCGACGCCGGTCCGGCGCTGACCCGGTCGCTGAGCTTCTTCGCGACTTTCCCATGGCCCAAGGAGACACTGACCAACTGGGCGCGCGGCGATTACGCCAACCTGACCGCAGTCATCGACCTGACGTTGAGCAGGCTGGACGCCGGGCTGTTTACCGGCACCCGCTGGGAGGGCGATCTGACCGAGTTGGAGATGCAGTGGGGCCGCACCATCGGTCAGATGCCCAGCCCGTATACCGCGATCAACCCGCTCGTCGCTCCTTACAACTGGGATCAGGGGCCCTGATATGCACTTGGCCAGACGTATCTGGATTCAGCTGGCGATCTTTGCCACGGTGTCGATCACCGCGTTCACGTTCATGATCTTCGGGTATATGCGATTACCTACCCTGTTGTTCGGCCTCGGGCACTACACGGTGACGGTGCAGCTGCCGCAGGCCGGAGGTCTTTATGAGCGGGCCAACGTCACCTACCACGGCACCAAGGTCGGCCTGGTCAAGAACGTCCATCTCACCGATTCGGGCGTCGATGCGGTGCTGTCGTTGCGCTCGGACATCACGATCCCATCGGATCTGGAGGCGGAGGTGCACAGCGTATCGGCGGTGGGCGAGCAGTACATCTCGCTGATGCCTCGCGCCGGCGACGGCCCACCGCTGAAGAACGGCGACGTCATCACCGCCGACAACGCCCGGGTGCCGCCGGCGATCGACACGCTGCTCGACGCGGCCAACCAAGGCCTGCAGGCGATCCCGGGCGACAACCTGAAGACCACGATCGACGAGGCCTACGTCGCGTTCGGCGGGCTGGGTCCGGATATCTCACGGTTCGTCAAGGGCGCCACCAATCTGGCGACCGACGCCCGCAAGAACCTGGATGAACTCACCAACGTGGTGGACAATGCGGCGCCAGTGCTGGACACCCAAACCGACACCGCCGGTTCGGTGCAGGCGTGGGCGGCGCATCTGGCCGATATCACCGGGCAACTGCAGAGCAACGACGCCGCGCTCCGCGGTGTGCTGCAGAACGGCTCCGGGGCTGTGGACGAAGCGCGCGCGCTGGTGGACAAACTGCGGCCTACGCTGCCGATCGTGCTGGCCAACCTGGTCAGCATCGGGGACGTCGCGGTGACCTATCGGGACAACCTCGAAATGTTATTGGTATTGCTGCCGCAGGGCACCGCCGACATGCAGGCAATCGGTGCCGCCAACCGGAACACCAAGCAGGACTACCTCGGGGCGTTCTTGAGCTTCAACCTGAACCTCAACCTGCCGCCGCCATGCACCACCGGCTTCCTGCCGATCCAGCAGCAGCGGGTGGCCAGCTACGAAGACTATCCGGACCGCCCGGCCGGCGATCTCTATTGCCGGGTGCCGCAGGATTCGCCGTTCAATGTCCGCGGTGCGCGCAACACGCCGTGCGTGACCCGGCCAGGCAAGCGCGCGCCGACAGTGAAGATGTGCGAGAGCGACCAGAACTATGTTCCGCTCAATGACGGGTTCAACTGGAAGGGCGATCCGAACGCAACCCTGTCGGGGCAAGGCATCCCGCAGCGCCCGGACAATACGCCGACGTCGGCGCCAGCGGCCCCCGCGCCGCCACCGGTCGCGGCCGCCCGGTACGACCCGGAAACCGGCATGTATGTAGGACCGGATGGGAAGGTGTACACACAATCCAACCTGGCCCGTGGCGCCCAAGAGAACCAAACATGGCAATCGATGCTGGTCCCCCCGGGAGCAGGGTGATGGCGCCACGATCCCAGCCGCGACAGCGCCCCCGTTTCCCGGACGAATCCCCCAACCGTCCGGGATATCTGGTCGGCTTCGTGAAGCGTCGAAATGTCATCGCAACAGGAGTGGTCATTGCTGCCATGGCAGGCTGCTCATCGCCCGCGGCCACACCTCCACCGGCTGGGCAATTGGCTGCCGGTACCGCCCGAGTGAGCGTCGACAATCGAGAAACCGACCTCTTGCACACGGTGAGCTGCCAGACAACCGCGCCTGTCGTGACGATCACCATCGGGAACGACGCCGCGGGCGTTACGGCCGTCGTCGACAACGCCCAGGGACTGCGCGTCACGTCGGTCACCATCGACAACGTCGGCGGGTTCACCGGTACCTACCTGAACGGCCTGCAAGGCAACGCCCAAGTCGCAATCAAAGGCCGCACCTACGTGATCGACGGTGTCGCCGGCGGCTTCAGCACCGACAATCCCAGCGTGTCGACAAGTGAGGATTTCGCCATCACCGTTGCCTGCTAGAGCGTGCCCCGCCCCGGCACCCCGCTGGGCATCGCCGGCAACGACGCTGGGTAACGTCAGGCTGGAGCCACACCGAGAGGACGCCCGTGAGCACCGTGAACAGCACATCCCGGACCGTCGAGTTCGCCGGGGCCGGCGGCATCACCCTGGTCGCCGACGAATGGAACCGGGATACGGTATCGGATCGGCCCACCATCCTGATGCTGCACGGCGGGGGTCAGAATCGGTTCTCCTGGAAGAACACCGGTCAGATCCTGGCCGACCAGGGCTATCACGTCATCGCGATCGACACCCGGGGCCACGGTGACAGCGACTGGTCCCCAGGTGCCGACTACGCCATTGAGACGCTCGCCGACGACGTACTGGGCGTGCTGGAATCTATCGGCCGGCCGGTGGTGCTGATCGGCGCGAGCATGGGCGGCCTGACCGGCGTCCTGGTTGCTGACCAGGCGGGACCGCAGCAGGTCAGAAAGCTGGTGCTCGTCGACGTGGTGCCGCGGTACGAAAAGAGCGGCAGTGCCCGCATCCGTGACTTCATGTTCTCCGGCGTGGAAGGCTTCGACTCGCTGGAGCAGGCCGCCGATGCGGTGGCGGCCTACCTGCCGCACCGGAAGAAACCCCGCAGCCCAGAAGGATTGACGAAAAACCTGCGGCTACGCGACGGCCGCTGGTATTGGCACTGGGATCCGGCGCTGATGACCAAACCCGGCGATAATCCCGGTCTGCGCACCGAGAAGATGGAGCGGGCCGCGATCGGCCTGCAGATTCCGATCCTGCTGATCCGTGGCAAATTGTCCGACGTGGTCAGCACCGAGGGCGTTCAGGACTTCCTGGCCAAGGTGCCGCACGCCGAGTTCGTCGAACTCTCCGACGCCGGACACACCGCTGCCGGCGACGACAATGACGCGTTCAGCGAGGTCGTCGTGCAGTTCGTGAGCCACTGAGAATGCCCGACCTACTCGCCGCCCTCGGGGATGTCGCGTCGCACGCCTGCCCAGATCGCACTCACGGTCGTTGATCGAGACTGAGCGCAGCTTCTCCTAGGCGGCAATCTCAACGGGATACGGAATGATGCTGCCCATGGCGTTTCATTGGGCTGAGCCCACGCGATGATCGCGGTCTACCTGCTCGCGGGTCTAGCCTTGGCCGAAGGCATCGTACTGATGCTGGTATCGATGCAACTGGCGCGCACCCGCCGCGAGGTCGAAGAATTGCGTCACCGCGCCGAGCCGCGAAACTGGCTGCTGGCCGGAGGGCGCGAGGCGGTCAAGACCGTGTGGCAGACCACCAACCTGGTCCGCAAGGAAGGCCTCGGCGCGGCCGTGCGCAGTTCGATCGAAGACCTCGCCTACTGGGCCGAGGTCGAACGCCCCGACCTGGCCCGCCTCACCCCAGACGGGCACGCGGTGATCCTGTTCACCGACATCGAGGAGTCCACGGCCCTCAATGAGCGGATCGGTGACCGAGCGTGGGTGAAGCTGATCGCCCGGCACGACGAGATGGTGCAGCGCACGGTGCGTGAGCGCCGCGGGCACGTGGTCAAAAGCCAGGGCGACGGGTACATGATCGCGTTCGCGCAACCCGAGCAGGCGGTGCGTTGCGCCGTCGACATCCAACGCGGGTTGCAGCAGCGTCGCGGCCGCAAACCGCAGCACCCGATCCGGGTCCGGATCGGCGTCCACATGGGCCGTTCGGTGCGCCGCGGCGACGACCTGTACGGGCGCAACGTTGCGATGGCCGCACGGGTGGCCGCCGCCGCCGACGGTGCCCAGATCCTGATCAGCGGACCGGTGCGCGACGCCGTCAAGGACTGCGACGACATCACCATCGGGGCCGGCCGCGACGCCGAACTGAAGGGCTTCGCCGGTACCCACCGGCTCTACGCGGTCGAGACCGCCGGTTAGTCGTCGCGGCCGGCATCGGCCAGCCGCTGATGCAGCCGGGCGCGGACCTCATCGGGGGTGTAGGCCCGCCGCCGGCGCTGGTCCCGCACCACCAGCACGCCCCCGGCGGCGACGCCGACCGCGCCCGCCAGGCCGATCCATTTCCAAATGCTGCGCACCATCACACCTTATGGTGCTGTCGTGGACGAACACACGGTGACTTTGGAACGCGCGCTAGCCGAAACCCGCACCGGTGACATCTGGCTGTTTCGGGGCCGCTCCGGCCCGGACCGCGCCATCCAAGCCCTGTCCAACGCCCCGGTGAACCACGTCGGGATGACGGTGGCGCTCGACGACCTGCCCCCGCTGATCTGGCATGCCGAACTCGGTGACAAGCTGCTCGACTACTGGACGGGCACCAACCATCGCGGTGTGCAGCTCAACGACGCCCGGGCCGCCGTCGAACAGTGGATGGGCCGCTACGAACAGCGCTGCTGGTTCCGGCAGCTCAACGGAACCATCACCCGGAAACAGGAGGACCGGTTACTGCAGGTGATCGCCCGGATGGACGGCACCGCGTTTCCCACCACGGCGCGGCTCACCGGCCGCTGGCTGCGCGGCCGACTGCCGACCCTGGGCGACTGGACCCGCGGCATCCCGGTCGTGGAGCGCAAAGCCCGAGAGATCAGCCAGCGCCGCAAGGCGCGTAACAGCAAAGTGGCGCTGCAAACCGCCTACTGCGCCGAGACGGTGGCCATCACCTACGAGGAGATGGGCCTGCTGTCGACCGACAAGACCGCGAACTGGTTCGACCCCGGGTCGTTCTGGAGTGGCGATATCCTGCCGCTGACCCCCGGGTATCACCTGGGCCGCGAGATCGTCGTCACCGGGTCTTGATCAGCAGCCCGTGCTGGCCCGCAGCGTGCGGCAGGCCTGCTGCATGCGCACCGGCGACAACCCCCTGCGGGTGCGGGTCAGTGCCGCAACGACAACCGAGCCGGTTAGTCGATCGTCAGCTCCCCCATTAGCGACCAGCCTGTCGCGTCGAGCTGCTGGCTGACGATCTTCGGGGTCGACACCAGCGCCTGCGGCATCTCGGCCATGGCTCGGGCGAAGTGCTCGCTGTTGACGTGCGCACTGCCGGCCGCGCCGTCGCGAAACGCTTCGACCAGCACGTACTCGTCGGGATTGGCCAGGCTGCGTGACCACTCGAACCACAGGTTGCCTTCTTCGGCCCGGGTGGCTTCGGTGAAGGCCGCGACCAGCTGCGGCCAGCGCTCGGACCACTCCGGTTTGGTCTCGAATTTCACCACGATGAAGATCACCATTGCCCCCTACCTACCGGCGCTCAGTCAACGGCGAGCGTAACAACGCTGCGCCCAGACCTCGCCGATCCAGACCAGCGTGCCGATGAGCGGGAAGACGGCGCCGAGCAGGCAGACCGCGCCCCAGCCCCACGCCCCGTAGACGACGGCCGAGGCCACACTGCCCAGCGAACCGGCGGCGAAGTAGCCGGTCATGTAGGCGGTGTTGAGCCGGCTGCGCGCCGCGGGCCGCAACGGATAGAACACGCTCTGGTTGCTGATGTGAGTGCCCTGGATCCCCAGGTCAAGCAGCGCCACCCCGACCGCGAGCAGCACGACCCGGCTCTGGCCGGTCCACAGCAGCAGGAAACTCAGCGCGGTCACGGCGATGAAAATCCCGGTCTGCCAACGGGCATAGCCCCGATCGGCCAGCGTGCCGGCGAATTTCGCAGCCAGCGCCCCGGCCACGCCGAACAGCGTGAACAGCCCGATCCGCCCGTCGGACCAGTGATAGATCCCGCCGGCGAGCATGAACCCGACGCTGGTCCAAAACACCCCGAAGGAGGCGTAGGTGAGCATCCCGTAGGCCATCCGCAGCCGCAGCACCGGCTCCTCGCGGATGAGCTCGACGACCGAGCCGAGCAACCGGCCATAGCTCATCTGCACTGCGGGCGGATGCACCGGCAGCGTGCGCACCAGCGCGCAGGCGACCAGCATCAGAGCAGCCGCGACGACGAACACCGCCCGCCACCCGGCCACCGCGGCGATCAAGCCGGCCACCACCCGAGACAGCAGGATGCCCAGCAGCAGTCCGGTCATCACGCTGCCGATGACCTGGCCACGTTCGTCGTCGCGGGCCAATGTGGCGGCGAACGGCACCAGCACCTGGCCCACCACCGAGCCCAAGCCGACCAGGATCGCGGCGACGGCCAGCACCGGCCAGCTGGGTGCAAACGCCATCCCGAGCAGACAGACGCACGTGCCGATCAGCATGAAGGTGAGCAACCGGCGTCGCTCCAGCAAGTCACCGAGCGGGACCAGCAGCGCCAGGCCGATCGCATAGCCGACCTGGCTGGCGGTGACGATCAGCCCCACGCTGGTGGTCGAGGCGTCAAAGTGGCCGGCGATCGTGTCGACCAGCGGTTGCGCGTAATAGCTGTTCGCCACCACGAGCCCGGAGATCAGGGCCATGACGAGCACCAGCCGACGGTCGAGTCGCGCCGGTGCGGCTTCGGCGGTGAGGGTCATCTGCCCATGGTCACGTCCCGCGACTCTGATGTAAAACAAGATAATCGAGTCAGTCTGACCACTAGAATCGATATATGGAGATCAGGCAGTTGCAGCACTTCGTGGCTGTGGCCGAATACGGGCATTTCACCCACGCCGCCGAGGCGCTGAACATCTCCCAGTCGGGTCTGAGCGCATCGGTTCGGGCCCTGGAAAAGAGCCTGTCGACTCCGGTGTTCGAGCGCACCACCCGCTCGGTGGTGCTCACCGCGGCCGGGCGCGCGTTGCTCGTGCCCGCCCGGCGCGTCCTGCGCGAGGTGGCCGCGGCCGAGTCCGCCGTCGCGTCGATCCGCGCTGCCGAGGCGGGTCAGCTGGCACTCGGCGTGGTGCAGACGTTCACCGCCGTCGATCTGCCGGCCGCCATCGCGCAGTTGCACACCCGTCACCGCGGCATTCAGGTGCTGCTGCGGGAGGCGCCCACCTCAGATCTGCTGGACGGCGTCGACGACGGCGAGCTGGACCTGGCGTTCGTCGCACTGGATGCCGCACCGCTGCCGGCGGGGCTGGCCGCGTTGCGCGACTACCCGGAGACGCTGGTGCTGGTGGTCGGCGCCGGACATGCGCTGGCTCAGCGAACCACGGTGCGGATCGCCGAGCTGGCCGAGCAGTCTTTCGTGGAGTTCGCGGCCGGGCTCGGTTTGCAGACGGTGGTCGCCGCGTTGTTCCGCGACGCGGGTGTGCGGCGGCGGATTGCGTTTCGCACCAGCCAGATGGACCAGGCGCTGAGCCTGGTCGAACACGGACTCGGGGTGGCGGTGGTGCCCGAACCGGTCGCCCGCCAGAGCGGGCTGCACATCGTGGCGCTGCACCCGATCAGCGGCGCCGCACCGCCCACCCGCCGATTGGCGCTGGTCGGTCGCACCGCGGTGCCGACCAATCCGGCCGCTCGGGCGTTTCTGGATCTGCTGCCCGCTGCTTAACCGACCTCGAGGCGGGTGTGCACCGGCGTCGGGTTGGTGGTGAGATCCAGTACCGGGCAATGGGATTCGACGACCCGATGCAGTTCGGCGTAGCGCTCCGGGGTTTCCGGGCCGGTGACGGTGATGACGACCCGCACCTCGCTGAAGCCGGGACGCACCGAGTCGTCGAGGCCGAAGAAGCCGCGCACGTCGAGGTCGCCCTCGGCTTGGCCGGTGATCTCGTCGACGGTGATGCCCAGCTTCTCGGCCCAGTACCGCCAGGTGACGATCTGGCACGACAACAGCGAGCCCAGGTAGTACTCGACGGGGTTCGGGGCGGTGTTCTCACCGCCAAGCGTCGGCGGTTCATCGACTTCGACGCTGTAGCGCCCCATGGTGATCGTGCTGGCCACCGCGTCGTGGGCGACCGCGGAGGCCCGGAACACGACCTGGGAGCCGGCCGGATCGGCGGCGGCCGGGTCGCTGGTGGCGGCGACAACGGCGGCCAGGCGGGTGGTCGATGAGGTCATGCCGGTCAAGGGTAATGGGCGACCCTCCGGTAAGGATTGGCCCATGCCCCTGTCACGGGCTAGCCTGAGCCACGTGGAGGTACTACGGCACGTAATAGTTCTGCTGCACATCGTCGGCTTCGCGGTGACATTCGGGGCGCTGGCCGCCGAGGCCGCGGCACGGCGCTTCGAGCTCACCCCGGTGATGGACTACGGCGTGGCGCTGTCGTTGGTGACCGGCCTAGCGCTGGCCGCGCCCTGGCCCGCCGACGTGGTGCTGAACTACCCCAAGATCGGGACCAAGCTGGTGCTGCTGATCGCCCTGGGCGCGGTGCTCGGGATCGGCCGGGCCCGGCAACGCCGATCCGGCGAGACGGCTCCGCGGGTGCTGTTCTATGCCGCGGGCGCATTGATCCTGACCGCCGCGGGGCTCGCCGTCATCTGGTAGCCGGCATCAGGGCTGGGGGACGAGCTCGACACCGATCTCGGCGGCGGCGACCCTCAGCCTGTTGTCCCTGGTCTACAATTTCGCGCCATCGGCAATCAGGACCGCCCCCAGGAGGGCGGCGTCGACGGCACTCAGACCACGTCCCCACAACCGCCGTGACTCGACCAGCGCCAGAAGCTCCGGGTGGCTGACGACCGGGAATTGGCGCAGATTCGACAGTGACCCCAACACTTGGTTGCGCTGCTTGATGGAACCCAAGGCCAACTCTTCGATCACCAAAGGGTGGCAACCGATCTGGTCTTTCTCGAGCAGGGATGCCAGCTGCGCATCGTGGTCGTGAAGGTGATCGATCCACACCGAGGTGTCGACGAGGATCACTCCCCGGCAGCCCTCCGCCGAGGCGCAGCGGTTGCCTGCGCGTCCGTTCCGCCCAACGCGGCCAGTCGACGTGCACTCTCGACACGAATCAGGGTCTCCAGGCCCCGCCTGAGCAGGACGGCGTTCTCATGGACCCCGGTGAGCTCGGCCGCCTTCTCCAGCAGGGCGTCGTCAATGGTGACCGTCGTCCGCATAGTGCACCTCCTGACGCATCAATTGATGCTGTCTATGATGCCCTATCGGAGTCCGAATTTCTGTCGGGCCTGGTCGGTGACCGGGGTGAACAGGTTGACGAGGTTGCCGTCCGGGTCCCGAAACAGCAGCGCGCGGTTGCCCCACGGCATGGTCGTCGGCTCGGTCACGACCTCGCACACCTGCCCGCGCAGACGCTCGAACTCGGCGTCCACGTCGTCGACGATGAACTCGAGGATCGCGCTGCGGTTGGCGCCCGGCTCGGCGGATCCGGCCCCGAACAGCGGGACCGTCTTGTCGCTGCCGATGGCCAGCGTGCCGACAGGTGTCGGGATCTCGGCGAACAGCTCGTTGCCCCAGACCGCCGAGACGCCGGTTACCAACTCGTAGAAGGCGACCAGGCGCTTGACGTCGGCGGTGATGATGCGGGTCGAGACGAATTTCATGCCGGGCACGCTAGCCGCGACCCCTGACAACCCGTCCTCTCGATGCGCCAAGAACCGGCCGTGCCACAGCTCGGTACGGGCCCATGGCGCGCTCAATGGATAGGCGTACACCGCCGATCAACCGATTGATGCGACGCCGCCTGGCGCGGAGCTTCAGGAAGTACCGGCCTCCGACGCACACCGCCGCGGTTACCACGAGAATCCACAGCGTTGCCGCCACCAGGTAGATCACCTCAACCACCGCCATGACGACGAGCGTCCTCTGCCCCTGTTGCGGTCAGGTCACCGGCACGACACACGTCGGCGACTTTCTTTCCCGCGAAATTGAAGCTACGCAGGTGATTCGGCGATTTTTCCAGCATGGCTGCAATCTCGCGGCGGTTTCACGCCCGGTAACCTGACGCCGTGAATCCCGTGCTGGACGAAGGCCCGTTCTTCCACGGAACCAAGGCCGAACTGCAGGCCGGAGAGCTACTCACCGCGGGCTTCCGCTCCAACTACCGGCCCGAAACCGTCATGAACCACATCTATTTCACCGCCCGACGCGACGGTGCCGGGCTGGCGGCCGAGCTCGCGGCCGGCGACGGCACGCCGCGGGTGTATCTGGTCGAACCGACCGGTGTGTTCGAGAACGATCCGAACGTCACCGACAAGAAGTTCCCCGGCAATCCGACCCGCTCCTACCGCAGCAGCGAACCGCTGCGCGTCGTCGAAGAGATCCACGATTGGCCCAGGCTGACTTCCGAGGCGCTTCAGGAGTGGCACGACCGCTTGGCGGCGCTCCGCGCAGACGGGCTCGACCAGATCATCAACTGAGCGCACCGCCCATCGACGTCAGCGTCGCTACGGCGGAGGCTCTTCGATCGCCCGGCGGGTTTCTGCCACCGCACGTCTGATCGGTCGCCCCTTCACGCTCGTCCGCTTGCCGCTCGCGCTCATCGGCCGCCTGGTCGCGATCTTCGGCAATACGGTCCCGTTCATCGGCGACCCGGTCGCGTTCATCCGATGGACTCGCGTCGGGTTTGCTCGAATTCACGCCGCGCGAGGGCGCGCTTGCGTTCCTGCAGATCATCGGTAGCTCGATCGACGTCATCCCCAGCGCCGACATCCTCATGACCGACCATTGAGCAACCGTAACGCCGCCGCGAGAACCCGGCTACACGTTGAACCGGAACTCCACCACGTCCCCGTCGGCCATCACGTAGTCCTTGCCCTCGATGCGCACCTTGCCGGCGGCTTTGGCAGCGGCCATCGACCCGGCCTCGACCAGGTCGTCGTAGGACACCACTTCGGCCTTGATGAAACCTTTTTCGAAGTCGGTGTGGATCACCCCGGCCGCCTTCGGCGCGGTGTCGCCCTGGTGGATGGTCCAGGCCCGGGCCTCCTTCGGCCCGGCGGTCAGATAGGTCTGCAACTTCAGGGTGTGAAAACCGGCCCGCGCCAAGGCATCCAGGCCGCGTTCGGTCTGCCCGATCGACTCCAGCAGCTCCATCGCCGACTCGTCGTCCAGCTCGGCGAGCTCGGCCTCGATCTTGGCGTCGAGGAAGACCGCGTCGGCCGGCGCGACCAATTCGCGCAACGCGGCCACCCGCGCGGAGTCGGTGAGCACCGACTCGTCGGCGTTGAACACATACAGGAACGGCTTGGTGGTCAGCAGGTTCAGCTCGCGCAGCGGCGCGGGGTCCACCCCGGCCGAGAACAGCGTCTTGCCGCTGTCGAGGATCTGCTGCGCGGCCACCGCCGCCTCCAGCATCGGCTTGCGGTCCTTGTTGTTGCGGGCTTCCTTCTCCAGGCGCGGCACCGCCTTCTCCAGGGTCTGCATGTCGGCCAGCATCAGCTCGGTGGCGATCACCTCGATGTCGGCTTCCGGATCGACCTTCCCGTCGACGTGCACCACGTCGTCGTCGGAGAACACCCGGACCACCTGACAGATCGCATCGCACTCGCGGATGTTGGCCAGGAACTTGTTGCCCAGTCCGGCCCCTTCCGAGGCGCCCTTGACGATCCCGGCGATGTCGACGAAGGTCACCGGTGCCGGCAGGATCCGCTCGGAGCCGAAGATCTCCGCCAGCTTGGCCAGCCGCGGATCGGGTAGCGGCACCACGCCCTCGTTCGGTTCGATGGTGGCGAACGGGTAGTTGGCGGCCAGCACGTCATTGCGGGTCAGCGCATTGAACAGGGTCGACTTCCCGACGTTGGGCAACCCCACGATTCCCAGGCTCAAGCTCACAGGGAGCCAAGTGTAGAGCGTGCCACGATGCACGGCCGCCGACGCCAGCCGGTACCGTCAGTGTGTGGCAGCGCAGCGGGAGACGTCGGCGGTAGCGGCCGACCACCGTTCGATCCTGCCCAATGCCGCCGGTTTTCCGTGGTGGGGCGCGGTGGCGGTGGCGCTGGTCGCGACCGCGGTCGGGGTGGCCTTCGACGCCGGCTCCGGCGACAAGGAACTGAGCATCGTCTTCTCCGCACTGTATGCCATGGGCTGCATCGCCGCGGTGCTCACAGTGCGGCAGTCGGCGGTGTTCACGGCCGTCGTCCAGCCCCCGTTGATCCTGTTCTGCATCGTGCCAACCGCCTACTGGCTGTTCCGCGGCGGCGGATTCCCGGGCGTGAAGGCCATCCTCATCAACTGCGGATACCCGCTGATCGAGCGATTCCCGTTGATGCTGTTCACCACCGCAGCCGTGCTGTTGCTCGGAATGGTCCGCTGGTATCTGGGAATGCTGAGCGGCGCGACGACACCCACGTCCGACGACGATGCCGCCCCACGGCGACGGCCCCCGCTCGTCGAGAAGCTGAGCGCCTGGCTCACCGCGGCTCTCACCCGTGAC
>NZ_QMEX01000150.1 GCF_003284925.1 Mycolicibacter senuensis
ACCCCCGGGGCGGACGGCACCGGCGGCAACGCCGGCAGCGACGGCCAACCCGGATAACGCCGCGTTCTGAAGACCAGAAGATCCACCAACCCAAAGGAGATGGCCGTGCAGTTAGCTCTTCAGCCCTATGTCACCGCCGGCATCGCGATCGCGGGCGCCAGTCTCATCGCGGTACCTTCGGTGGCGGCGCCGTTACCCGGCGTTGCCGATACTTCCGTTGCTCAGGCCCCGGCGATCCAGCTCACCGGCGCCTGGGAGGACGCTTTCAACGCCGGGTCCGCCAACCTCTCGCAGTTGGTCAACAACTTCGGTTTGGCGCCCGGCGTCGGATTCCAGCAGGGCCTCGTCAACATGGTCAACTTCATGCAGTTGTTGATCAACGATCCGGCGAACATCACCAACGTGGCCGAGCAGATGCAGGACAACATCAAGGCGGTGTTCTCGTCCTACGATCTGCTCAACGCGGACGACGCAACGATAGCCGCGACGACCGCCTTCACCGTGGCCTCCGACCACAATCTGCTGCTGAGCCAGCTTCCCGGCTTCCTACCGCCGGATATCGATGCCGATATGGTGACCACGATCCTCAATTTCTTGCAGTCACCGCTGAGCGGCATCATCATCGGCTCACTGGGCCCGGCCATCGCCCCCTGGGTTGCGTTGTCCAACAGCATCAGCGACGGAGACAGCTTCAGCGAGATCATCGCCAACATGACCGGCGCGTTCTTCAACGGTGCCACCCTCAACCTCAACTTCCTGCTGCCGGCGATCAACGACGCGGGTCTGCTGCCGGCGCCAATGCAGATCGACAACCTGGAGTTCGCGTTCGGCGGGCTGCTGACCGGTGGCGAGGTAGCCCATGGGCCCTGGCAGATGTTCGACTCCGACGGCGGCGTCGCCGCATCGGTGCCCGTTGTCGGTGGCTCGATCATCAACAGCCTCGGCATCAATATCCTCGGTGTTCCGGTCCTCGGCAGCCTCGGCTTCGACGGCCACGCGATCGGACCGATGGGAGCGTGGCTGAGTTTCTCGGAGCTCGCCGCCCAATTGCTCGGCGCCGGCTGGAATGAGGCGGGCGACGGCAAGGGCGCGCCGACCGACCCGGTCATACCGCCCTGGGCGGGGGTGGATTTCCCCACCGTCCCCGATGACTACTTCGGCGGCGCCGACGCGAGCGGTGCGGCCGCCACCGACCTGTGGAGCCACTTGAGCGACGTCATAACCGAATTCCAATGGGGCGACCTCTTCTAACGGCTGCGTCCGGATTTGTCCCTACCGAGCGTCGGCTTGGAAGTTCACGAACTCAACTGAGAACGCTGGGATTTCGCTAGGGTGCAACCGTCCGGGGTTGAACCGCGCGACCGTTGAGGGAGATGAGTTGTCGGACTACGACTTGACCAGCGGGAACAGCCTGCTGCACATGTTGCGGCTGCGAGCGCGACAGTATCCGGACAAGGTGGCGTTCAGCTTCTCCTACTACGGCGACGATGAGGACCGCAGCGAGCTGACCTATTGCGAGCTCGACCTCAAAGCGCGAGCGATCGCGTCCATTCTGCAGCAGCAGGATGCGGAGGGCGAGCGGGTGTTGGTGTTGTACCGTCCGGGCCTGGAGTTCGTCGCCGCCTTCTTCGGCTGTGTTTATGCGGGGGCGGTTGCGGTACCGGTGCACCAGCGGATGGCACCGCGGCTGACGGCGGTGGTGCCCGACGCGAAAGCGAGTTTTGTGCTGGCCACTGCCGACACCCAGGAGAACACCAAGGCCAGCATCGACGGGCTGGCCGAGGGACGAGCTCTGCGCTGGCACCTCATCGAAGATGCCGCCCTAGGAGATCCCGAACGGTGGGTGGCCCCGGACATCGATGCGGATTCGACCGCCATGATCCAGTACACCTCGGGCTCCACCCGCTCACCCAAGGGTGTGGTGCTGACGCACCGCAACCTGATGCACAACCTGGAGGTCGTGCGTCAGGCGTGGCAAGGCGATGACACCGGGGTCGGCGTCTACTGGCTGCCGCCACACCATGACATGGGTCTTATCGGCGTCGTCCTGGAGATCCTCTACGTCGGGGCCACCGCCGTGCTCATGTCCCCGACCGCCTTCATCAAGCGTCCGATGCGGTGGTTGGAAGCCGTTTCCCGACATCGCGCCATCATCACCACCGCACCGAACTTCGCCTACGAGAAGTGCGTGGAGACCAGCACACCGGAAGAGCGTGCGGCACTCGACCTATCCAACCTGTCCATCGCCATGAACGGCGGCGAGCCGATACGTGCCGTGACACTGCAGAGTTTCGCTGCGGCCTTTGCTCCGGCGGGTTTCCGGCTGGAAACGTTCACGCCGGTGTACGGGCTGGCAGAGGCCACCCTGCTGGTGGCCGGGGGATCCGACGACGCCGTACCCGGGGTTCGCTATGTGGATCGCACCACGCTGGGTTCCGACCGGGTGGTCGACGTCGCACCGGAGCACCCAAGTGCTGCGACATTGGTCAGTTGCGGTCCGCCGCGCGGAGGCCAGGACGTGGCCATCGTCGACCCGGTGACCCACCGGCCATGCGGCCCGGACCAAGTCGGCGAGATCTGGGTCGCTGGACCCAGCGTCGCCCAGGGGTACTGGGAGCGCCCAGCAGAGACCGAGCAAACCTTCATGGCATACCTGTCGGAAGACGGGCCGGACTCCTCACGCGGGCCGTTCCTGCGCACCGGCGACCTGGGTTTCTTGTGCGCCGGGGAGCTGTTCGTCACCGGGCGCTACCAGGACCTGGTCACCATCGACGGCCACAACTACTACCCCAACGATATGGAATTCACCGTGCAGGACTGCCATCCCGTGCTGGTGTCGGGCAGGGGAGCGGTCTTCACGGTGACGCCGAAAGCACATTCCATCCAACAACTGGTGGTCGTCCAGGAAGTGGATCGCAACCGGATCGGCGAGACCGACCTCGCCGATGTCATCGATGCCGTCCGGGCCACCATCAGCGAGCACCACCGCATCGAGGCACACGATGTGGTGCTGGTGGAACACATGTCGATTCCCACCACGACCAGCGGCAAGATCCAGCGGAGCCAGTGTCGACGGCAATTTCTCGGCGGTGAACTCGCGGTGGTGGCGCACTGGCAGGCGCCGCCTGACGGCGTTGCCGAAGCTGAAGAAGCCGCGAACAGGGCCCTGGCGCAGGACATGCTTGCCGAAGCCATCCGTCGGGCATCTGGCAGCGCCTGAACCCCGACGGCCATCGCGACTGGCCGGAGCGATCACGGATGCCGGGCGGTGACCCCTCCGTCGACGACCAGCTGGGTGCCGGTGACGAACGACGCCCGCGGCGACATCAAGAACGCCACCGCGGCAGCTACTTCGGCCGGTTGCCCGATGCGACCCAGCGGTGCGGCGGCAACGAACCCGGCCGCCACCTCCTCGACGTCGAGCGCGACCTGCAGCATCGGGGTCTCGATGAAGCCCGGGCAGACCGCGTTGACCCGAATCCCGGCCGGACCGAGCTGCGCGGCCATGGACCGGGTCAGCCCCAGCAGACCGGCCTTGGAGGCGCAGTAGGCGGGGATGAACGGGTTGGCGGTCAGGCCCTCGATGCTGGAGATGCCGACGACCGCCGGGCTGCCGCCGGCGCGGGCGACCGCTACGAGATGGGGCAGCATCAGCTGCACCAGCATTGCCTGGGCGCGCAGGTTGACATCCATGACGGCGTCCCAGGATTCGCCGGTGTAGGCGCCCACCGGTTCGGGGGCCACCCGGCCCGCCGCATGCACCAGCCCGTCGATCCCGTCGAGCGCATCGGCGGCCGCCGCGACCGCAGCAGGCATGCCGGCGTCGTCGCAGACGTCGACCACCGCGCTCGGCATCCCCAACCCGTCGGCCACCTGCTGAACCCCGGGAGCGATGTCCCACAACGCAACCCGGCGCCCGTCGGCAATCAACGCCTCGGCGCAGGCCCGGCCGATTCCCGACGCCGCACCGGTGACGACGACTCCGCTCACGTGATCGCTCCTTTGCAGATGACGAACTGCGACCAGTCCGGTTCGCGCACCGCCGACCAGTACTTGTCGAGCCGCCACGGGCTCACGGTGTGGATCTCGCCGTCGGCGTTCTTGAAGTAGGAATGCTTGACCGCGGGATGCGCCCACACCGTCTTTCTGATCTCCTCCTGGGTGGCCCGATGCCACTCGGTGGCCGCCTGAGCGGTCGGCTCGATGCAGTGCAGCCGCTCAGCGGCGAGTTTGGCCAGGCAGGCGTCGATGTAGCGCATCTCCAACTCGGAGTTGAAGATCAGGCTGCCGCCGTGTGCCAGGTGCGCCCCGGGGCCGTAGAGCAGAAAGAAGTTCGGGAATCCGGGCACGGTGATGCCCAGGTAGGCATAGGGCCGACTGCCCCACATCGCATGCAGATCGATGCCGTCGCGGCCGGTGACGCGCATCGGCCACAACACATCGGTATGCCGAAACCCGGTGGCGTAGACGATCACATCCGCCTCATGGTGGACACCGTCTTCGGTCTGGACTCCGTTGGGCGTGAGCCGGCGTATCGGGGTGCGGACCAGGTCGACGTTGTCGCGTTGCAGCGTCTTGAGCCAGGTGCCGTTGTCCTGCAGCGTGCGTTTGCCGGTGGCCGGGTAGTCCGGCAGCACCTTGGCCAGCAGCTCGGCGTCGTCGCCGACTTGATCGGTGATCCAGGCGGTGAACATCTGGCGGGCCATGGCGTTGATCTCGCTGACGGCGTAGTCCTGGTCGGGATAGTCCGGGTCCACCCGGGCGGCCTCCAGGCCCTTGTCGGCACCGGGCCACAGCAGCAGAAACCGGTACCAGCGGCCGTAGAACGGCAGATGCTGCAGTGCCCAGCGCACTCCGTCGTCGACCGCGTCGTGATACATCGGGTTGGGGAACATCCACTGCGCGGTGCGCTGAAACACCGTGAGATGCTCCACCTTTCCGGCGATTGCCGGTGCGATCTGGAATCCGCTGGCGCCCGCCCCGATCAGCGCCACCCGCTTGCCGGTCACGTCGACGCTGTGGTCCCAGGCCGCGGAGTGAAATGCTCGCCCGGCGAAGCCGGCCGCACCGTCCAGCTCCGGCAGGTGTGGGCGGTTGAGCTGGCCGACCGCCGTGATCACCGCGCGTGCGGTCATCGTCGCCGCCGCCCCGTCGGCGGTGCGCGTCGTCAACGTCCAGGTTCCGGTGTCCTCATCCCAGGCGGCATCGGTGACCTCGGTACTCCACCGGATATGCTTGCCCAGCTCGTGTTTGGCGATCAGATCGGTGAAATACGCTCGCAACTCCGGCTGTTCGGCGAAGTAGTGACCCCAACCGTTGTTGGGTTCGAAGCTGAAGCAGTAGAAGTGGTTGGCGACGTCCACGCGGGCGCCCGGGTAGTCGTTCTCCCACCAGGTGCCGCCCGGCCCGGGGTTCTTCTCGACGATGGTGAAGGGAATACCGGCCTGCGCCAGCCGGATTCCGGCCAGCACACCCGACTCGCCGCAGCCGATCACCACCGTCGGCAGCTGCGCGGCGCGCTCGGGATCCAGCGGCGCGGGCCGGCGCGGGTCGACACCGGACAGGTCGAGTTCCTCGGCGAGCAGACCCAGATAGTCGTCCGGCACGGTCTCGCAGGCCGCCCAGTCCATCATCTCCTTGACCAGCTCGTCGGGCAGTGGCGCGGGCTGCGGGCAGCCCCGGTCGCGGTAGTCGACGATCACCGCCAGCGCCTCGGCGCGGGCGCGGGCCTTGTCCTCTTCGGACATGAATCCCTGGATCTCGTTGAGGAAGATGCCGTTCTGCTTGAACTCCCGGATGAAGCGCGGGTCGCCGGTGATGTGCACGCACGACAGCAGCAGGGTGGGGATGCTCACCTGCTCCAGGGCGGCGGCGATGTCGGGGGTCGGCGTGTTGAACGGCTGCCCGGCGTAGCGGTTGCGCACCAACCCCGAACCCTTCCCTTTATTCGCTACCACGCGTTGCGAAATTGGTTCGGACGATACGTGACATATCGCGGTTGATCAAGGGCGGCACCGGCCGGCGCCTCACGCTGCGGCGTCGATCTTCTGGATGATCGAGTCGAGGATGGTCTGTGCCGCCGCTGTCGGATCGGTGCGTCCACATGCTACGGCGCGGACAGCAACGTTGTTGCGTACGCTCAGCAGGTGTCGACATGACCAGTCGGGTCCGAGGGCGCTGGTGGCGGTGGTGGCGACTACACGGTCGGAGACGGTGACCTCGCCGACGACCCAGATCTGGTCCGTCACTTCCTTCGCACTGACGGGATGGCCGTTGACAATACGGTTGGCGCACTTGCGCCACGCAGCGCTCTGCTTGCCGTAAAAGGCACGGGCAGCGTCCGCTTGGGGGAAAATGGTCACCGACAGCCCAACCCGGTTGGTGAATCTGGGCGCATTGATGTCGGGCGGGTTGCTCCAGTTTTGCCAGCGGATGGCGGTCCAGCCGGAGCCCAGGTAGGCCCGCGAGGCGACGGAGACGACTCCTTGACAATCGACGTCCACCAGATCTTCGACGTCGATGTTTTCGCCGCGAGCGACGACGTCGATGCCGGAGGCGCCCACCGTGGACGAGATGAAGCCCCGGTCCGGCAGCAGGCCGTCGAGCGCTGACACCGGTAACGGTGCGTGACCGGCCGGCGCCGATGTCTTCGCCGGTGCTGGCTTCGATGTTGCGGTGGGGGTTTGCGCGATCTCGTTCCGGTCACGGCCGACCAGGATCACGGTGACCAACACCGCCGTCAACACGCAGACCAGGCCCATCAACAGCCATATCAGCGGGCGGTTGCTGCGCGGTGGCGGAGGCGGCGGTCCCGGCGGCCAGTGAGGCGGGAACGGGCCGCCCGCAGGCGGGAACGCGGCGCCTGGTGGCGGGAACGGGCCGCCCGACGGTGGGATGGGCTCGGTGCCGGGAGCAAACCGCGTCCGGTCGTAGGGATCGGGTGGCAAACCTTGCGGTCGGTTCATCGCACCCCTCCCTTATCGGTCGCGACCGAACGCTTGACCGGAGTCGCAGCCGCGCATCAACCTACGCCGCCGCATCGACCTTCGCGGTGATCGCGTCGATGATGTCCCGGGCTGCCGTGCTCGGCGTGGTCTCGCCGCAGATGTTGACCTGGGCGACGATATTGTTGCGCAACGCCATCATGCTCTGGCACGACCAGGCGCCGCCGCCCTCGGCGATCACAACGGTGCCGAGCACATCGTCGGCGTCGGTGACCTTGCCGACGGTCCAGAATGAGTCTGCGGCATTCTCCGAGTTCGTTATCCGCAAGTTGACGATGCGCCCCGCACACGACTGCCAGGCGGCGCGCTGTTTGGTGTAGAACGCCTGAGCGGACTCCGAAGACGGATAGCTCACCGCCGACATCAGCAGTGAACGCACCAGCGTTTCGGGCGCGATCTCGGAAGGACTGTTCCAGGCCTGCCAGCGGACGCTGCTCCAGCCCGAACCTGCATAGACCGGGTTGGCGGCGATGAAGTCTGTCACCTGGCAGCTGGCATCCACCACGGTCGCCGGAAACATGCCGTCGCCCTTGTCGACTAAGCCGAGCCCCGGTTCCGCGGCGGTGCTACGGATGAGCTCCTTGTCCGGAAACAGTTCGTCGAGAGCGGAGACGGGCACCGGTGACCGGTCGGAGGCCGCCGACGACGATTTCGTGGTCGATTGCGGGCTCTCGTGTCGATCACGGCCTACGAGGGTCACGGTGAGGACCACCGCGATCGCCGTCAGCAGGCAGACCAGACCCGCCAACAGCCAGATCAGCCGGCGGTTGCCCGGCGGTGGGGGAGCCGGCGGCCCCGGCGGCCAGGATGGCGGGAACGAGCCGCCCGGTGCCGGCGCGATGGGTGCGTTGGTCGGCGTCTGCCGCGTCGGATCGTAGGGATTGGGGGTCGGACGGTGCGGTTCGTTCATCGGTGGCCCTTCATCCCATCGGCGCCGGGTCGCAGCTGGATCGTCACATCCTCGGGAGACGTTATCAGCGCATGGTGCGGGTAACCCCCGTCGTCCGGCACCCGGCAGGGCCGCCGACTGCGCCACGCTCCTCGGCCAAGTCGACGCCAGCCGCCGCACCGGAACGTAGCCTGACACTGATGCGGCACTACTACACCGTCGAAGCGATCCGCGCGGCCGAGGCGCCGCTGCTGGCGAGCCTGCCCGACGGGGTGC
>NZ_QMEX01000151.1 GCF_003284925.1 Mycolicibacter senuensis
GCCAGGCAACCGACAACCCAAACCCACCACCGCGATCGGCTCGGTATCACCGGCCTCCGCCACCGCCAACCGCGCAGTCAAATCATCAATCTTGCGCAGCGCCTCAGCGACAATCGCCCGGCGATCCGGCCCCCCGGCCGGTACAGCGTTCATCTCGCTCAACTCAACCTCCCCGAAAGCCGCGCGAGCAGCCCGTCATCGCATCACACTGACCGAGCGGAAGTATCCAGTCGGTCGAATCCGTCCCGCTGGTAGATCTCCACGCAGCTGGAGCGGCGGATCTTGCCGCTGGTTGTGATCGGGATGGCGCCTTGCGGAACCAGAACCAGATCGCCAATCGCCAGGCCGTGCGCCTTCGACAGCGCGGCCGTGACCTTCCGCCTCACCTCGTTCAGCCTGTCGGCAACCTCCTCGTCCGAGCCCCCCTTGTTCTTGAACTCGGCGATCGTAACAAGCTGCTCCGACCTACTGTTCGATACGGACACCGCAGCGACACGCCCACCGGTGATCTCCTGCACGGTGGCCTCGATATCGTCCGGATAGTGGTTCTTGCCGTCGACGATCAGCAGGTCCTTGATCCGGCCGACGATGTAGAGCTCGCCGCCGGAGATGACGCCGAGATCGCCGGTCTTGAGCCAGGGGCCCTGCGGCGTGCCGGGCGAGGGGTCGACCAGCTTTCCGCCGAAGGTGCCCTCGGTGGCCTGCTGGTTGTGCCAGTAGCCGGCCGCCAGGTTGGGGCCGTACGCCCAGATTTCGCCGACCTTGCCCTCCGGGTTCTCGGTCTGGGTGTCGGGGTCCACGATGCGGACGGTGCAGGCCCGCGGCACACCGCAGCTGACCAGCTCGACGCCGCCCTCGGGTCCGCTCGGCTCGGCGATGCCGTCGGCCAGCTTGGTGTAGTCGAAGCGCGGGGTCGGCGGCGGGCTGCCCGGGGTGTTCGACGTCAGGTAGACGGTGGCCTCGGCCAGGCCGTAACCGGGCCGCAGCGCCGCCGGGTTGAGGTTGAACTTGGCGAACCGCTCGATGAGCCGCCGCAGCGTCGCCGCGTGCACCCGCTCGGCGCCGAACGCAAAGGTATGGACCTGGCCCAGGTCGAGGCCCGCCATGTCCTCATCGGAGGTGCGCCGGACGGCCAGCTCGTAGGCGAAGTTGGGTCCGCCGGTGTAGGCGTTGGGATAGCTGGCCACCAGCTGCATCCAGCGGGCCGGCTTGGCCAGGAACGCCATCGGGCTGAAGATCACCGCCTGGTGGCCCCCGACCAGCGGGAAGATGATGCCGCACATCAGGCCCAGGTCGTGGTAGAAGGGCAGCCATGCCACCAGGGTGGTGTCGGCCGGCACCGTCTTGCCGCGGTCCTCGAAGGTGTCGGCAATCATCTGCCGCATGTTCTCGATCGCGTTGTGGTGGCCGACCATGACACCGGCAGGGGTGCGGGTCGAACCGGAGGTGTACTGCAGGAAGGCGATCTTGGTGTGCGCGGTGGTGGTGGGCGCCACCGCCGGCTCGGAGTCGAGGTCCAGCGCGTCGACCTCGATCACCACCGGCGGTTTCCCGCCCAGGTCGCGGATCGAGTTGGCGATGTCGCCGACCGCCGCCGACGTGGTCAGGATCGCTGCCGGGGTGCAGTCGCGCAGTGCCGCCGTCACTCGCTCGTCATGCGCCCCGAACATCGGCACCGGCAGCGGCACGGCGATCATTCCCGCCTCCAGCGCGCCGTAGAAACCGATGATGTACTCCATGCTCTGCGGGGCCAGCAGCGCCACCCGGTCGCCGGGCGAGGCACAGGTCGCCAGCTCGGCCGCCACCACCCGCGCCCGGTCACGCAGCTGCGACCAGGTCACCGTCTCGCGGTAGCCCTCCGGGTCGACGTCGAAGTCGATGAAGGTGTACGCAGGCGCATCCGGCTTTTCGCTGGCACGCTCGGCCAACAGGCTCGGGATATGCGATTGAGTAACCGGCATAGCGATGATTTCTCCTTGTGCTGTCAGGTCCGCGGACCTCACCTGCTCAGTAGTTCGGCCCCGTCCAGAGTCGTCACGTGTGGCGTCCGAACTTACGGTTTCGCTGCGCGGCGCCCCTGCACAGCGGGAGGTATGCAATTGGATTAGCGACATTTGGGATGCTTCCCCGGGATCGGGTCCGGTGGGCAACGTGGCGCGGCCCGCTCAGCTGAGTGCGTCAGCCTCACCCGCGGCCGGTTGCCCGCCAAGCCGGTCGAAGAGGAGGGCGGGTACATCCGGTCGCCGAGATCGCGCGGCCCATGCGGCCGGAACGGGTGGTTCGACCATCGACACGGGTACCCCTTCTGGATGTTTGGAACCTACGCAAAAACTCCTTGGACCCCGACATCCCAGGCGTTTCCCTCCCGCGGAGGCTACCACGTAGGCACTGTTGACAAGGAATTTCCAGGTCCCTTACAGCGCGAACGAGGCAGACCCGGGATGTTAGCGCAGAAGTCACTAACAGCACCAGCGGTCACACCGGTACCAACAGCAAACTCACAGTCAAGGCGGGGCGGGGCCGCGCTCGCCCGTCATCGCTGGCAGTAAGCCGCCAGTTTTGCTTCGATGTCGCCGACCAGTTCCGGCAAGTGGTCGTTGAGGTAGAAGTGGTGGCCCGGCGCGGTGAACGTTCGGGCGCTGAACTCCGCGGTGGTGCGCTCGGCCCAGGGGGCCACCTTGTCGGCGGTCGCGACGTCGTCTTCGTCGCCGTGGAAAGCGACGATGGGACACGACACCCGGGCCTCCGGCGGGCAGTCGTAGTTGGCGATGGCTTTCAGCCCGCGCAAGGTCGGGAGGATTTTCGCCGCGAACTCCTCGTTCTCCAGGAACTCGGGGTTGACCCCGGTCATCTGGCTGACGGCCTCGAGCAGGCCGCGATCGGAGTCCCCGATGTTGTCGTAGCCGGCCCGGCCCGGCGCCCCCGCCGCGGAGACGAACAACGCCGCGATCCTGGTGCCGTTCGCTTCGAATCGGCGAGCCACCTCGAAGGCCAGCAGGGCGCCCATGCTGTGGCCGAAGAAGGCGGCGCACTCGTCGGCCGGTGGAGCCAGCTTCTCGCAGACCCGGTCGGCGAGGTCCTCGATACTGGTGAAGGCGCCGAGGTCGTGGTTACCGCCCTTGCCGGGGTACTGCACTCCGATGCGTTTGACGTCGGTGGTGAACGCCTTGGAGAAAGGAAGGTAGTACTGCGGCGATCCGCCGGCGTGCGGGAAGATGTAGAGCTTCGGCGTACGGTCAGTCACTCGCGCAACATTAGCGGTCGCCGCCGGTGGCCCCGCTACCCGATTGCCGCCGCCGCGTCGCCGAACGGGGCTCCCAGCCGCGGGACGGCGTCGATCCCCCGCCGGCGTCCACCCGCAACGGCGCGGCGGATCAGCGCGGCCACCCCGACGAACCCGGCATGATCCAGCGCCACGAACGGGGTCAGCAGCCGGTTGTGCACGAATCCGAACGCCAGCCCGGTCGCCGGGTCGGCCCAGCCCATCGAGCCGCCCAGCCCGACATGGCCGAAGCCGGGCATCACCTGGCCGAACGGGATCGCGTGGTAGCCGAGGTGGAAGGCCAGCGGAACGCCGACGGTGCGGTCCCATTCCAGGGTGCGCCGACCGGTCAGACCGTCCACCAGCCGGCGCGACAGGAACCGGGTGCCGTCGAGCTGCCCGCCGTTGGCCAGCGCACCGTAGAGGCGCGCCAATCCCCGTGCGGTGGCCACGCCGTTGAGCGAGGCCGCCTCGGTGTCCAGGAACGGAATGTCGCCGCGCACGGTGTCCATCACCCCGGGGAAGTAGAACGCGCCGAATCCCCCGTAGGGCAGCATGGCGGCCGCCTTGGGCGCCACGAAGTCGACGATCGGGTTCCGCCGGCTGCGCTGCGGCATGATGATCTGCGCGGCGACGGTCGGGCAGTCGGCGGGCGGCCGGCCCAGGTGCAGGCCGTCGGTGTTCAGCGGCGCGGCCAGCTCGGCGCGGAACAGCTCACGCATGCCGGTACCGGTGACCGCCCGGGCCAGCCCGGACATCAGCCAGCCGTAGGTCAGCGCATGATAGGCGGGCTTGCCGAATTCGCGCCCCGGCGCGGCGGCCGCCATCCGGGCCTCCATTGTGGCGTGGTCGAGCAGGTCCGCCCTGCTGGCGCCCTGCAGGTGGGTCAGCCCGACCCGGTGGCCCAGCAGCTGCCGGACGGTGATCCCGGCCTTGCCGTTGGCGCCGAATTCCGGCCAGTACTGCGCGACCGGCACGTCGTAGTCGATCAGTCCCCGGTCGACCAGCCGGTGGATGACCGTCGATGCAGCACCCTTGGTCGCCGAGAACACCATGGCGCCGGTGTCGACCGACCAGGGCACCCGGCCCGCGCGGTCCGACCACCCGGTCCACACGTCGACGACCGGTCGGCCGTCCAGATACACGGCCAGGGCGCCGCCGCCGTAACGGCGACCGGGGAACATGGCGGCGAAAGCGCGCACGGCACAGGCGAAGTTCGGGTCGGCCGCGCCGTGGACGTTCGCCGGAAGCGCGCTGCGCCGAGCGCCGGGATGCTGTGTCATGGCTGAGAATCTACCTCGCGGCCGGTGCCCATAAGCCGTGTTACCGCGCGAGTCGGGGCCCGAGCCGGCTAATGCCAGATGGCCTCGAGGATTCGCTGGGCGGCCAGGGCGGGGGTCAGATCACCGCTGAGCACCTGCCGTTCGGCCTCGGTGCGCAGCGCGCGCACCGCCGGGTCCGACAGCGCCCGTTCCAGCACCGCGTCGGCTACCAACTGCCGGGTCCAGTCCACCTGCTGGGCGCGGCGCCGGGACTCGAACTCGCCGGCGTCGATCAACGTCTGTCGATGCCGCTCGATGGTCTCCCAGACTTCCGCGAGCCCGCTGCCCTCGACCGCGCTCATCGTCAGAACCGGTGGGCGCCAAATGGTTTCATGCGGATAGATCAGCCGGATCGCGGCCGACAACTCTCGGGCGGCCAGCCGCGCCTCGGCGAGATGCTCGCCGTCCGCCTTGTTGACCACCACGAGGTCGGCCAGCTCCAGCACACCCTTCTTGATGCCCTGCAATTGATCGCCGGTGCGGGCCAGCGTCAAGAAGACGAAGGTGTCGACCATGCCCGCGACCGTCACCTCCGACTGGCCGACGCCCACGGTCTCGATGAGGATCACGTCGAAGCCGGCGGCCTCCAGCAGCACCACGGTCTCCCGGGTGGCCTTGGCGACGCCGCCCAGGGTGCCCGACGTCGGCGACGGGCGGATGTAAGCGTCCGGGTGTGCCGCCAGCCGCTGCATCCGGGTCTTGTCGCCCAGGATCGAACCGCCGGTGCGTGTCGACGACGGGTCGACCGCGAGCACCGCGACCCGGTGCCCGCGTTCGATGAGATGCATCCCGAGCGCCTCGATGGTCGTCGATTTGCCCACCCCGGGCACTCCGGTGATCCCTACCCGCCGGGCTGTCGACCCGGGGTCCGCCTGCTGTCCGGGTGACAGCGCCAGCAGCAATTCCTGGGCCTGTTCGCGGTGATCGGCGCGGGTGGACTCGACCAGTGTGATGGCCCGGGGCAGCACGGAGCGGTCACCGGCGCGCACCGCTGCCGCCAATTCGGCGACGCTGTCGCCCACGTTGTCAGCCATCTATTTCGGGTCTGCGACCGGTCCGTCGGGTTCGCCGAGCTCGTAGCCTCGCTGCGACGCGAGCGTGCGCAACAGGTCCGCGGCGGCGTCGGCGATCACCGTGCCCGGCGGGAAGATCGCGGTCGCTCCGGCGGCATAGAGCTCGTCGAAGTCGCCGGGCGGGATCACCCCGCCCACCACGATCATGATGTCGGGCCGGCCCACCTCGGCCAACGCGTCGCGCAGCGCCGGCACCAGCGTCAGGTGCCCGGCCGCCAGCGATGACACCCCGACGACGTGCACGTCGTTGTCGGCGGCCTGCCGCGCCACCTCGTCGGGGGTGGAGAACAGCGCGCCGACGTCGACGTCGAATCCGATGTCGGCGAACGCGGTGGCGATCACCTTCTGACCCCGGTCGTGCCCGTCCTGACCCATCTTGGCCACCAGGATGCGAGGCCGGCGGCCGTCGGCCTCGGCGAACTTCTCCACTAGGGCGGTTGCGCTGGCGATGTTGGTGCCTTTCCCGACTTCGTCACGGTAGACGCCGGAGATGGTACGGATCTCGGCCTGGTGGCGCCCGTAAACCTTCTCCAGCGCATCGGAGATCTCTCCGAGGGTGGCCTTGGCGCGGGCGGCGTCGATGGCCAGCGCCAGCAGGTTGTTGCCCAGCCCGTCTTCCCCTTGTGGGCCGATAGGCCCTGACAGCGCAGCCGCCCGGGTCAGCTCGGCCAGCGCGGCCTGGCACGCCTTTTCGTCGCGCTCGGCGCGCAGCTGCTGCAGTTTGGCCAGCTGTTCGGCGCGTACCCGGCTGTTCTCGACCTTGAGCACCTCGATCTCGGTGTCCTCGGCGACCTGGTACTTGTTGACGCCGATCAGCGGCTGCCGCCCCGAGTCGATCCGGGCCTGGGTGCGGGCGGCGGCCTCCTCGATGCGCAGTTTGGGGATGCCGTCGCTGATGGCCTGGGCCATGCCACCGTGGGCTGCCACTTCTGCGATGTGGGCGCGGGCGCGCTGCGCCAGCTGGTGGGTCAGCCACTCCACGTAATAGGAGCCGCCCCACGGGTCGATCGGCCGGGTGGTGCCCGACTCCTGCTGCAGCAGCAGCTGGGTGTTGCGGGCGATGCGGGCGGAGAAGTCGGTGGGCAGTGCCAGCGCCTCGTCGAGGGCGTTGGTGTGCAGCGATTGGGTGTGGCCCTGGGTGGCGGCCATCGCCTCGATGCAGGTGCGGGCCACGTTGTTGTAGACGTCCTGGGCGGTCAGCGACCACCCCGAGGTCTGCGAATGGGTACGCAGCGACAGCGATTTCGGGTTCTTCGGGTTGAACTGGGCGACCAGCTCACTCCACAGCAGCCGGCCGGCACGCAGCTTGGCGACTTCCATGAAGAAGTTCATGCCGATGCCCCAGAAGAACGACAACCGGGGCGCGAACTTGTCGATGTCCAGCCCGGCGTCGAGGCCGGCCTTGATGTAGTCCACTCCGTCGGCCAGCGTGTAGGCCAACTCCAGATCGGCGGTGGCACCGGCCTCCTGGATGTGGTAGCCCGAGATCGAGATCGAGTTGAACTTGGGCATCTTCGCGCTGGTGTAGCCGAAGATGTCGGAGATGATCCGCATCGACGGCTTCGGCGGGTAGATGTAGGTGTTGCGGACCATGAACTCTTTGAGGATGTCGTTCTGGATGGTGCCGGCCAGCTTCTCCGGCGGCACCCCCTGCTCCTCGGCGGCCACCACGTACAGCGCCAGGATCGGCAGCACCGCACCGTTCATCGTCATCGACACGCTGACCGAGCTCAGGTCGATGCCGTCGAACAACTGCCGCATATCCAAGATGGAATCGATTGCCACACCAGCCATTCCGACGTCACCCTGCACCCGGGGGTGATCCGAGTCGTAGCCGCGGTGGGTGGCCAGGTCGAAGGCGACCGACAGGCCCTTCTGCCCGGCCGCCAGGTTGCGCCGGTAGAAGGCATTGGAGTCCGCGGCTGTGGAGAACCCGGCGTATTGGCGGATCGTCCACGGCTGGTTGACATACATCGTCGGATACGGCCCGCGCACGAACGGCGCCTCGCCCGGGAAGCTGTCCAGCGGATAGCCGTCGGCGAGCACGGCGGCGCGATCGGCGGCCGTGTAGACCGGCTTGACCGCGATGCCTTCTGGGGTATGCCACTCCAGCTGCTCCGGTGTGTAGCCGTGCGCGGCCGCGGCGGCCGCAACGTGCTCGGCGACGGCGGTCGCAGAGACTTCAGCCGCCGGTGCGCTGTCCTGATGCCCGTGCAGCGGGACGTCAGCGAAGCTGCCGAGGGTGCTGTGTGAGGTGCTGGCGGTCATGGTTCTCAAGCCCCCAATCGGGTAAGTAGGTCCGACAACGCCTGCACCGCATCGATTTTCATGGTCAGGTAGTCGTCCGGCTTTTGGTCGGTGTCGGTGTTGGCCGCCAGTGCCTTCGCCGGTCCTGCCAGGTAGACCCGCTCGATCCCGGCGGCGCGGGCAGCCGCGATGACCC
>NZ_QMEX01000152.1 GCF_003284925.1 Mycolicibacter senuensis
CGCGCAAGGGCCAGGACATGCTGATCCGCGCGTTACCGGCGATCCGGCGCCGGGTCGACGGTGCCGCGCTGGTGATCGTCGGCGGCGGCCCGTATGCCGACACACTGCGGCGGCTGGCCGTCGAGTGCGGGGTCGCCGATGCGGTGACGTTCACCGGTGGCGTGCCGGCCGCCGAGCTGCCCGCCTACTACCTGCTCGGCGATGTCTTCGCGATGCCATGCCGCACGCGTGGTGCCGGGCTCGACGTCGAGGGGCTGGGCATCGTGTTCCTGGAGGCATCGGCGGCGGGTGTGCCGGTGGTCGCCGGTGACTCGGGCGGCGCACCGGAGACCGTGCTGGACAACCGGACCGGGCGGGTGGTCGACGGCCGGTCCGTGGAGCAGATCGGTGATGCCGTCAGCGGATTGCTGGCCGACCCCGACCGCGCCGCCGCGATGGGCGCCGCGGGGCGGGCGTGGGTGATGAGTGACTGGCGCTGGGAAACCCTGGCCGCACGCATGGCCGACCTGCTGGCGTGAGGACGCCGACGGTGCGGTTTGATTGCGCTTTTCCACCAAAAGCCGACCAAACCGCTCACCGGGGCGCCGGAACCGCCGGTCAGTCCTTGGTGTAGATCGCCTCGATCGCGTCGGCGAACTTCTCGGCGACCACCTTGCGCTTGACCTTCATCGTCGGGGTCAGCTCACCGGTGGCCTCGGTGAAGTCGACCGGCAGGATCCGGAACTTGCGGATCGACTCGGCGTGCGAGACCGTCAGGTTGGCCTGTTTGACCGCCGCGTCCACCTCGGCCAGCAGGTCCGGGTCGGTGGCCAGGTCCGCGGCGGTGGCGGTGTCGGCCTTGCTGTTGCGCTGCTTCCAGCCTTCCAGAGCTTCCGGGTCGATGGTGATCAGCGCCCCGATGAACGGCTGGGCGTCGCCGACGACCATCGCCTGGCTGATCAGCGGGTGCGCGCGCAGCTGGTCCTCGAGCACCGCGGGTGCGACGTTTTTGCCGCCGGCGGTGACGATGATCTCCTTCTTGCGGCCGGTGATCTTCAGGTAGCCGTCGGCGTCGATCTCGGCCAGGTCGCCGGTCTTGAACCAGCCGTCGGTGAACGCCTCGGCGGTGGCCTGTTCGTTGCGCCAGTAGCCGCTGAACACCACCCCGCCGCGGACCAGCAACTCACCGTCCTCGGCGACGCGCATGCTGTTGCCCGGCACCAGTTTTCCGACGGTCCCGACCTTCATGGCGCCGACCGGGTTGACGGTCACCGCGGCGGTCGTCTCGGTCAGCCCGTAGCCCTCGTAGATGGACAGGCCGACGCCGCGGTAGAAGTGGCCGAGCCGTTCGCCCAGCGGCGCGCCACCGGACACCGACGCCCGGCAGTCGCCACCCAACGCCGCGCGCAGCTTGTGGTAGACCAGCTTGTCGAACACCGCATGCTTGAGGCGCAGCAGCAGACCGGGGCCGCCACGGTCGAGGGCTTCGCTCCAGTCCACCGCGGTCTGGGCAGCCATCTCGAAAATTCGGCCCTTGCCGTCGTTGGCGGCGTTCTGCGCGGCGGTGTTGTACACCTTCTCGAACACCCGCGGCACCGACACCACCACGGTCGGCTTGAAGACCGCGAACATCGGCACCAGATTCTTGATGTCGCTGGTGAATCCGACCGTGACCCGGTTGGTGAATGCCGCCAGGGTCAGGGCGCGGGCCAGCACGTGAGCCAACGGCAGGAAGATCAGCAGGCGCTGGTCGGGACCCAGCAGGGTCGGCAGGGCCGCTTTGGTGCCGCGCACCTCGTGGAGCAGGTTGGAGTGGGTGAGCTGGCAGCCCTTGGGGCGGCCCGTGGTGCCCGAGGTGTAGATCAGCGTCGCCGGGTCGGTGGCCTTGAGGGCGGCCCCGCGCGCGGTGAGCTGCGCCGGGTCCTGGCCCGCGCCGGCCTCGGCGAGTTCATCGAAGGCCTTGGCGCCCGACCCGTCGATGGTCATCACCCGCCGCAGCGCGGGCAGTCCACCGGCGAGTTCGTTGATCAGCCGGGCGTGGGCGTCGGTCTCGGCGAACGCCAGCACCGCGCTGGAGTCCTCCATCACCCAACGCACCTGCTCCGCCGAGGACGTCTCATAGATCGGCACGGTCACCGCGCCGATGGACAGGATCGCGAAGTCCAGGATCGCCCACTCGTAGCGGGTCGCCGAGAAGATCGCCACCCGGTCACCGGCGGCCACTCCCTGCGCGATCAGACCCAGTGCGGCCGTGCGGATCTGCGCGGCGGCAGCGGCGCAGCTGACGTCGGTCCACGCGCCGTCCACGAGGCGCTGGTAGATGACGTGGTCGGGATTGTCGCGCTCGTGTTCGAAGACGATCGCGGCGACGTTGTCGTGCTCCTCGACGGTGAACGGCGCCGGAACACTGAACTCACGCATTCGAATGACCTCTCTTGGCAGCCCGGGTGTCTGTCCGACCAGCCTAATAGGCGCGCCCCGGCAGATGTGACGGTGTTCACTGTCGGGCGGGGAGAAGCCCGGCGGTGTGCACCGGCGGCGTTCCGCCCCGGGGACGTCATATGTGAAGCTGGGGCGATGAACAGTATCCAGGTTGCCGATGAGACCTTCATCGCCGCATCCGGCGCACAGGTGGGGGCCCTCGTCGCCGACCGGTCGAGCTGGCGGCGGTGGTGGCCGGACCTGCAGCTGCAGCTGGTCGAAGACCGCGCCGAGAAGGGCGTCCGATGGACGGTGTGCGGCCCGCTGACCGGAACCATGGAGATCTGGCTGGATCCGATGCTCGACGGGGTGCTGCTGCACTATTTCCTGCACGCCGAACCCAGCGGGGTGACCGGCCGCCAGCTGGCCAAGCTGAACCTGGCGAAGCTCAACCATCGCCGCCGGGTGGCGGGCAAACGGATGGCCTTCGAGGTGAAGGCCCGCCTGGAGCAGGCCCGACCCGTGGGTGTCGCCCCGGCCGCTGTGAGCTGAGCCGGGCTGAACGGGCGGGCGCGGCGAGGTAGCGTCTCTGCCGAGGGCTGGTGGCAGGCGAACGAGTTAGGGAAGTAACCACGTGGCGGACAAGACAGCTCAGACCATCTTCATCGAGGCGGATCCGGGCACGGTGATGAAGGTGATCGCCGACATCGGCGCCTACCCCGAATGGGTGTCGGAGTACACCGAGGCCGAGGTGCTCGAAACCGACTCCGACGGATACCCGAAGCAGGCCAGGCTGGTGCTCGACGCCGCGGTGCTCAAGGACACCATGGTGCTGGCCTACGACTGGCCGCAAGACCGTCGCAGCGTGCGCTGGTCATTGGTGTCCAGTTCGCTGTTGAAAGCGCTTGACGGCGAATATCGTTTGGCGCCCAAGGGATCCGGCACAGAAGTCGTCTACGAGCTGTCGGTCGACCTGATGATCCCGATGATCGGTCTGCTCAAGCGCAAGGCGGAGCGGCGACTGACCGACACCGCGCTGAAGGACCTGAAGAAGCGAGCCGAGGCTGAGTGAGCCCGTCTGAGGCAACAACGCCCCCGGTGCTCCCGGTCGCGCCGATCAGTCTGTTCGTGGGCAAGGGCGGCGTGGGTAAGTCCACGCTGGCGGCGGCGACCGCGGTCGCCGAAGCGCGCGCCGGTAACCGGGTGCTGCTGGTCTCCACCGACCAGGCGCACTCGGTCGGTGACGTGCTGGGCGTCTCGGTGGTGCCCAGCGCCGGCCGTGACCCGGTGTCGGTGGTGCTCGACGATGCCGGTCCGGGCGGGCTTGACGTACTGGCGCTGGACACGCTGGCGCTGCTCGAGGCGCAGTGGGTCGCGGTGGTCGAGGTGCTGGCCGGGCGATTCCCGGAGTCGGATCTGGGTAGCGTTGCCCCCGAAGAGCTTTCGGCGCTTCCCGGCGTTCAGGAGGTGCTCGGCCTGCATGAGGTTGGCGAGCTGGCCGGCAGCGGTCGGTGGGACCGGGTCGTCGTCGACTGCGCGTCCACCGCCGATGCGATGCGGATGCTGACGCTGCCCGCCACGGTCGCGCTGTATGCCGAGCGGTCCTGGCCGCGGCACCGCAGGCTCAGCGGGCCCGACGGCGCGTCGGACGCACTGGTCGAGTTGATCGAGCGGATCAGCGGCGCCGCCGAACGGCTGGCCACGCTGCTGACCGACGAGGCGCTGGTCGGGGCCCACCTGGTGCTGACCGCCGAGCGCGTGGTGGCCGCCGAAGCGGTCCGAACCCTGGGGACGCTGGCGCTGACCGGGGTGCGCGTCGACGAGCTGATCGTGAACCAGATTCTGTTGCAGGATGATTCGTACGTCTACACGAATCTGCCCGCTCATCCGGCGTTCGACTGGTACGCCGAGCGGATCCGTGAGCAGCACGGCGTTCTGGAGGACTTGGACCGCACCATCGGTGACGTGGCGATGGTGCTGGTCCCGCACCTGGCCGGCGAACCGATCGGCCCCAAGGCGCTTGGCGAGCTGCTCGAAGGCAGCCGGCGACGCGGCGGCTCGGCACCGCCGGGGCCGGTACGGCCGGTGGTCGACCGGGAGTCGGGTTCCGGACTGGGGGCGGTGTACCGGCTGCGGTTAGAGTTGCCCCAGGTCGATTCCGGTGCGCTCAGCCTGGGACGCTCCGGTGACGACCTGGTCATCGGTGCCGGTGGCACCAGACGCCGGGTCCGATTGGCGTCGGTGCTGCGACGATGCACGGTTGTGGACGCGACGCTGCGCGGCAGCGAACTGACGGTGCGCTTCCGGCCGAACCCGGAGGTGTGGCCGGTGAGCAGTGACGAGGAGGTGCGACGTTGAGCGCTGGCGCGCACCGTGATCTGGGTGAGCTGGGGCCGGAGTTGCGCAAACTCGCCCAGGCGATCCTGGATCGCCTCGACCCGGCGGTGCGGGCGGCGGCGATGCTGGCGGCGGCCGATGCGCCGGGTAAGTGCCAACAGGTGTGGTGCCCGGTGTGTGCGCTGGCGGCGTTGGTGACGGGGGAGGAGCACCCGTTGCTCAGCGTCGTCGCCGAGCACAGCGTCGCGTTGTTCGAGGTGATCCGAGCGGTGGTCGGTGAGACCGGTGACAGGCCGGGCCCGCCCGACGGCCCGCCGCCGGACGGATCCGGCGGCGCGCCGGCCAAGACCGGTTATGAACACATCCCCGTCACGATCGAGCACTGAACGCGGAAAGCTAAGGAATTCCCCGGAATCTCCGTTGTGATGAATCACCGTGTGGCCCTGGCCACCGCTGGTCGGTAAAGTTGGCGCGAACACGGCCGGTGTTCGCGGACAGCAGGGAGGGAGGGGCCATGTGGTATTGGCTGTTCAAGTACGTACTGCTGGGTCCGCTGCTGGCCCTGATCGGACGGCCGAAAGTCGAGGGGCTGGAGAACATCCCCGAGCACGGTGCGGCGATCCTGGCCAGTAATCACCTCGCCGTCATGGACAGCTTCTACCTGCCGCTGGTGGTGCGCCGCCGGATCACCTTCCTGGCCAAGTCGGAATACTTCACCGGCACCGGCATCAAGGGCTGGTTCACCCGCTGGTTCTACACCGCGGTCGGCCAGGTGCCCATCGACCGCACCGACTCCGACGCCGCACAAGCCGCGCTGAACACAGCCCAGCGGATCCTCCAGGACGGCAAGCTGCTCGGCATCTACCCCGAAGGCACCCGGTCACCCGACGGCCGGTTGTACAAGGGCAAGACCGGGCTGGCCCGGCTCGCGCTGCACACCGGCGTCCCGGTGATTCCGGTCGCCATGGTCGGAACCAACGTCGTCAACCCGCCCGGGACGAAGATGTTGCGCCCGGGCCGGGTAACGGTCAGGTTCGGCAAGCCGATGGACTTCTCCCGCTTCGACGGGATGGCCGACAACCGCTTCATCGAGCGGGCGGTCACCGACGAGGTGATCTACGAGCTGATGGGGCTCTCCGGGCAGGAGTACGTCGACATCTACGCGGCGAGCCTCAAAAACGGTGCCGCACAACAGGACGGGGCAACGGCTCAGCCGGTCGCCCGGTTTCCGGAGACCGCCGCAGGCTGATCTGGAGTGCTCCGGCGGTCCGGACGCAGCATCGCGCCGGCCGTGATGATCACCGCCAGCGCCCACCACACATAGGATGTGCCGGCCAACTGGCGCCACCACGCCGCGCCCGCCTCGTGATGCTCGGGCAGCAGGTCGATCGGACTGCGCATCATCAACGCCACACCCAGTGCGCTGAGCACGCCCAGCGCGATCGCGCGGTGCCGGTAGGCCACCACGGCGGTCACCACCACCGTCGGCAGCATCCACACCCAGTGGTGCGACCACGACACCGGTGAGACCACCAGCCCGAACAGCGCCACGCAGATCAGCGCCAGAATCGGCTCCCCGACATCCCGGTTGAGCAGTCGGCGGGCCGCCCACACCGTCACCGCCAGGACCAACAGGCTGCCCAGCAGCCACAGTGCGGAGCGCTGAGGTTCGCTCAGCGGCAGCCGGGCCAGCGCGCCGGCCAGATTCTGGTTGGTGTTCAGCGTCGCCCCGCCGATGCGGTCGGTGTTGCGGACCGTGTGCGTCCAGTACTGCCAGGAGTCGCTCCAGGCCAGCACGAAGCCCGCCAGGGTCGCCACCAGAAACGATGCGACGGTGGTCACCGCGGCGCGCCCGTCGCGGCGCAGCAGGAAGTACAGCAGAAACACCGCCGGGGTCAGCTTCAGCGCCACCGCCAAGCCCAGCAGCGCGCCCCGCGGCCAGTAGGTGCGGCGCGGTACGCAGTCGGCGATCACCAGCGTCATCAGCACGGCGTTGACCTGGCCGAAATCGAAGTTGGACCAGATCGGCTCGGCGTCGAGCCAGATGGCCGCCGCGACGATCGCTGCTGCCAGCACACCCCGCCGCCAGCACTGCGGACCGCTGCCGCGGCCCACTGCGACGCCCAACCCGGCGAGCACGACGGTGATCGACACCACCAGCAGCAGCGTCGAGACGATCGTCAGCGCGGCGGTGCCCGAACCGAGCGACACCCAGGTCAGCGGGGCGAATAGGACGGCCGCGATCGGGGGATAGGTGAACGGCAACACCGTGCCATCGATCTGGGTGGGAAACCAGTCGTCGCCGTAGAGCGGTTGCCCGTCCCGCCACGCCTGCGCGGCCATCCGGTAGACGTCGACGTCGATGTGGTACGGCGTGCTGCCGAGCGCCCGCCACGTCGTGTAGCCCAGGGCTCCGATCGCCAGCACGGCGAAGATCCACCAGACGGAACCGCCCCCGTGCCGACGGCCCGGCTCGGGCGGCCGCGATGTAGTCATGTCGCAGCACAGCCTATCGGGTGGTGAGGATTTCCCGGGCCATGCCGGTGGTGATCCCAGCGTGGAGTGTGGTGAGGGCGTACGTTGCATTAGGTGCTCGAATGGTTCCGCGACGACATCATCGGACGCGGCAGATTGCCGCTGCTGTGCTGCCTGCTCGCGTTCCTGGCGACGTTTCTGGTGACCCGCGCCGTCGTCCGCTATATCCGCAGCACCGCCGGTCGCGTCGGCGCCCCCCGGTGGTGGCAGCCGCGCAACATCCACATCGGGTCGAAGCACATCCACCACGTGGTCTTCGGGGTGCTGCTGGTGATGGTCGCCGGGGTGACGCTGGTGGCCGCCGGCCCCCATGGGCACGAACCGGCATTCAGCTTCGCCGCGATCGCGTTCGGGATCGGCGCGGCGTTGGTGCTCGACGAGTACGCGCTGATCCTGCACTTGTCGGATGTGTACTGGGAAGAGGACGGGCGCGCCTCGGTGGATGCCGTCTTCGCCGCGACGGCGGTGGCCGGTCTGCTGGTGCTGGGCTTTCACCCGCTGGCCTTTCTGTTGTCGCTGTGGCACGACACCTCCTCGCCGCTGATCCGCGCCGGGGTGTTCGCCGGGCTGGTGACGTCGCTGCCGCTGGGTGTGGTGGTGTTGTTGAAGGGCAAGGTGTGGACCGGGCTGATCGGGATGTTCTTCTTTCCGCTGCTGGTGGTCGGCGCGATCCGGCTGTCCCGGCCGCACGCGCCGTGGGCCCGCTGGCGCTACCTGCCCCGGCGCGAGCGGATGCGCCGCGCGTTGCTGCGCGAACGCCGGCTGCGACGCCCGG
>NZ_QMEX01000153.1 GCF_003284925.1 Mycolicibacter senuensis
ACGATTCCTCGTGGCGCCGGCGGACTCACCCATCCCTCGAATCTCAAATGCTATTGCCGCACACATCATTTGGTGAAGACATTCTGGGGCTGGCGCGATCAGCAACTGCCGGACGGGACGGTGATCCTGACCTCGCCGGCGGGGCAGACCTACGTCACCACCCCGGGCAGTGCGTGGCTGTTCCCGGGCTTGTGTGCACCCACCGCAGAACTACCGGCACCGCAGCCACGTGACGATGACCGCTGTGGCGATCGCACCGCGATGATGCCCCGCCGACGGCGCACCCGCGCCCAACACCGCGCGGCCCGCATCGCTACCGAACGCAACCAGAACCGCAAGGCTCGCGAAGCACGACGCGCCGCCTTCGAAGCCGTCTGGTTTCCCCAAGGCGACGCCACCGCAGACGACGACCCGCCGCCCTTCTGACGGGGTGCTTTCCATCTACCTCACGCCAGCGATTAACTGGGCGAAGCACCGGCTCCACGCGCAATACTTGGTAGCCCGACGGCGGGTTATGCAGATCGAAGGATGACGCCGATGCAAACAGCGAGCATGCGACGGTCGATCGCGGCACCCGTCGACGAAGTTTTCGACTGGATTGCCGATGGGACGAACTGGGCCTCCGTGCCCGGAATGTTCTACTCCCGGGTTCGTCCTGCCGATGGACCCGAGCCCCATGGTGTTGGCTCCGTTCGAGAATTCGCCAGCGTGGGATCCAAGGTGACCGAAGTAGTCACCGCATTCGAGCGGCCGCGTTTCATGGCGTATGAGGCGCTGGCGTCGATTCCCCGCATTCAGCACGTCGGGGGATCGATAACCTTCCAAGAGATTCCTGGCGGCACCGAAGTTTTTTGGACCTCAACATTCCAGCTGAAAACTCCAGTGCTGAGCAATTTCCTCACGAGGCTGTTTGCGCCACTCGTCCGAACTGGGATGGTGAGTGTGACCCGCACTGCGGAACGCGCTTTGACGCGCTGATCCGCGCCATTGTTAGCCGAGTGTCGCTCCGGCCCGCATCGTCAGCCCGTCGATCAGCAATCCCAGCCCGAACGCGAAGGCGCTGCCCGGGTCGGCCTCGGGCGTGATCTCGGCAGCCCCGGCGGCGTCCCACTGCAGGCGGGACTGTTCGTCGGCGGTGAATCCCAAGACGTAGTAGACGACGGTGCGGGCGACCTGCCCGGCCTGATCCGGGTGCACGCCTGCGGCCGTCGCCGCCTCCGCCAGCAGGGCCAGGATGTCGGTGGCCGCCCGGGACTGACCCGCCGCCATGCTGGCCGACACCAGTTCGGCGCCGTCGGTGTGGGACAGCAGCGCATCCCGCAGGCGTTCACCCACGGTCTGGATCCGCCACTGCCAGCCGCCCGGCCCGGGGTCGACGCAGGCCGGCGCCAGCACACGGTCGGAGACCGCCCCCAGCAGTTGCTGCTTGTTGGCGAAATGCCAGTACAGCGCGCTGGGGCTGACGTTCAGCTCGCGCGCCACCCGGCGCATCGACAGGTCGGCGATGCCGTAGTCGTCCAGGATGGTGGCCGCCGCGGCGACCACGTCAAGTTTGTGCAGCTGCACCCCGCTACCCTAACCTGAACACCGTTCAAGTTTCGGGGGCAGCACGCGTGACCCGCGGCGGCGACGATGAACAGCGAAGCGATGAGGAGGAGCGGCGCGCATGACTGACGACATCCTGGCGCTGGCCCGTGAACAGGTTCTGGAGCGCGGCGAGGCGTTGGGGGCCGATCAGGTCCTCGAGGTGCTGCGGCTGCCCGACGACCGGCTCGAGGAGCTACTGGCGCTGGCCCACGATGTGCGGATGCGCTGGTGCGGACCGGAGATCGAGGTCGAGGGCATCATCAGCCTAAAAACCGGTGGCTGCCCGGAGGATTGCCACTTCTGCTCGCAGTCGGGGCTGTTCTCCTCGCCGGTGCGCAGCGCGTGGCTGGACATCCCCAGCCTGGTCGAGGCGGCCAAGCAGACCGCCAAGACCGGCGCCACCGAATTCTGCATCGTGGCCGCGGTGCGCGGGCCCGACGAGCGGCTGCTTGCCCAGGTCTCGGCCGGTATCGAGGCCATCCGCAACGAAGTCGACATCCAGATCGCCTGCTCACTGGGCATGCTGACCCAAGAGCAGGTGGACCAGCTCGCCGCGATGGGCGTGCACCGCTACAACCACAACCTGGAGACCGCCCGCTCGCACTTCCCCAACGTCGTCACCACCCACACCTGGGAGGAGCGGTGGGAGACGCTGCGGATGATCGGCAAGGCCGGCATGGAGGTCTGCTGCGGCGGCATCCTGGGCATGGGCGAGACCTTGGAGCAGCGCGCCGAGTTCGCCGCCGAGCTGGCCGAGCTGGACCCCGACGAGGTGCCGCTGAACTTCCTCAACCCGCGTCCGGGCACCCCGTTCGGTGACCTGGAGGTGCTGCCGGCGGCCGATGCGCTGCGCGCCGTCGCCGCGTTCCGGCTGGCGTTGCCGCGTACCATGCTGCGGTTCGCCGGCGGTCGGGAGATCACCCTGGGCGACCTGGGCGCCAAGCAGGGCATCCTGGGCGGTATCAACGCCATCATCGTCGGCAACTATCTGACCACGCTGGGCCGTCCGGCCGAGACGGACTTGGAGCTGCTCGACGACCTCCAGATGCCGATCAAGGCGCTCAACGCCACCCTCTGATGGTCCGTGACCTGCCCGCTCCGGTGGGAGCCGGCGTCTACAACGTCTACACGGGCGTGCAGCGCGACGATCCCGCCGGTGGCTCGCTGCCCACGGCCGCCCAATTGGGGCTGGAGCCGCCGCGGTACTGCGGCGCCTGCGGACGCCGGATGATGGTGCAGGTTCGCCCGGACGGCTGGTGGGCCAAGTGTTCTCGGCACGGCCTGGTGGATTCTGCCGACCTGGACACCCGGCGATGACGGCTCCGGTTGCACCGTCGGACCCTGCCGCACCGCGGCTGAGCCGTTGGCGGGCGTGGCTGATCCTCGCTGCCGGCTTGGCCATCGCCGGGCTGCCGGTGGGAGCGCTGTGGGCATGGATCGCGCCACCGGTGCACGGCGTGGTGGCACTCACCCGGGGCGGTGAGCGGGTACAGGCCTACCTGGGCAACGAGGCCGACCACTTCTTCGTCGCACCGTTTCTGCTGCTGGGGATGTTGGGGGTGATCGCGGTGGTGGCGGCCACGCTCGCCTGGCAGTGGCGTGCCCACCGGGGCCCCGGCATGGTCGCCGGGTTGTCGGTGGGCCTGACCGCGAGCGCGGCGCTGGCGATGCTGCTCGGCGGCGCGGTGGTGCGGCACCGTTACGGCGTGATCGATGTGGACGGTGCGCCGGTGTCTCCCGAGCATCGGGTGCACTACGTCGTGGAGGGCCCGCCGGTGTTCTTCGGGCACACGCCGTTACAGATCGCGGCCACGTTGCTGTTGCCGGCGGCGACGGCGGCGCTGGTGTACGGCCTGTGCGCCACCTGGAGCCCCCACGACGACCTGGGCGGCTATCCGCCCGAACCGGCGAGGCGGTTGGCGCCGGCCCCGACCGTCACAGTGGAAGGCGGCGCAGCGCGCCACCGGTGATCACCCGCGCCGCCACCAGGCCCAGTCGCGCCAGGCCCAGGTAGGTCTTGGGGTTCAGCAGCGTCGGCCACTGGCTCTGCACCGCGCCTGCCGGCAGCGGCCGGTTGGCGAACCGGTCACGTAACCAGTCCAGCACCATCGGCACCGACAGCGGGTGCAGCAGAATGTGCTCGCTGAGCGGATCGCGGTGATACGTCAGCCGGGCGCCGGCGGCGATATAGGCCTCCGCCAAGTGGTCGATGTGCACGACGGAAATCACCTGGTCGTGAACGGCCTGCAGCATCAACACCGGCGGTTTCGGGGCATGGTTACCGAGCTTGGTGTCCTCGAAGACGTGTTGTACCGCAGGCAGTTCCACCAGGTGCTGGAGCGGCCGATCGATGAACTCCGCGAGTGACTTGTGGTGCATCCGCATGATGGCGCCGACCGTGGTCATGGACTCCAGTGAACGCATCAATGCCTTGCCCTCGGCGGTGGCGTGATCGTCGATCACCTTCTGCAAGTCGGGGTAGATCTTCGCCAAGGTGGCGATCATCACCGCGGGCAGCCCGGAGAAGAACGTCCCGTCCAACCCGAGGAAGGTGTGCCCGAGGTCGCCCACCGGCGACCCGAGCACCGCACCGACGATGTTGAGTTCGGGCGCGTAATCGCCGCCCACTTCCGCGGCCCAGCCGGTGGCCAGACCGCCGCCGGAATAGCCCCACAAGCCCACCGGGGCGTCGCGGGACAACCCCAGTCGCTCGGCACCCAAGGCGGCGCGCACCCCGTCGAGCACGCAGTAACCCGGTTCGTACGGTGCCCCCCAGCGGCCGTCCCGTCCCTCGTGGTCGGGGATGGACACCGCCCAGCCCTGCGCCAGGGTGGCGGCGATGAGCACGAACTCGAGCTGGGTGAACGAGCCGTACCCCTTGGCGTGCCGGCGCAGCGCATAGGAGGGGAAGCAGCGGCTGTCCACCGCGTCGATCGCGCACTGGTACGACACGATCGGACAGGGGCGGCTGCGATCGCGGTTGGCCGGGACCAGCACCGTCGTCACCGCGGCCTGCGGGACGTTGTTGCGGTCGACGGTCCGGTAGAGCAGCTGGGTGGCGACCAGTTGCTGGGGGATCAGACCCAAAAAGGCCAGCTCAACCTCCCGCGAGCGCAGCACGGTGCCGGCGACGGCGTGCTGGAAGCCGGCCGGCGGCTCATAGAACGGGTCCTCGGCCAGCCGTAGCGGGCGTTCTCCGGATTGCAGCGCCTGGTGGGGGGCTTGTCCGATCCACTCGACAGACGTTTCGCGGGCCAGGTTGTCCAAGTCCATCCCGCCATTGTCTCTTAAGAAGGCATTAAGAAGCCAGTCCGACTCACCCTGGCGGCCGCAATGCTGCGAATTCGTCGGTGACCCGCAGCTCGGAGTCGGTGAATCGGTAGCGGGCGGCCGGTCGGCCCCCGCTGCGCCCGGAGCGGGCAGTGGTGCCGGTGCGGGTGATCACCCCGCGGCGCACCAGCACCCGCTGCAGGTTGGTGGCGTCGACCTGGTATCCGAGCACCACGCTGTAGATGTCACGCAGCGTCGACAGGATGAATTCGGTTGGGGCCAAGCCGAACCCGATGTTCGTGTAAGACATCTTGGCAACCAGCCGGCTGTGGGCGTGCCTCACCATGGTGGCGTGGTCGAACGCCATCGGCGGCAAGTCGTCGACCGGATGCCAGTGGGTGTCGCCCGGCAGTTCGGGGTCGGCGGGGGAGGGGACCAGGCCCAGAAAGGTCGAGGCGATGGTGCGCACCCCCGGCACCCGGCGCGGGTCGGAGAACACAGCCAACTGCTCAAGGTGGGCTATCTCACGTAGGTCCACCTTCTCGGCCAACTGGCGGCGAGCCGAGGCGGTCACATCCTCGTCGTTCCGCAACAGTCCACCTGGAAGCGACCATCGTCCGAGCTGGGGTTCCCGGGCGCGCTGCCAGAGCAGGACGTTGAGCCGGGGGCGGCGCCGGTCGAGGCCGCCAACCTGGAAGACCGCGGTGAGCACCTCATGCGCGGTGCTAGTATGAACCATGTTTTCGATTGTAAGTCGAAAACCTAATCCGCGAGAGGAGTCGCGCATGACCACCCTCACCGACCCCGGTGTGCAGGCGGGCAGCCTGGCCGGCCGCATCATCAACTCCCCGGCCGGCTACAGCGGTATCGAGCCCGACCAGGAGTGGGTGGCCGAGATCCTCCGGCTCAAGAAACAGCGCAACGCCACGATCCTGGCGCACAACTACCAGTTGCCGCCGATCCAGGACATCGCCGACCACGTCGGGGACTCCCTCGGGCTGGCCCGCATCGCTGCCGAGACCGACGCCGACACCATCGTGTTCTGCGGCGTGCACTTCATGGCCGAGACCGCCAAGATCCTGTCCCCGGACAAGACGGTGCTGATCCCGGACGCCCGGGCCGGCTGCTCGCTGGCCGATTCGATCTCCGCCGAGGACCTGCAGGCCTGGCGCGACGACCACCCCGGCGCGGTGGTGGTGTCCTACGTCAACACCACGGCGGCGGTCAAAGCGCTGACCGACTACTGCTGCACGTCGTCGAACGCCGTGGACGTGGTCAACGCGATCGAGCCGGACCGCGAGGTGCTGTTCCTGCCCGACCAGTTCCTGGGCCAGCACGTCGCGCGGGTCACCGGGCGCAAGAACATGCACATCTGGGCGGGCGAGTGCCACGTGCACGCGGCGATCAACGGCGACGACCTCGAGGAGAAGGCCCGGGCGAACCCGGATGCCGAATTGTTCGTGCACCCCGAATGCGGGTGCGCGACGTCGGCGCTGTACCTGGTCGGCGAGGGCCACTTCCCCGAGGAGCGGGTCAAGATCCTGTCCACCGGCGGCATGCTCGAGGAGGCCCGGCGCACCCGGGCGCAGAAGGTGCTGGTGGCCACCGAGGTCGGCATGATCTACCAGCTGCAAAAGGCGGCACCGCAGGTCGACTTCGAGGCGGTCAACTCCAAGGCGGCCTGCAAGTACATGAAGATGATCACTCCCGCGGCCCTGCTGCGCAGTCTGACCGAGGGCGCCGACGAGGTCGACGTCGACCCCGAGACCGCGCGGCTGGCGGCCCGCAGCGTGCAGCGCATGGTTTCGATCGGGCACTCGGCCCCGGTCAGCAAGTGATCGGTGGCCCCAGCTGGCAGCAGCGTGCCGACGTTGTCGTCATCGGCACCGGGGTCGGCGGGCTGGCCGCCGCGCGCGCCGCACGCCGTGCCGGGCGGGATGTGGTGGTGCTCAGTAAGGCCCACGTCGGATACGCGGTGACCGCGACCCACTACGCCCAGGGCGGGATCGCGGTGGTGCTGCCGGGCACCGACGACTCGGTGGCGGCCCATGTCGCCGACACGCTGGCCGCCGGTGCGGGACTGTGCGACCGCGACGCGGTGACCTCGATTGTCGCCGACGGCTATCGCGCGGTCTCCGAATTAGCCGGTGCCGGTGCGCAATTCGACCAGGATCTCGTCGGCAACTGGGCGCTGACCCGCGAGGGCGGGCATTCGCGGCGGCGCATCATTCATGCCGGCGGTGACGCCACCGGAGCCGAGGTGCAGCGGGCACTGGATCATGCCGCGGCCGGCCTGGACATCCGTCACGGTCAGCTGGTGCTGCAGATCCTGCGTGATGCCGACACGGTCACCGGCGTGCTGGTGGCCAACGCCGACGGCATCGGGGTGATCCACGCCCCCTCGGTGGTGCTGGCCACCGGTGGCCTGGGTCAGCTCTACCGCGCGACCACCAATCCCGCCGGCGCCACCGGGGACGGCGTGGCTCTGGCGCTGCGGGTCGGGGCCGCGGTGAGCGATCTGGAATTCATCCAGTTTCACCCGACCATGCTCTACAGCGACGCCGCCGGCAGCAGACGCCCGCTGGTCACCGAGGCGGTGCGCGGCGAGGGCGCGAAACTGATCGATGCGCGGGGGGACTCGGTCACCGCCGGGGTCCACCCGATGGGCGATCTGGCGCCGCGTGACGTGGTGGCGGGCGCCATCGACACCCGGCTGCGGGAGACCGGCGAGGCCTGCGTCTACCTCGACGCCCGCGGGATCGCCGGCTTCGCAGACCGGTTTCCGACCGTCACCGCGGCCTGCCACGACGCCGGTATCGACCCGGTCAGCCAACCGATCCCGGTGGTGCCCGGGGCACACTACAGCTGCGGCGGCGTCGTCACCGATGTCACCGGCCGCACCGAGCTGGCCGGGCTGTTCGCCGCCGGCGAGGTGGCCCGGACCGGCATGCACGGCGCGAATCGGTTGGCCTCCAACAGCCTGCTGGAGGGG
>NZ_QMEX01000154.1 GCF_003284925.1 Mycolicibacter senuensis
CAGGCCCGCCAGGGCGCCGCTGTCGAGGGCGCCGCGCTCCCCGGCGCGCCGCGGCACCCAGGCCAGTCGCGCCCCGGTCGCCTCGGCCAGCCGAACCGCCGCGGACAGCGCGCCGGGGGAGCCCGCCAGCCGCTCGCCGACCAGCACCACCGCACCGGGTTGGCGCAGCCGCTCGCTGAGCTCGGCATGGCCGGAGCCGTCGATGATGCCGTCCAGCGCAGCCGCTTCGCCGCCGGGAACGGTCGGCAGCAGGGTGCCGAACATCTTGGTCAGTGCGCGGTCGGCGAACGGCGCGACGGCGAACACGCCGGCGCCCTTCTTGCGGGCGGCCTTGCGTAGCCGCAGGAAGATGATCGGCGACTCTTCCTCGGGCTCCAGGCCGACCAGCAGCACTGTTGCAGCGGTTTCCAGGTCGGCGTAGCTCATGCCGATTCCGCTCCCGGCCACCCGCGCGGCCAGGAACGCGGCTTCCTCGGCGGACTGGGTACGCGCCCGGAAGTCGATGTCGTCGCCGCGCAGCGCCACCCGGGTGAACTTGGCGTACCCGTAGGCGTCCTCGGCGGTCACCCGGCCGCCCACCAGCACGCCGGTGCCTTCGCGCGCCGCGGCCAGGCCGCGCGCCGCTACCGCCAGCGCATGCGGCCACGAGGTGGAGACCAGCTCGCCGCTGTCGTCGCGCACCAGCGGCGTGCTGATCCGGTCGGGCTGGACGGCGTAGGTGAACGCCCAGCGCCCCTTGTCGCAGTTCCACTCTTCGTTGACGTCCGGGTCGTCGCCGGCCATCCGGCGCATCACCTTGCCGCGCCGGTGGTCGGTGCGCTGGGCGCACCCGGACGCGCAGTGCTCGCAGACGCTGGGCGTCGACACCAGGTCGAACGGGCGGGCCCGGAACCGGTATGAGGCGCCCGTCAGCGCGCCCACCGGGCAGATCTGCACGGTGTTGCCGGAGAAGTAGGAGTCGAACGGCGTCTCGGTGTAGATGGCGACCTGCTGCAGGGCGCCGCGGTCCATCATCTCGATGAACTTGTCCCCGGCGATCTCGTCGGCGAACCGGGTGCAGCGCGCACACAGGATGCAGCGATCACGGTCCAGCAGCACCTGCGAGGAGATGTTGATCGGCTTGGGGTAGGTCCGTTTGGCCTCTTCGAAGCGGGTCTCGGTGCGGCCGTGGGCCATCGCCTGGTTCTGCAGCGGGCATTCACCGCCCTTGTCGCAGGTCGGGCAGTCCAGCGGGTGGTTGATCAGCAGCAGTTCCATCACCAGGTGCTGGGCTCGGTCGGCTTCGGCGGAGGTGTGTTGGGTGCGCACCACCATGCCCTCGGCCGCGGCCACCGCGCAGGAGGGCTGCGGCTTGCGCTGGCCCTCCACCTCGACCATGCACTGTCGGCACCAGGCGACCGGGTCCAGCAGCGGGTGATCGCAGAACCGTGGGATCTCGATCCCCAGTTGCTCGGCGGCCCGGATGATCAGGGTGCCCTTGGGCACCGTGACCTGCTGATCGTCGATGGTGAAGGTCACCGACTCCGGGTTCTCCTGACGGTCGGGCCCGGTCATGCCGCACCGCCGTCGGATCCGTTAGGCACGAACATGCTCGCTTTCGGGTCGAACGGACAGCCCCCGTCAAGGTGGGCGATGTATTCGTCACGGAAGTACTCGATCGACGACTGCACCGGCATCGCAGCGCCATCCCCCAACGCGCAGAAGGATTTTCCGAACAGCACGTCAGCGATGTCCAGCAAGGTGTCGAGGTCTTCGGGTGTGCCGCGGCCGGTCTCCAGCCGCTCGTAGATCGGCACCAGCCAATAGGTGCCCTCCCGGCAGGGCGTGCACTTACCGCAGGACTCGTGCTTGTAGAACTCCGACCAGCGCCGGGCCGCGCGCACCACGCAGGTGGTCTCGTCGAAGATCTGTAACGCTTTGGTGCCCAACATCGAACCGGCTGACGCCATACCCTCGTAGTCCAGCGGGATGTCGAGATGTTGATCGGTCAGCAGCGGGGTCGACGACCCGCCGGGCGTCCAGAACTTCAGCCGGTTACCGTCGCGAATCCCGCCGGCGTACTCCAGCAGTTCGCGCAGCGTGATGCCGAGCGGAGCCTCGTACTGGCCGGGCCGATTCACGTGCCCGGACAGCGAATACAGCGTGTAACCGCGGGACTTCTCGGTGCCCATCGACCGGAACCAGTCCGCCCCGTTACGCAGAATCGACGGCACGCTGGCAATGGATTCGACGTTGTTGACCACCGTGGGGGAGGCGTACAGCCCGGCGACTGCCGGGAAGGGCGGGCGCAGCCGGGGCTGACCCCGGTAGCCCTCCAGCGAGTCGATCAGCGCGGTCTCCTCGCCGCAGATGTAGGCGCCCGCCCCGGCGTGCACGGTGATGTCGAGGTCGAAGCCGGTGCCGCCGATGTCGGTGCCCAGCAGCCCCGCCGCGTACGCCTCGGCCACCGCGTTGTGCAGTCGGCGCAGGATCGGCAGCACCTCACCGCGCACATAGATGAAGGCGTGACGGGCGCGGATCGCGTGGCTGCAGATGATCATGCCCTCGATGAGCACGTGCGGCGTCGCCAGCAGCAGCGGGATGTCCTTGCAGGTACCGGGCTCGGATTCATCGGCGTTGACCAGCAGATAGTGCGGTTTGGCGCCCGCGCCATCGGTGCCCTGCGGGACGAACGACCACTTGGTCCCGGTGGAGAATCCGGCACCGCCGCGGCCGCGCAGCCCGGAATCCTTGACCAGCTCGATGACATCGTCGGGAGCCATGGCCAGCGCCCGCTGCATGCCCTGGTAGCCGCCGTGGCGACGATAGGTTTCCAGCGTCCAGGATTCGGGGTCGTCCCAGTAGCTGCTCAACACCGGGGTCAGCGGCGTCGCCGCGGTGGCGCGGCTCGGTGGGGAAGTCACTGTCCGCTCCCGTCGGCGTCGGTTTCCGGAGCGGCCATGCCGTGCTCGTGGGCGAAGCGCAGCCCGGCCAGTGTCGGCCCGGCCGGGCCGCCCTGGCCGTCGTCGGGACGATCGTCGGCGAATCCGGCCAGCACCCGGGCGGTTTCGCGGAAACTGGTCAGCGGCAGCCCGCGACTGGGCCGCACCTCACCACCGGAGCGCAGCGCATCGGTCAGATCGCGCGCCGACTCCGGGGTCTGCTGGTCGAAGAACTCCCAGTTGACCATCACCACCGGGGCGCAGTCGCAGGCGGCGTTGCACTCGATGCGCTCCAGCGTGACCTTGCCGTCGGCGGTGGTCTGCGCGTCGTTGACGTCCAGATGCTCCTTGAGCGCGTCGTAGATGGCGTCGCCGCCCATCACCGCGCACAGCGTGTTGGTGCACACGCCCACCAGGTATTCGCCGGTCGGCTTGCGCCGGTACATCGAGTAGAACGAGGCGACGCCGGCGACGTCGGCGCCGGTCAACCCGAGCACGTCGGCCACGAATGACAGACCGGCCGGGGTGATGTAGGAGTCCTCGGCCTGGACCAGGTGCAGCAGCGGCAGGATCGCCGAGCGTGGCTGCGGGTAGCGACCGATGATCTCCTTGGCGTCGGCCTCCAGGCGCGCGCGCACCTCATCGGAGTAGCTGCGCGGCGCATCGGGGTGGTTGAACTGGTTCGGTTCCTCCGGTGGCCGGCCCAGCTGCAGGAACACCCGGTTGCCGTCGGTCCCGGCGGTCGGCGGCATCAGCCGGCCACGTCCGGTCTTGTTGGCAATTTTTCTTTGGAGGTCACCCGTTTCGCTCACCGGTCCACCCCGCCCATCACCGGGTCGATGCTGGCGACCGCGGCGATCACGTCGGCGATGAGTGCGCCTTCGCTCATCGCGGCGACCGCCTGCAGGTTGGTGAACGACGGGTCTCGGTAGTGCACCCGGTAGGGCCGGGTGCCGCCGTCGCTGACCATGTGCACCCCCAGCTCGCCGCGCGGCGACTCGACCGATACGAACACCTGCCCGGGCGGCACCCACAGATCCTCGGTGACCCGCTTGAAGTGGTGGATCAGCCCCTCCATCGAGTGGCCCATGATCCAGCCGATGTGCTCGCGCGAGTTACCCTGCCCGTCCGGGCCTATCGTCAGGTCGCCCGGCCAGGCGATCTTGCGGTCTTCGATCATGACGGGATCGCCGTGCGACTTGACCAACTTCTCCACACACTGCTCGACGATTTTCAGCGACTCCTTGATCTCCGCGATGCGGATCAGGTAGCGGCCGTAGGCATCACAGCCGTCATCGGTGATCACATCGAACTCGTAGTCCTGGTAGCCGCAGTACGGCTCTTCGCGGCGGACGTCGTACGGCAGGCCGGTGGACCTCAGCACCGGGCCGGTGATGCCCAGCGCCATGCATCCGGTCAGATCCAGGTAGCCCACCCCCTTGGTGCGGGCCTTCCAGATGTAGTTATCGGTGAGCAGGTCCTCGATGTCCTTGAGCCGCTTGGGCATCAGCTTGAGAAAGTCGCGGATCTGGCCGATCGCCTCGTCGGGCAGGTCCACCGAGACTCCGCCGGGCCGGATGTACTGGTGGTTCATCCGCAGTCCGGTGATGGTCTCGAAGATGTCGAGCACCAGTTCGCGTTCCCGGAAGCCGAACAGCATCACCGACAGCGCGCCGAGTTCCATGCCGCCGGTTGCCAGCGCAACCAGATGCGAGGAGATCCGGTTGAGTTCCATCATCAGTACTCGGATCTGGCTGACGCGTGGCGGGATCTCGTCGGTGACGTCGAGCAGCTTCTCTACCCCGAGGCAGTAGGCGACCTCGTTGAAGAACGGCGACAGGTAGTCCATCCGGGTCACGAAAGTGACGCCCTGGGTCCAGTAACGGCTCTCCAGGTTCTTCTCGATGCCGGTGTGCAGATAGCCGATGCCGCAACGGGCTTCGGTCACCGTCTCGCCGTCGAGTTCGAGGATCAGGCGCAGCACACCGTGCGTCGACGGATGCTGCGGGCCCATGTTGACGACGATCCGTTCGCCGGGGTCGGCGGCGCGGGCCGCTTCGACCACCTGGTCCCATTCCTGGCCGCCGACGTTCAGGACGGTCCGGGGTGTCTCGGTGCTCATCAGTTGTAGGCCCTCCGCTGGTCCGGCGGCGGTATCTGCGCGCCCTTGTACTCGACCGGGATGCCGCCCAACGGGTAGTCCTTGCGTTGCGGGTGGCCGTGCCAGTCGTCGGGCATCTCGATCCGGGTCAGCGCGGGGTGGCCGTCGAAGATGATCCCGAAGAAGTCATAGGTCTCGCGCTCGTGCCAGTCGGTGGTGGGATAGACGCCGTACAGCGACGGGATGTGCGGATCGGCATCCGGCGCAGCGACTTCCAGCCGGATCCGCCGTCCGTGGGTGATGGAGCGCAGCGGGTAGACGGCGTGCAGCTCACGGTCGGTGTCGGCGGGGTAGTGCACGCCGGACACCCCGAGGCTCAGTTCGAATCGCAGGGCCGGTTCGTCGCGCAGCAACTGGGCGACCGCCGGCAATTGTGCCCGATGGACATACAACGTCAGCTCGCCGCGGTACACCACCACTTTCTCGACGGCATCGGCGAATTCGATCCCGTCGCGCTGCAGCACCGCGGTGAGGGTATCCACGACTTCGTCGAAGTAGCCGCCGTAGGGCCGCGGTGTCTCGCCCGGCAGCGCCGCCTCGCTCACCAGACCTCCGTACCCCGACGTGTCGCCGGGGCCGGCCGCGCCGAACAGTCCGCGACGGACCTTGATCACATCCTCGGAGTCGGCCGGGCCTTCACCGTCGGCAGTGCCCTGGCTCACCGCAGCAACCCCCTCATCTGCCAGGTGGATGGGGCCGACAGGGCCGCCTCTTCGGTGGCAGTGATCACCTGCTCCCGGTTGGCGCCCAACGGCATATCGCGAATCTTCTCGTGCAGCTTGAGAATTGCGTACATCAGCATCTCCGGCCGTGGCGGGCAGCCGGGCAGGTAGATGTCGACCGGGACGACATGGTCCACCCCCTGCACGATCGCGTAGTTGTTGAACATCCCGCCCGACGATGCGCACACGCCCATCGACAGCACCCATTTCGGCTCGACCATCTGGTCGTAGATCTGCCGCAGCACCGGCGCCATCTTCTGGCTGACGCGGCCGGCCACGATCATCAGATCGGCCTGTCGCGGCGAGGCCCGGAAGACCTCCATGCCGAACCGGGAGATGTCGTAGTCGGGCGCCATCGACGACATCATCTCGATCGCGCAACACGCCAGGCCGAAGGTGGCCGGCCACAGCGAGCCCTTGCGGAAATAACCGGCGAGGTCCTCCACGGTGGACAACAGGAGACCGCTCGGTAGTTGCTCTTCTAATCCCATCGATAAGCCCGCCTACTCCAAATCAATCCCAATTGAGGCCGCCGCGCCGCCAGACGTAGGCATACGCGACGAAGACGACGGCGGCGAACAGCAACATCTCGATCAGGGCGAACACCCCGAGGCCGTCGAAAGCGACCGCCCAGGGATAGAGGAAAACGATCTCGATGTCGAAGACGATGAACAGCATCGCGGTCAGGTAGTACTTCACCGGGAAGCGCTGCCCAGGCGGGGCATGCGGTCCGCTGACCGGCTGGTCGGTGGGTTCGATGCCGCACTCGTAGGCGTCCAGCTTCGCCCGGTTGTAGCGTGACGGGCCGGCCAGTGCCCCGGCGACCACGGAGAACACGGCAAAACCGGCGGCGAGCGCGGCGAGCGCGAGGATCGGCAGATACTGGTTCATGCTCAGTGACGTGGTTCCCTTCCGGGCGTCGATTGTGAGTTCAGGCACAGCCTAGCCCGCGGCAACCGGGAGGTCGCGAAGAATGTGAAATTGTAGGCAACTGTGACCGGCATCACCATCAGCGACCAACGGCCACAGGGCAATTCGCTTCTGAGGCTGCCCTAACCCGGCGGTTCGGCCGGGCGGGAGCCGCCGTATCAACCCCGGGGGTTCAGCGAGGCTCGACGCAGGAGAGGTGAAGCTGGGACCGCCGCATTAACCGCGCGTCGGGGTACGCAGCAGCCCCAGTACCTCGCGGCTCAGCGCCATCGGGTCCACCGGGTGCGGCAGCACGCCGTCGGCGTGGGACCATCTCGCCAGCCATACGTCGTCTGCGCGGCCGGTCAGCACCACGATCGGCGGGCAGGGGGTGAGCTCATCCTTGAGCTGTTTGCAGATGCCCATCCCGCCGGCCGGGGTGGCCTCCCCGTCCAGGATGGCGAGGTCGATGCCGCCGGCGTCCATCTGCCGGATGACCACCGGTTCCGTCGCTACTTCGACATAGCTCAGCTCCGGTAGATCCGGGTGCAGGTGCTTGCCCAACGCGGTCATGACCCGCGCGCGGGTAGCGGCATCGTCGCTGTAGACCAGGATCCGCAGCGCTTGGGAGGAAGGCGTGGAGTCAGACACGTTGGGAATGCTACTGCTCGTACGGCGCCGATAGAGCGGGTTTGCGCGACGACCACCGAAGTGACTGTCGCGCAGTGACTCTAACGCTTCAACGATCGTAGCCGGGGTGGTCGATCGAGAGTCGGTGGCGCACCAGGGTGTAGAGACAGGCTTCGACCGCGTCGGATCTGTCGTCGAGGTCACCGGCCCGGATGGCGGCGGCCAGGCCGGCTTCGTCGGTGAAACCCAGTCCGGACAGGGCGTGCGTCGCGGCGCCGGCGGCGGTGTCGCGCAACTCCCGTTCGACGATGCGCAGCGCGTTGGCGGCGACCCGGGCGTGGAAGTTGACCTGGCCGTTGGTGGCG
>NZ_QMEX01000155.1 GCF_003284925.1 Mycolicibacter senuensis
CGGGGCGGGGGCGGCTGCCGGCTCTGCCGGCGTGGTGGAAACCGAACCGATCTTGGCCAGCTCGCCGCCGACCTCGACGGTGGTGTCCTCACCGGCGGTGATCGACAGCAGCGTGCCGGCCACCGGGGACGGGATCTCGGTGTCGACCTTGTCGGTGGAGACCTCCACCAGCGGTTCGTCGACCTCCACCGAGTCGCCGACCTGCTTCAGCCAACGCGTCACGGTGCCCTCGGTGACGGATTCGCCCAATTCAGGCATCAGCACCGGAGTGCCGTCGCCGGCCGGCGCGGCCGCAGCGGGCTTGGACTCGGCTCCGGACTCGGCGGCCTCGGGCTCCGGTGCCGGCTCGGGCTCGGGTTCGGCGGCCGGCTCGGATGCCTGCTCGGCGGGCTCCGCGGCGGGAGCCCGTTGGACGGGCTCGCTGCCGCCCCCAGTGCTTTCGCCGGCCTCGCCGATCAGCGCCAGCTCGCCGCCGACCTCGACCGTGGTGTCCTCCTCGGCGATGATCTTGGTCAGCACGCCGGACACCGGCGCGGGGATCTCGGTGTCGACCTTGTCGGTGGAGACCTCCAGCAGCGGTTCATCGGCCTCGACGGTGTCGCCCTCTTTTTTGAGCCAGCGTGTCACGGTTCCCTCGGTGACGCTCTCACCGAGGGCAGGCATCTGAACTGAGAACGCCATCGCAGTTGACTCCTCGATCGGTCGGTGGGCCGCCTTGGCTCGCCCTCCGGCTTACCACAGCGGGTGCATCGAGCGGCGTATCCGGGCGGACTTTCGCTGCTAGGCGGCGGACTGTCGCGGACTGCCGAAACCATCCTGTCATTGCCCCGGCCCGCTTACACATCCAGGGGCCGATGGCCGTATCGGTGAACTAGCATCCCGGTGATGGGCTCGGAAAATGGCGGCGATAACTGCGAGCTGTGGTCCGGTTTTGACATCTCGGGTGTGGCCAGTAACTACCAGGCAATAGCCGGTATTCTCGCAGGCTTCACATTTGCTGCCCTCACTGTCGTGCTCGACCGCTCGCATCGGAAGCACACCGGCGGGCATCCGGTCGACCTGCGCGGTGCCGAATATGAGAAATTGACCGGGATCGCATTGATCGCAGCGTTCCTCGGCCTGCTATTCGCCAGTTTCCAGTACGGCATCCTGGCCGGTGAGCGCGGCTGCGCGCTGACCAGTGGCCGGGCGGCGTCCGAAGAACTGCTGGGCGACGTCATGTTCGCGGCGTCGATCTCCATCCTGGTTTACGGCCTGGTGCAGTTCGCGGCGAGCTCATCGGCGGCGCTCGCCAAGCATGCGCGATTCATCGTGGTGGTGCTCGTCCCGCCGGTTGTCTTCGCATTCGCCGAGATCAAGCTCATGGATCTGGCCATCTCGCTCGGTTCGTCGGAGGATCGGCAGCCGCTGCAGCCGCTGTGGGATCACGCGAACAGGCTCGCGGCCCCGCTCGGGCTGACGGTGATGGCCGTCAGCGGTGCCCTCTGGTTGGCCGGAGCCAAACGGCGCCGTTCGCCGTCACCACGTGGCCGCATCGTGCGCACCAGCCAAATGGCGCTGCCGTATCTCACCATTGCCTTCGTGGTGTACGCGCGGATTCGGTCCGTCGTCGCGTTACCGACCATTGATCCGCATTCGCACATCACCCCCGGCGAGGGCTGGATGTGGGTGACTCTGCTGACCGTTGTGGTGCTGCTGCAGAGCACCGCGCTGTCCTTTCAGAGCGGCGTCGAAATTTCCGAGCCGGTCGCCGAAAAGCAACCGGCATGATCGGGCGGTAACCGGCTACCCGTTCTCGGCGATGTCCTCCAAGACCGCGAACATGGTGCGGGTCGGCACCCCGGTGCCGCCCTTGCCGGTGTAGCCCCACGGGCCGGCGCTGTTGTAGGCCGGCCCCGCCACGTCGATGTGCGCCCAGGCCACGCCCTCGGCCACGAACTCACGCAGGAACACCCCGGCGACCAGCATGCCGGCGAAGCGCTGCCCGCTGACGTTGGCCAGATCGGCCACCGTCGACTTCAGGTCCTCTTTGAGCTCGTCGGGCAGCGGCATCGGCCAGCCGTTCTCACCGACGGCCTGCGAGATCGCCGCCACCCGGTCCCGGAACTCGTCCGAACCCATCACCCCGGGGGTACGCGCGCCCAGCGCCACCGTCTGCGCACCGGTCAGTGTCGAGGTCTCGATGAGATAGTCCGGGTTGTCCTCGCAGGCCCGCACGATCGCGTCGGCCAGCACCAGTCGGCCCTCGGCGTCGGTGTTGAGCACCTCGACGGTGGTGCCGCCGTACTGGGTGAGCACGTCCCCGGGCCGCTGCGCGGTGGACGACGGCATGTTCTCGGCCATCGGGACGGTGGCGGTCACCTCTACCGGGAGTTCGCGGCGCGCAGCCAGCACCACGGTCGCGATCACGGCCGCAGCCCCGCCCATGTCGGAGGTCATGTGGTGCATCGAGGCGGCCGGTTTGATCGAGATGCCGCCGGTGTCGAAGGTGATGCCCTTGCCCACCAGCGCCACCTTCTTGACCTCATGCTCGACGGCCGGCCGGTACGTCAGCCGCACCAACCGCGGCGGCCGCGACGAGCCCTTGCCGACACCGATCACCCCGCCGAAGCCGGCGTCGGCGAGCGCCTGCTCGTCGAGCACCTCGACCTGCAGACCGGCGGCTTCGCCCAGCGCCTTGGCCCGGTCGGCGAACTCGGCCGGGAACAGGTGGCTCGGCGGGGTGTTGACGAAGTCCCGCGCGGTGGCCACCGCGGCGGCGACATCGGCCCCGCGGGCCGCGCGTGCCGCCGCGACGGGCGCGGCGCTGACCACGGTGACCGATTGCAGGCCCGGATCCTTCGGGGCGGTCTTGTCGGTGCGGAACGCGGTGAAGCGGTAGCCGCCCAACAGCAGGCCCTCGACACCGGCTGCCACCACGTCCTCATCGGGGGCGCCGGGCAGCCCTGCCAGGGTGTCGACGATGGCGGCGGTGCCGTTGAGCGAGCGTGCCGCGGTGCCCGCCGCGTGCCGGATCACATCAGCGGGCCAGCTGTCGCGGGCCTTGCCCAGTCCGACGGTCAGCACGCTGGCCACCGGCAGTGATGCCACCACCAGCCGGTGTACCTGTTCGCTTCCGCCCTTGGCGTTCAGCGCCCGCAGGCCGGCCTCGATCTCGGCGACCGCTTCGGCCGGCAGTGCCGGCTCGGTCGCGGCGACCACGGCGCCGGACTCATCCGGCTCATCGCCGGCCGATACGACCGGCACGATCAGCACCGCCTCCTCGGCGGTGGGCAGCGAGTCGGTGACGGTGACGGTAGGGGCGCGGTATCCGGGTTGGGTGCTCACAAGCACTCACCCTAACGATCGGCGGGCAGCACCAGCTCGTATGCCGGGACGGGCTCGTCGAATCCCTTGAGTTTCAAGGGCCCTCTTTCCACCACGGGCCAGTCCGGCAATTCTTTGACCACGCCGGCGCAGGCCAGTACCTGCCTGGGTTCGGCGGCGTCCACCAGCCGCGCGGCCAGGTTCACCGGGGTGCCGAAGTAGTCACCGTTGATGGCCAGCACCTCCCCGTAGCTCAGTCCGGCCCGCACCTGCAGACCCACCTTGCGGGCCTTGGGATGGTCGACCAGGTCGGTCGCCGCCTTCGCCAACAGCTCCCCGCTCGCGCTCACCCACATCACCGCGTCGCCGATGAACTTGACCACCCGCCCGCCGTCGGCGTGCACCACGTCGGCGACGCTGCCGCCGAAGTCGGTGAGCAGCGTCGCCAGCTCCTCGGAGGTGAGCACCTGGGTCAGGGCGGTGAAGCCGGTCAGGTCGGCGAAGCCCACCCCGCACACCATGCTCGACGTGGGCCCGCCGGCCAGGCCCTCGAGGAATGTCCGGGCGCTGACCTGGTGCTGGCGGTGGACGGCGTCGATCATCGCGCCGATCCGGGGAATGTATTCGGCGACCGTCCGCCAGGCGCGGGCGGTGCGCAGCTCGCTGTGGGTGTGGCCCAGCCACATGTCGGGCTCGCTGATCCGGATCATCGACGACTCGGCCTCGGCCAGCCGGGCCATCGTCGCCCCCAACACCCGCAGGAAGCCGTCGACCGGCTCGCCGAGATAGGACCGCATCTCGACCCAGGTGGCCAGCCCGTCGACGTCGGCCTGGCTCAGCGCCGGCGTGTCGGGGCCATCGACGCTGAGCCCCAGCATCGTCCAGGCGCGTTCGACATCGCCGACCGGTACCCGCAAGGCCTCGGCGGCGGTCCGCAGCGTGTAGTCGGGCGGACCCGAGCGCCCCACCACGTCACCGGCCAGGCCGAACAGCCGGCCCTGGCGTTCGGCCTCGGCCATCTCCTCGGTGCTGAAACCGAGCCCGTCGAGGTACTCAAGCAGGCCGGCGCGCTCCCGCGCGTCGGAGATGCCCGCGGCTGCCAGCGCGTCCCAATCGACCACCTAGACAAGTTTGCCGATTAAGGTGGCTCGTCGTGAGCGAACTGCAACACGGACCCCTGGAAGATCGCCACCGCGAGCTGGGCGCCAGCTTCGCGGAGTTCGGGGGCTGGCTCATGCCGGTGTCCTACGCCGGCACCGTCGCCGAGCACAACGCCACCCGCAGCACCGTGGGTCTGTTCGATGTGAGCCATCTGGGCAAGGCGACGGTTCGCGGCCCGGGCGCGGCGGCGTTCGTCAATGCCACACTCACCAACGACCTGACCAGGATCGGGCCCGGCAAGGCGCAATACACGTTGTGCTGCAACGAATCCGGGGGCGTCGTCGATGACTTGATCGCCTACTACATCGCCGACGACGAGATCTTCCTGGTGCCCAACGCCGCCAACACCGCGGCGGTGGTGGCCGCCTTGACCGAGGCTGCGCCGGCCGGGGTGACCATCACCGACGAGCACCGCTCGCGCGCGGTGCTGGCGGTGCAGGGGCCGCGGTCGACCGAGGTGCTGGCCGGCTTTGGCCTGCCGACCGAGATGGACTACATGGGCTTCGCCGATGCGTCGTATGCGGGCGTGCCGGTACGGGTATGCCGCAGCGGCTACACCGGGGAGCACGGCTACGAACTGCTGCCGGAGTGGGAGACGGCGGCGGTGGTGTTCGACGCGCTGGTGGCGGCAGTTTCGCAGGCCGGGGGTGAGCTGGCCGGTCTGGGCGCCCGCGACACGCTGCGCACCGAGATGGGCTACCCGCTGCACGGCCACGAACTGTCGCCGGAGATCTCGCCGCTGCAGGCGCGCTGCGGCTGGGCGATCGGCTGGCAGAAGCCGGCGTTCTTCGGCCGCGAGGCGCTGCTGGCCGAGAAGGCGGCAGGCCCGGCGCGGCTGCTGCGCGGGCTGCGGGCCACCGGACGCGGCGTGTTGCGAGCCGAGTTGGCGGTGCTCGACGGCGACCGGCAGGTCGGGGTCACCACGTCGGGCACCTTCTCGCCGACGCTGAAGGCCGGCATCGCGCTGGCACTGATCGACGCGGATGCCGGCATCGATGACGGCGCGCTGGTCACCGTCGACGTGCGCGGCCGGGCCGTCGAATGCGAGCTGGTGCGGCCGCCGTTCGTGACGGCAAAAACCCGCTAGCGCACCGGTTATACAATCGCTGCATGAAAAGCGGCCTCCTCGAGTTCCAGGTGTCGGTCACGGCGAACCCGACTCCCGACGAGGTACGTGAATCCATTTTGGCTGAGCCGGGTTTCGGCAAGTTCCACACCGATCACATGGTGTCGATCGACTACACCCGCGATGCCGGTTGGCACAACGCGCGGGTCATGCCCTACGGGCCGATCGAACTGGACCCGTCGGCGGTGGTCCTGCACTACGCGCAGGAGGTCTTCGAGGGGCTGAAGGCCTACCGCTGGACGGACGGATCGATCGTGTCGTTCCGGCCGGAGGCCAACGCCGCGCGGATGCGCGCGTCGGCTCGGCGGCTGGCGATCCCGGAACTTCCCGACGAACTATTCATCGAGTCGCTACGGCAGTTGATCGCCGTGGACTCCGCCTGGGTGCCGGCAGCCGGGGGAGAGGAGTCGCTGTACCTGCGGCCGTTCATCTTTGCCACCGAGCCGGGACTGGGAGTGCGGCCGGCCAACGAGTATCGCTGCCTGGTGATGGCCTCACCGGCCGGCGCGTACTTCAAGGGCGGCATCAAGCCGGTGAGCGTCTGGCTGTCGACCGAGTATGTGCGAGCCTGCCCGGGCGGCACCGGCGCGGCCAAGTTCGGCGGTAATTACGCCGCTTCGCTGGTCGCCCAGGCGCAGGCCGCCGACAACGGCTGCGATCAAGTGGTGTGGCTGGACGCGGCCGAGCGGCGCTACGTCGAGGAGATGGGCGGGATGAACCTGTTCTTCGTGTTCGGCACCGGCGGCTCGGCGCGGCTGGTCACGCCGGAGCTGTCCGGGTCACTGTTGCCCGGAATCACTCGGGATTCGTTGCTGCAGTTGGCGACTGACGCCGGGTTCGCAGTCCAGGAACGCAAGATCGACGTTGACGAATGGGAGAAGAAGGCCGCTGCCGGCGAGATCACCGAGGTCTTCGCCTGTGGCACCGCCGCCGTCATCACCCCGGTGTCGAGGGTCAAGTCCGCGGCCGGGGAGTTCACCATTGCCGACGGTGAGCCGGGCGAGGTCACCATGGCGCTGCGGGACACGCTGACCGGCATCCAGCGCGGTACCTTCGCCGACACCCACGGCTGGATGGCTCGGCTGGACTGATCCTGCCGGGCTCAACCCGCCGAGCCGGGTGGGGCGTCCGATTCCTCCGGCCCGGGCGGCCAGTCCTCGGCCAGGGCGTCCTCGGCGTCCGGGTAGTCCGGCGCGTCGTCGGACCCGTTGGCCATCGCCTTGCGCGATTCTCGGCTTCTTTTGCTGTAGCGATGATGGCGAGCCATCGGCGTTCCTCCGGAGTCGCGAGAAGGCAAAAATGTTAATAACAGTTCCTGCTTTTTCAAACATACCCCGGAGTTGTGACTTTGGGGGAGAAAGGTCTCTAAGTCCGGAGAGTTTTCGATGCTTCCGGTCTGGTCAGAACGCGGCCAGCAGCACGGCGGCCAGCGCCGTCGTCCATTCGACGGCCGCGCCCAGCACGTCGCCGGTGACACCGCCCAGCCGGCGGACACAGCGCCTGACCAGCACCGCGGCGCCGCCCAGCGCCACCGCCACGGCGACCGGTCCGTGCCACGGCGCCGCACCGGCGAGCGTCGACCCGGCAGCGAGCACCGCTACCCAGGCGATCGCCACCGGCACCGGCTGGCTGCCCGCCACGGCGGCGCCCAGCGTGCTGCCCGGCGCGGCGGGCACCGAACGCAGGCAGGCCAGTACGGCCGACACCCGGCCGGCGCAGACCGCGACGACGATGCCCGCCGTGTCCAGCATCGGAAACGCCGATGCCTGCAGGCCGACCACCAGCACCACCGCGACCACTCCGAACGGCCCGGTCGCGCCGTCGCGCATCACCTGGAGTGCCTGTTCGGCGGGCCGATAGCTGCCCAGCCCGTCGGCGGTGTCGGCCACCCCGTCGATGTGCAGCCCGCGGGTGGCGGCCAGTAGCACGGCCACCGCGAGCAGCCCAGTCAACGCGCTATCGGGACCGAACGCGAAGCCGCCGGCCCAGACCGCGCCCGCCGCCAGCGCCCCCAGGCCGGCCCCGACCACCGGTAGCGCCGTCAAGGTGCC
>NZ_QMEX01000156.1 GCF_003284925.1 Mycolicibacter senuensis
GCACCGCGACCGGGATCAGCACCCACAACCAGTTCCAGTGCGTCTCGGTGCCGGTACCGGTCGTGGTCGCGGTGCTGCCGTTCGGCAGGTTCATGCCGGGGATCTGCAGGCCCACCAGCGCCGGCGCGAGATCGGCCGGCTCGGTGCTGTAGGCGTTGTTCGCCTGGTTCCACGACACCGTCCCGCCGGTGAACTTCTGCGAGACCAAGTCTCCGTCGACGGTCTGGTCGCCCACCGGGGCGCCGAGCTTTCCTGAAGCACCATCAAGTTTGTCCCAGGCCGCCTTCATCGCACTGCGCACCACAAAGGCGCCGTTGTCGGGGCTGAAGAAGATCACCGGGTCGTCGTCGGCGGCGAACGACGCGAACTTGCTCCCGGCGATGGCACCGTCGGCCGTGCCGGTGATCGGGAAGCCCAGATCGCTGCCGGCCGGGCCGCCCAGCGACTCGTACTTGGCCAGGACGTCGCCGTCTAACGCGTAGGCCCCGGTCGCCGGGGAGAAGTAGACCTTGCCCCGGGCGAAATCCTGGCCCGCTCCGTCGCTGCCGATCACGTACTGGTCGCCCTGCTTGGCCCCGAGCGAGCCCGATGCGCCGCCGGTGGCGCGCCACGCGTAGTCGATGGCCGCAGTCGGATCAAGCTGAACCTGCAGATCGGCCAGCTGGGCCGCCAACTCCGGCGGCACCGTGGTGAACGTCCGAGTCGCGCCGTCGAAGGACAGCGCACCGGCGCTGAACTTCTGGGTCACCACCGCGCCGTCGTACTTCTCGTCGTCGACCGGCACGCCCAGCGCTCCGGTGGAGCTGCCCAGCTTGTCCCAGGCCGCGTTCATCGGGCCGCGCACCACGTGGGCGCCGTGTGCGGCCGTCCAGTAGATCACCGGGTTGTCGGCACCGGACAAGATGGCCACCCGGCTGTCGGGAACCAGCCCCGGCACCTCATCGCTGCTGGGGAACCCCAGCCCGCCGGTCGCCGCCCCACCCATCGACTCGTACTTCTCGAGGATCGCGCCGAACAGCGCCTTGGCCCCGGTCTCCGGTGTGAAGAAGATCGTGCCGCCGGCGAAGTCCTGCGCGAAGCCGACACCGGCCGGATGCACGTCGCCCTTGGGCGGGCCCAGCGGCGAGCCGTCACCCCCGGCCGCCTGCCATGCCGCCGTGATGGCGTCGTGAGCGTCGCTGTCGGGCGTTGCCGCCGCTGTCTGCATCGACAACAGCACGGTGACCGTCGCCGCGAGGCCGAGCGCCATGCGCACCGCCGTCTTGCCGAACCGATCTCTCCGACTAGCCACCAGCCCTCCCAGGCACCGCAATCGACGCAAATGTTTCCGGCATAAACTTTCCCGCAATCGACCCGTATTGCGAAGCGAAGTCATCGATATTGCGGAAACAGATACCCACCCGATGCCGAAAAGTTGCCGACCCGCATAGCGACGACGAGGCCCTGCCCGCGACTGAATACGCAGGTCAGGGCCTCGCCTGTTAGAGTCAGACGCCCAGGCTGCGGCCGATGATCTCTTTCATGATCTCAGTGGTGCCGCCGTAGATGGTCTGCACCCGCGCATCCAGGTAGGCCCGCGCGATCGGATATTCGCGCATGTAGCCGTAGCCGCCGTGCAATTGCAGGCAGCGGTCGATCAAGTGGACCTGCTTCTCGGTGCTGTACCACTTGGCCATCGCCGCCTGCTCCGCCGTCAGCTGCTTGTCCAGGTGCAGCCGGATGAACTCATCGACCATCATCCGCACCACGGTGGCCTCGGTGGCCAGCTCGGCGAGTAGGAACCGGCTGTTCTGGAAGCTGCCGATCGGCTTTCCGAACGCCTTGCGCTCCTTGGTGTAGGTGATCGTCTGCTCCAGCGTGGCCTCCATTGCCGCTGCGGCCATGATCGCGATGGAGATCCGCTCCTGCGGCAGGTTCTGCATCAGATAAATGAAGCCCATACCCTCCTGGCCCAGCAGGTTCTCCACCGGCACGTGCACGTCGGTGAACGACAGCTCGGCGGTGTCCTGGGCGTCGAGCCCGATCTTGTCCAGGTGGCGGCCGCGTTCGAAGCCGGCCATGCCGCGCTCCACCACCAACAGGCTGAAGCCCTGGGCGCCCTTCTCCGGGTCGGTCTGGGCGACCACGATCACCAGGTCGGAGTGGATGCCGTTGGTGATGAAGGTCTTGGACCCGTTGAGCACGTAGTGGTCGCCCTGCTTGACCGCCCGGGTCTTGATGCCCTGGAGGTCGCTGCCGGTGCCCGGTTCGGTCATCGCGATCGCGGTGATCAACTCACCGGTGCAGAACTTCGGCAGCCAACGCTGCTTCTGCTCCTCGTTGCACAACTCCAGCAGGTAGGGGGCACAGACGTCGTTGTGCAGGCTGAAACCGATGCCGCTGTAGCGACCGGCGGTGGTCTCTTCGGTGATGATCGTGTTGTAGCGGAAGTCCGGGTTGCCGCCGCCGCCGTACTCCTCGGGCACCGCCATGCCCAAAAAGCCCTGCTTGCCGGCTTCGAGCCAGACACCGCGGTCGACGATCTTCGCCTTCTCCCACTCCTCGTGGTGCGGCGCGACGTGGCGGTCCAGAAACGCCCGGTAGGACTCCCGGAACAGCTCGTGCTCGGGCTCGAACAGGGTTCGCTGGTACTTGACTGCGGCGCTCATCGCCTGACCTCCGAGATCGACGGAATCTTTCCGACGACAATAGACCAACCGGATGGTTGGGAGGTCAGAGGCCTGCGCTGAAGCGGGCTTCAGTCCCCGGTGCGGACTACCGCGCGTCCGCCCCGGTACGGCGCGGCCCGCCCCGCCGTGCCGGTCGCTGGGCGGCTCCCGGCGCCGCGGCGCGACGCCGGCGGGCGCTGCCCGATCCGCGGTTCTTCGGCGAAGCGGGCCGCGGCGGCGGGGCCGCCATGGGGACGGGCATCTGCAACGGGGCGATGTCGCCGACCAACGCTTGCACCGCCGTCGAGTCGATGCCGACCTGTTGCGGGGCGACGGTGATCCCGGCCCGGCGCAGCAGTACCTGGGTGTCCTTGCGCTGTTCGGGCAACACCACGGTTACCACGTCGCCGGCGCTGCCGGCACGTGCGGTGCGGCCCGAGCGGTGAAGGTAGGCCTTGTGTTCGGCCGGCGGGTCGACGTGGACCACCAGCTGCACCTCATCGACGTGCACGCCGCGCGCAGCGATGTCGGTGGCCACCAGCACCCGAGCCGACCCGGCGCTGAACGCGGCCAGGTTGCGGTCCCGCGCGGGCTGAGACAGGTTGCCGTGCAGGTCCACTGAGGGGATGCCGGACTCGGTCAGTTGCTTGGCGAGCTTGCGGGCCTGATGTTTGGTGCGCATGAACAGGATTCGGCGACCGGTGCCGGACGCCAACCGGTGCACCAGATCCCTCTTGTCCGCCGCCCCCGCGACGTGAAACACGTGATGTGTCATGGCCGGCGGCGGCGCTGCGACGTCATCGACCGAATGCGACACCGGATCGTGCAGGAAGCGCCGCACCAGCTTGTCCACGCCGTTGTCGAGGGTCGCCGAGAACAGCAGCCGCTGACCGGTGGCCGGCGTAGCGGCCAGAATCCGCGTGACGCCCGGTAGGAATCCGAGGTCGGCCATGTGGTCGGCTTCGTCGAGCACCGTGATCTGCACGGCATCCAGGCTGATCAGCTTCTGCTTCATTAGGTCTTCGAGGCGACCCGGGCAGGCCACCACGATGTCGACGCCGCCGCGCAGCGCCGTCTCCTGCCGGCTCTGCGCCACCCCGCCGAAGATGGTGGTGACCTTCAAGCCGTAAGCCGCCGCAAGCGGTTTGACCGTCGCGGTGATCTGGGTGGCCAACTCCCGGGTGGGCGCGAGCACCAGGCCCGACGGCCGATTCGGGCGTCGGCTGGTGTCGGCCAGCCCGGCTACCAACGGAATTGAGAACGCCAGTGTCTTGCCGCTGCCCGTCTTTCCGCGACCCAGCACGTCGCGCCCGGCCAGGGTGTCGGGCAGGGTATGGATCTGGATCGGAAACGGCGTGGTGATCTCGTTGTCGTGCAGCGCCGCCACCAGTGGGGCGGGCACGCCGAGGGAGCCAAAGGATACCGAAGATTCAGTCATGAGTGCGGTGCCTTTCCGGCATCGGTTGCGCTGCTGGAGCCATAAGAGGTCGGGTGCCGGCGGCGCAAAGTGGCGAGATTGCCGGTGGGCAAAATCGATCGCCGCGAGAAGAGCTTGTGCTGGACGCACCGTCCACCGGGTATCGGTGGCGAGTAAGCGTTCCACGACGTACCGGCGTCCTTTGACGCCAGCGTTGGTTGTGAGCCTAGCGCACCGGTGCGCGCAGCCCGAAACCTCTGTGACCGATCACACGCCGTGAACGGCTGCTACGCCTGGCCGAATTCTCGCAGGCTGGCTGCCAGCGCCGCCGGTACCCGCGCCCTGATGCGGGTGCCGCCCTCGCCATGCTCGGCTTGGGTGAGCCGGCCCTGTTCATGCACCCGAGCCACCAAATCGCCACGCTCGTAAGGGATCACCACATCCACCGCGGTGTCGGCCGGTGCTACCAACTGCCCCATCCGGCGGCGCAGCGACTCGATACCGTCGCCGGTGTGCGCCGAGACGAACACCGCGTCGGGCAGCGCGCGACGCAACTGGGCCAGCGCCAGATCCCCGGCGACGTCGATCTTGTTGACCACCAACAGTTCCGGCGCAGGCTTGGCGTCCCGCTCGGCGATCACCTCGGAGATCACCTGACGCACCGCGCTGATCTGGGCCAGCGGCGCGGGATCGGCGCCGTCGACCACATGCAGCAACAGGTCGGCGTCGGCGACCTCCTCCAGCGTGGACCGGAACGCCTCCACCAACTGGGTGGGCAGATGCCGGACGAAGCCGACGGTGTCGGTGAGCACGAAGGGCCTGTCGTCTTCCAAATACCCACGGCGCGTGGTGGGTTCGAGTGTGGCGAACAGCGCGTCCTGCACCAGCACCCCGGCGCCGGTCAGCGCGTTGAGCAGACTGGACTTGCCGGCGTTGGTGTAGCCCACGATTGCGATGGAGGGAACGTCGCTGTGCAGGCGCCGGCTGCGCTGGGTGTCGCGCACCTGCTTCATCGCCTTGATCTCGCGGCGCAACTTGGCCATCCGCTCCCGGATGCGTCGCCGGTCGGTTTCGATCTTGGTCTCACCTGGGCCGCGCAGTCCCACCCCGCCGCCGCTGCCGCCGGCCCGGCCGCCGGCCTGCCGTGACATCGACTCGCCCCAGCCGCGCAGCCGCGGCAGCATGTACTGCATCTGCGCCAGCGCCACCTGTGCCTTGCCCTCGGCGCTGGTGGCGTGCTGGGCGAAGATGTCCAGGATCAGCGCGGTGCGGTCGATCACCTTGACCTTGACCGCCTTCTCCAGCGCGGTCAGCTGCGCCGGCGACAGCTCACCGTCGCAGATGACGGTGTCGGCACCGGTGGCCAGCACCACCTCACGCAATTCGACGGCCTTGCCGGAGCCGATGTAGGTGGACGGGTCGGGCCGGTCGCGGCGCTGGATCAGTCCCTCGAGCACCTGCGAGCCGGCGGTCTCGGCCAGCGCCGCCAACTCCACCATGCTGGCGTCGGCCTCGGCGGCGCTGCCCTCGGTCCACACCCCGACCAGCACCACCCGCTCGAGGCGCAGCTGGCGGTATTCAACCTCGGAGACGTCGGCGAGTTCGGTGGACAGCCCCGCGACCCGGCGCAGCGCCGTGCGGTCATCGAGGGCCAGTTCACCGGTGCTGGGAAGCTCGGGATGACTCACTGCGCCGACCACCACCCCGCCGCGATGTCGCCGCGGGCCACCAGCTCCGACGGCCCGCGCAGATAACTGGTCGCCTCGGTGACGGTGACCCGGACCTGCCCGCCCGGGATGTCGACGCGCAGCGTCCCGGTCGACGCGCCGGCGTCGGCCAGTGCGGCCACCGCGGCGGCCACCGTGCCGGTGCCGCAGGACCGGGTCTCCCCGACCCCGCGCTCATGCACCCGCATCGACACCACACCGTCACGGGCGGCGGTCAGGACTTCGACGTTCACCCCGTTCGGGAACTGCCCGCGGTCGAAACTGACCGGCGCGGCCACATCCAGGGCGGCCAGCTCGGCTGCCGACAGTGCCGGATCCACGCACGCCAGATGCGGATTGCCCACGTCGACGGCGAGCCCGGCGAATCGCCGTCCGCCCACCACCGCCTCGCCCGGTCCCAGCGTGTTGGCCTTGCCCATGTCGACGGTGACCTCCGCCCGCACGTCGTCGGCGTGGTGCACGGTGATCGGCCGCGGCCCGGCCAGCGAGCCGACGACGAACTCGTCGGCCGATTCCAGGCCGGCGGCGCGCAGGTAGTGGGCGAAGACCCGGATCCCGTTGCCGCACATCTCGGCCACCGAGCCGTCGGCGTTGCGGTAGTCCATGAACCAGTCGCCGGCCGAGACCCCCTCGGGCAGCTCGTCGAGCACGCCGGCGGCCACGGCGGCCCCGGCGGTGGTCACGCGCAACACCCCGTCGGCGCCCAGGCCGCGGCGCCGGTCACACAGCGCGCTCACCGCGGCGGCCGTCAGGTCCAGCTCCACCCCTAGGTCCGGCAACACGACGAAATCGTTCTGGGTGCCGTGGCCCTTGGCGAAAAGCATGTGCTCAGGATACGTGCCGCCACCCGGCCAGTGCCGCGTCGAGCAGTCCGCCGCCGGCGGCGTCCAACCATTCGATGCGGTGGTCGCGGCGGAACCAGGACCGCTGCCGGCGCACGTAGCGGCGGGTCCCGATGAAGGTGGGCTCGCGGGCGCCATCACCGTTGCCGCCCGCATCCAGGTCGGCGATCACCTGGGCGTAGCCCAGCGCCCGGGCGGCGGTGACCCCGTCGCGCAACCCGGTCTCCAACAGCCCCACCACCTCGGCCACCAGGCCGCGGTCGAACATCGTCGCGGTCCGGGCGGCCAGCCGTTCGTCGAGAAGCACGGTGTCGCAGTCCAATCCGATGATCGCGGTGTCCCAGCGGGGGACGCCGATGGTGGGCGCAGACGCGGCGAATGGCCGGCCGGTCAGCGCCACGACTTCCAGCGCCCGCACGATGCGCCTGCCGTCAGTGGGCAGGATCGCCGCCGCCGCAGCCGGGTCGACGGCGGCCAGTTCGGCATGCAGCGCGGCTACTCCGATGTCGGCGAGCCGCTGCTCGTAGCGGACCCGCACCGCGGGGTCGGTGGCCGGAAAGGACCAGTCGTCGAGCAGCGCCTGCAGGTAGAGCATCGATCCGCCGACGATGATCGGTACCGCACCGCGATTCATGATCGCCTCGACATCCGCGGCGGCGGCCTGCTGGTAGCGGGCGACCGTCGCGGTCGCGGTGACGTCGAGGACGTCGAGCTGGTGGTGCGGGATGCCGCGTCGCTCGCCCGGCGACAGCTTGGCGGTGCCGATGTCCATGCCGCGGTAGAGCTGCATGGCGTCGGCGTTCACAATTTCAGCTGATCTCCCCGACTTTTCCAGGCCTTCGGCCAGTTCCAGCGCGAGCTGCGACTTGCCGGTGCCGGTCGGCCCGACGACCGCGATCGGCCTCACGGCTCCCAGACCCCGACGAAGTAGCCCACCCCGTAGGGGGCGCCGCGGTAGAGCTGCGTGGCGGTACGCGGCCGCTGCCCGACCAGCCCG